>JAHBYY010000099.1 GCA_019635715.1 Rhizobiaceae bacterium | reverse complement strand
CTATCCCCTTGCCCAGCGTGTCGAGCCGGTTGACGCCGGAGATGACCAGCATCGGGATGGAATCCGCCCGCGCCTGCGCCATTGGAGTGATCGCGTTGGTAAGGCCGGGGCCGGTGATGACGAAGGCGACGCCGGGTTTGCCGGAGGCGCGGGCGTAGCCGTCGGCCATGAAGGCCGCGCCCTGCTCGTGCCGGGGCGTCACATGGCGGATCGAAGACGAGGCAAGGCCCCGGTAGAGCTCGATCGTATGGACGCCCGGGATGCCGAAGACCGTGTCGACGCCGTGCGCCTCAAGCAGGCGGATGAGGGTTTCGCCGACCGTCAGGCCCGCCATATCGGCCTCGTCAGACAGGTCGGCCCGCCCTCGCAGGAAATGCAGAGCGCCTCCGCTTCGAACGTCTCGACCCGGCAGCCGGCGGCCTGCATCGCGGCTGCCGTCTTCGGGAAACCGGCGACGGCGATCACCTGGCGCGGCGCGGTCGGCAGGACGTTGAGCGAAAGGCCGAAGCTCAGGCGGAACTCGTCCGGATCGCCCTCGACCAGCGTGATGCCCCGCGCCTTGAGCAGTTGCCAGAACGGCGCGGGCAGGAGCGGCGAATGGACCAGCGCCAGATCGTCGGCGAGCGGGCTGATCACCGACATCAGGTGCAGGCAGGCCTCCTCGCCCTGCCAGAACGGCAGGTCGAAGCCGTAGACCCTGATGCCCTTCGGCCCGAGAATGTTCGCGACCTGCTGGATGCCGTCCTGATTGGTGCGCACGCCACGTCCGATGGCGAGCGTGGTGCGGTCGATCCAGACGCAGTCGCCGCCTTCGACGGTGCCCGGCGCCTCGACGCGCCCCAGGATCGGGATGCCGAGCCTTCGGTAGGCGGCTTCGTGCAGGCCGGGCTCCGGCGTCCTCAGCGCCTTGCCCATCGACAGGATCAGCGCGCCGTGCTCGGTCATCAGCGACGGGTCGTGGGTAAACACGGAATCGGCGAGGCCGTCGTCGTCGTCGGGCAGGAATTCGATCGCCGCGCCCGTGGCCGCGACGAGGTCGATCAGCCGGTCGTGCTCGGCGGCGGCGCGCGCGGAATCGAACCTGGGGCCGTAGTGCCATTCAACGGGATCGGCCCCGCGCATCGCGCTCGATGCCCGGCGCATCAGCACGCGCCTGAGCGGCGCGGCCATCGACTGTGATCCGTAGTCCTGCACTGCTGGGCTCCTCGCATACTGCCGTGCCCAATCTCTACACAGCGGCGAAGCGGTGCCGCAAGTGCGGGCACGCCCGGGTTGACGGCATCGCGGCCGCCGGTCCATGCTGGCCACGGACGGAGAATTGGCCAGCGTGACGGGACGGCAAAACCGGCGCAAGGGATATCCGATGCCCCGGAAAGGGCGTCGCGGATGAGCCTCGCCTCGGCCGCTCACCCGGGTGCCGGCCAGATGGCCGCCGAGGCGATTCACGTCGAGAACCTGCACAAGAAGTTCGGCGCGCTGCATGTGCTGAAGGGCGTGTCGCTGTCTGCCCGCGACGGCGACGTGGTGGCGATCATCGGCGGCAGCGGCTCCGGCAAATCGACGCTGCTGCGCTGCATCAACTGCCTCGAAAACCCGACCAGCGGGATCATCCGCGTCAATGCCGAGGAGATCAGACTCAAAGCCGACAGCCACGGCAACACCGTGCCGGCCGACCGACGGCAGATCGAGCGCATCCGCTCGAAGCTCGGCATGGTGTTCCAGAACTTCAACCTCTGGAGCCACATGACGCTGATCGAGAACGTCATCGAAGTACCCATTCATGTGCTCGGCGTGTCGCGCGCCGAGGCGATTGCGACAGCCGAGGCCCTGCTCGCCCGGGTCGGCCTGGCCGAGAAGCGCGACGTCTATCCGGCTTTCCTCTCAGGCGGGCAGCAGCAGCGCGGCGCGATCGCCCGCGCGCTCGCCATCCAGCCACGGGTCATGCTGTTCGACGAGCCGACCTCGGCGCTCGACCCGGAACTGGTCGGCGAAGTGCTCAAGGTGATCGCCGACCTCGCCCGCGAGGGGCGGACGATGGTCCTGGTCACGCACGAGATGAAGTTCGCGCGCGAGGTGGCGACCCATGTCGTCTTCCTGCGCAACGGGATCGTCGAGGAGGAAGGGCCGCCGGACCAGCTGTTCGGCGCGCCGAAGACAGAGGCACTCAGGCAATTCATCCGCACGGTCGGTTGAGAAGGACCGGCGGATGCGTATTCGGGAACAAGGACAGGAACGGGAGAAATGAAATGAAGACGATCGTCAAACTCGCCGCCGCGGCGGCCCTGCTCGCAGCCACCGCCGGCTTCGCATCGGCGCAGACAGTCAAGGTCGGGTTCTCACCGGAGGCCTATCCGCCCTTCTGGGCTGCGGACGCATCCGGCAAGTGGGGCGGCTGGGAGGTCGAGATCATCGACGCCATCTGCACCGAGGCGAAGCTCACCTGCGAACTGACGCCGATTCCCTGGGACGGCCTGATCCCGGCGCTGACGACCAAGAAGATCGACGCGATCATGAACTCGATGTCGATCACCGACGAGCGCAAGAAGACGATCGATTTCACCGACAAGTACTATAACACCCCGACCGCCGTGATCGGGCCGAAGGGCGAGAGCTTCACCGCCGATCCGGCCGGGATGAAAGGCAAGATCATCGGCGTGCAGGTGTCGACCACCCATTCCGCCTATGTGAAGAAGCACTTCACCGAGGCCGCCGAGATCAAGGAATACCAGACCCAGGACGAGGCCAACCAGGATCTGGCGGCCGGCCGCATCGACGCGACGCAGGCCGACGCGATCGCGCTGGACGCCTTCCTGCAGTCGGACGGCGGCAAGGCCTGCTGCGACCTCAAGGGCTATGTCGCGCCCGACCTGGAGGTGCTCGGACCCGGCGTCGGCGCCGGCGTTCGCCAGGGCGACCCCCTGAAGGACAAGTTCAACGCCGGCATCAAGGCGATCCGCGACGACGGCAAATATGCCGAGATCACCAAGAAGTACTTCGACTTCGACGTCTACGGCAGCGACGCCGCGGCCAACTGAGGCAAGGGTGCCGATCCCGCGACAAGGGCGACTATCCTCGGTCCTTGAGGCAGGGCCGTCATATATGGGAACCGCCGTCCCCCTCTCCGTCGCCGCTTCGCGGCGCCACCTCTCCCCCCTCCGGAGGGAGAGGAAGGGAGCCAGGCATCGCGGCCGGCGTTTCCTCTCCCCCGTCGAGCGGGGGGGCCAAGGGACGGGCGAGACAAGCGGCTCGCCCAAAATAAGTGCCGAGCGAAGCGAGGCGGTGCGGGGGCCGATACCTGTTGACCTGCCCCCTTCTCCCGCCACTGTCACAGGAGCACGCCGATCGACCTCCTGATCCCTCTGTTCGGCGCGAGCACGCTCGACCTGCTGTCCTTCGACCCGCCGGGCTGGGGCGGCGTGCTGCTGCTCGGCCTGGCGAAGTCGATCCTGATCGCCGTGGGGGCCTATGGCATCGGCCTGCTGATCGGTATCGGCGGCGCCTATGGCAAGCTGTACGGCGGACCGGTGACCCGCGACCTGATGGAGGTTTATACCACCATCGTGCGTGCGGTTCCGGAGCTCGTGCTGATCCTGCTGCTCTATTTCGCCGGCACCGACCTGATCAACCGCGTGCTGGAGGCCTTCGGCTACCAGCGCATCGACGTCAACGGGCTGGTCGCGGGCATCGGGGTGCTGGCCGTGGTGCAGGGCGCCTATGCGACGGAGGTGATCCGCGGCGCCATCCTGTCAGTGCCGCAGGGTCAGATCGAGGCGGCGCGCGCCTATGGCATGCCGCCGGTGACGATGCTGAGGCGGGTCACCCTGCCGGCAATGCTGCCCTTCGCCATTCCGGGGCTGGCCAATCTGTGGCTGATCGCCACCAAGGACACGGCCCTGCTCGCCATCGTCGGGTTCAGCGAGCTGACCCAGGCGACGCGCCAGGCGGCCGGCTCGACGAAGGCCTACTTCACCTTCTTCATGGCGGCCGGCGCGCTCTATCTGGCGCTGACGCTCGTCTCCAACCTCGCCATCGCGCGCATCGAGGGGCGGGCGCGGCGCGGCATGCCGGCGGTCGGGCAGCATTGATGGCGGAAGTCGTGGCAGGTCCGGCACGGCGCGCCCGCATCCTCGGCTGGCTGCGGCCGCATCGCATCGGGCTGATCGCGGTGGCGGCGGCGCTGGTCGTGGCGGCCGCGGTGTTCATGCGCTGGGACTGGCTGCCGAACTATTTCGACCTGGCGCTTGCCGGCATCTGGCGCACCATCTGGATCCTCGTCGTCACCTCGGTGCTCGGCTTCATGCTCGCCGTGCCGATCGGCCTGGTGCAGGTGACGGGACCGGTCTGGCTGTCGGCGCCGGCGGCGGCGTTCTGCACCATCATCCGCGGCACGCCGCTGCTGCTGCAGCTCTGGCTGCTCTACTACGGCCTCGGCTCGCTGTTCCCGCAGTTTCCCTGGATCCGCAACTCCGACCTGTGGCCGATCCTGCGCCAGGCCTGGCCCTACGCGGTGCTGTCGCTGACCATCTCCTTCGCCGCCTATGAGGGCGAGGTGATGCGCGGCGCCTTCGCCGGCGTGCAGCGCGGCCAGCTCGAGGCGGCGCGGGCCTACGGCATGCCGCGCTTCACGGCGTTCCGGCGCATCTGGCTGCCGCAGGCGATCTATCGTGCCTTGCCGACCCTGACCGGCGAGACGGTGCTGCAGCTCAAGGCGACGCCGCTGGTCGCCACCATCACGGTCGTCGACATCTACGCCGTCGCCAGCCGGGTAAGGCAGGATACCTTCATCGTCTACGAGCCGCTGCTGCTGCTGGCGCTCGTCTATCTGTGCATCACCGGCATCATCATCCTGCTCTTCCGCATGGTGGAGTCGCGGATTCCGGTGCGACTGGGATGATCTGCGCATGACCGGCACCACAACGATCGACCTTGCCGCGGCAACCCGGCTGTGCGAGGCCGCGATCCTGCGCCATGGCGGCTCGCCGGAGGCGGCGCGGGTGCTTGCGGCGGCGACCGTGGCTGCCGAGGCGGATGCCCAGCCGGCGGTCGGCGTGTCGCATCTGTTCGACTATCTCGACGCGCTCGACGCCGGCCGGATCGCCGGCGCCGCCGTGCCCGCCATCACCCGGCCGGCACCGGTGTTCATCCATGTCGACGCCGGCGGCGGCACCGCACATCTCGGCTTCGACATGGTCTTCGACGAGTTGGTGACGACGGCACGGCGGTTCGGCATCGGGTTGTTCGCCCAGAAGAATGCCTTCACCTGCGGAGCGCTCGGCTGGTTCACCGGGCGGCTGGCCGAGGCGGGGCTGGTGGCCTTCGCCGCCACCAACGGCCCGCCGCTGCTCGCCGGGTCGGGCGGCGCGAAGCCGGTCTACTGCACCAACCCGATGTCCTTCGCCGCGCCAGTCGCCGGCGGGCCGCCGCTGCTGATCGACCAGGCCTCGAGCGCCACCGCCTTCGTCAGCATAAGGCGCGCCGCCGACGAGGGGCGCAGCATTCCGGACGGCTGGGCGGTCGACGCGGAAGGCCGGCCGACCACCGATCCGCACAGGGCGATGAGCGGGGCGCTGCTCGCCTTCGGCGGCGCGCGCGGCGCCAACGTCGCGCTGATGGTCGAGGTTCTGTCGGCGGCGCTGACCGGCGCGAACTGGTCGCTGGACGCGCCGCCCTTCGGCACGGGCTCGGAAGGGCCGGGCACCGGTCTGACCGTGCTGGCGATCGATCCCACCCTGCTCGATCCGGATTTCGCCGGACGGCTCGCCGCCCATCTCGGACGGCTCTCGGGCGAATATGGCGTCCACATCCCGGGACCGTCCAAGGCGGCTGCGCGGGCACGTTCGGAGCGCGACGGCCTTCGGCTGCCGGCGGCGCTGGTCGAGAGACTGAGGGGCTGAGGAGTTGGCGCCGGTAGGCGGTCTGTTCATCCAGCTTTGACAGATCGCATTCCTTCGCGCCCCCCTCTGCCGCATTTGCAAACACCACCGGCCCCGCTACTCTATGGCGATGCGTACCAGCCTCTCCGCCACCGCGCTGGCTCTTGTCGCGTCGATCGTGCCGGCGCTCGCCGATCCGCTGTCTGAGCTTCTGGCCAAGGGCACCGGCACCGCCTGCTTCGAGCGCATCTATGACGACGCCCATCTCGCCAAGAATCCGAACCAGCGCACGCGATCGGTCCTGCTCTCGCTCCAGCGATTGCCGGAGGGCGGCGCGACCGGCGCGGTCATCCGCGTCCGGTTCCAGCGCAGCGACGGCGTGCTCTACATCATCGGCGACTGCGGCTGGCAGGCGAAGGCCAACCTCGACATCCGGGGCGAAAAGCTCATCGCCGCCTTCAAGGGCCCGAGCGGGCTCGACTGCCATGCGCTGACCAGCGTCGACGGGTCGTCGGCGGAGGAGGGCGGCGACTTCCCGGTGGACCTGCGCGACGGCACCGCCGTCAATCTCTACATGCCGGAAGACCTCGCCGCCTGGCGCTCGCTGCAGCGCAACGGGCCGGCGGAGTGGATCTCCTTCGGCAAAGACGACAATGTCTTCCGCGTCAACCGCACCGGTACGGGCACCTGCAGGGGCCTAATCGACCAGCTCGCCTGGATCGACTAGGCGCGTCGCGTCAAATCGGACTCAGGCGACGCGCCTTGAGTTCTTGTTTTGATGCATGTCGTTGTCCCGAAACCGGTTCCCACGTTCGGGCGGCATGCATTAGGCGCAGGCCAAAACCTTCTGACTATGTTCAACTTAATGTCAGATGGGATTGAGTTGACTTCGCCACGGCCGGATCTTCGTTAGGTGCAGTGCACAAACGGAGATTTGCATGAGCGACACCACCCTGTCCGGTTCCCGGCGCCTGATCGTTCCGGCGCTGGGCAGGCTCTATGCCGGCCTGCACGACGCGGCCGAGACGCTGCTGCGCGTCGTCGCCGGCCTGGCGATGGTGACCCACGGCGCCGGCAAGATCGTCAATCCGTTCGGCGCGACGGGCATGGTCGAAAGCCTCGGCTTCTATCCCGGCGTCCTCTGGTCGCCGCTGCTCGCCGCGACGGAGTTCTTCGGCGGCATCCTGATCGCCCTCGGCCTGCTGACCCGGCCGGCATCGGTGGCCGCGGCGATCGTGCTGCTGGTGACGGTCTATTTCCACTGGATCGTCAGGGCGGAAGGCTATGGCGGCGCGGAGAAGTCGATCCTGTGGGCGGCGATCTTCATCTTCTTCGCCATACGCGGCGCCAACCGGCATTCCGTCGACGCCAAGCTCGGGCGAGAGTTCTGAACCGCGCCCCGCCATGGAATTGCGGCATCCGGACGGCTTTGCCTTTCGCGGGAAAGGCATTATGACGGGGCCAGCCAGAGCCTGAGCCGGAGCCAGCGATGACCGAGATTCTGCAGACACCGAAACTCGTGACCGTGTTCGGCGGTTCGGGCTTCGTCGGCAGGCATGTCGTCAGGGCGCTGGCCAAGCGCGGCTACCAGGTGCGCGTCGCCTGCCGCCGTCCCGACCTCGCCGGCCATCTCCAGCCGCTCGGTAATGTCGGCCAGATCCGCGCCGTGCAGGCCAATCTGCGCGTGCGCTGGTCGGTCGACCGCGCCGTGCAGGGCGCCGACCACGTCGTCAACCTCGTCGGCATCCTGCATGAGACGGGCCGCCAGTCGTTTCCGGCCGTGCAGGACTTTGGCGCACGCGCGGTGGCCGAAGCGGCAAGGGCGGTCGGCGCCGGCCTGACCCACGGTTCGGCGCTCGGATCGAATGCCGATTCGGAATCCGGCTATGCGCGCAGCAAGGCGGCCGGCGAGGCGGGCGTGTTCGCCACCATCCCGAACGCCGTCGTGGTGCGCCCGTCGATCATCTTCGGGCCCGAGGACGCCTTCTTCAACAGGTTCGCCAACATGGCGCGCTTCTCGCCCGTCCTGCCGCTGATCGGCGGCGGAACAACCAGGTTCCAGCCGGTTTTCGTCGGCGATCTGGCCGAGGCGATCGCCCGTTCGGTCGACGGCAAGGTCGAGGGCGGGCGCATCTACGAACTCGGCGGGCCGCAGGTGCTGACCTTCCGCGAATGCCTGGAGGAGATGCTGAAGATCATCGACCGCAAGCGGCTTCTGGTCCCCGTGCCGTGGGGCATCGCCGCGCTGCTGGGCGCCATCCTCGGCATGCTGCCGAACCCGCTGCTGACCTCCGATCAGGTGACGCTGCTCAAGTCGGACAACGTCGTGTCGGGCGAGGCCGAGAAGGAGCTTCGCACGCTGGCCGGCATCGGCGTCGCCGGGCGCACGATCGCCTCGGTGCTGCCCTCCTATCTATGGCGCTACCGGGCCGCCGGCCAGTTCACCAAGCCGACCGCCGCCTGATCGAACTTGCCTGAGACCCTGACCGCCTTCCTGCCTGACGGCCTCGGGCCGGCGGCGGCGGTCCTGCTGGCCGTCGCCAGCTTCTTCACCTCGGCGCTGACCGCCGCCTTCGGAGTCGGCGGCGGTGTCGCCATGCTGGCGCTGCTCGGTCTGTTCGTCCCGGTCGCCGCGCTGATCCCCGTCCATGGCGCCGTACAGCTCGGCTCCAACAGCGGCCGTGCCTGGCACCAGCGTGCCAATGTCCGCATGGATGTGGCGCTGCCCTTCGTCGCCGGCACGGTGGTCGGCGGCATCGCCGGGGCGTTCCTCGTCGTCCAGATGCCGGATGCCTGGCTGAAGATCGGGCTCGGCCTGTTCATCCTCTTCATCACCTGGACGAGGATGCCTTGGATCGCCCGGCTGTCGCGCGCCGGACTTTCGATCGCCAGCGCCCTGCTGGCGGTGCTCACCATGTTCGTCGGGGCGACGGGGCCGCTCGTCTCGCCGGTCCTGGCGCGCTTCCTGGAGAACGACCGCAAGGGGCTGGTCGCCACCCATGCGGCGGTCATGGTCATGCAGCACGGGCTGAAGATCCTGGTCTTCGGCCTCGCCGGTTTCGCCTTCGGCCAATGGCTGCCGCTGGTCGCGGCGATGATCGCCTTCGGCTTCCTCGGGACGATCTTCGGCACGGCGCTGCTGGAGCGCATGCCGGAGGAGAAGTTCCGCAAATGGTTCCGGCTGCTGATCACCGCGCTGGCGATCAACCTGATCTGGCAGGGGGTGACGGGACTGGTTTAGTTATCCGGCCGACCTGACAACCAGGATACGTCCGCATGCGGTCGCGGGCCGAAAGGGAATTGCAGGGGACAGCTTACTTTCTTTCGGCAGAAAAGCTGCGGCGCCCGGAAGTCGCGCGGGCCGAAAAAAGTAAACGGTACCCGGCACTTACCCGAAAACATACAGCGCGATCAGCCCGACGCTGCCGACGACGAGGCGCCACCAGGCGAACAGCGCGAAACCGTGCCGCGACACATAGGCGAGCAGCGAGCGCACGACGATCAGCGCCGCCACGAAGGCGGCGACGAAGCCGGCGCCGATGATCGGCAGGTCGGCCGCCGACAGGATGTCGCGGTTCTTCATGAGATCGTAGGCGAAGGCGCCGGCCATGGTCGGCATGGCCAGCCAGAAGGAGAATTCCGCCGCGGAGCGCTTGTCGGCGCCCATCAGCAGCGCCCCGACGATGGTGGCGCCGGAGCGCGACGTGCCGGGGATCATGGCCAGGCACTGGAACAGGCCGATCTTGAAGCAGAGCGAGATGGGGAACTGGCCGCAATTGGTGTAGCGCGGCGTCAGCTTCAGCCGGTCGACGTAGAGCAGCACGAAGCCGCCGAGGATCAGCATGATGCAGATCAGCTTCGGCGTCTCGAACAGCACCGTCTTGATGAAGCCGTGGGCCAGCGCGCCGATCACTGCCGCCGGCAGGAAGGCGAGCAGCACGCCTGCGACGAAGCGCTGCGTCGCCCGGTCGCGCGGCAGATCGACCAGCATGTGGATGATCTTGGCGGAATAGACCGAGAGGATCGCCAGGATCGCACCGAGCTGGATCAGCACCTCGAACGCCTTGCCGGTCGATTCGAAACCGAGGAAATGGCCGGCGAGCAGGATATGGCCGGTGGACGAAACGGGGATGAATTCGGTCAGGCCCTCCAGCAGGCCGAGCAGCAGCGCCTCGACGATGGTCTGATGGTCCATGGGAAGGGTCCGTCGGTGAGAAACCGCCGCGGCTTGCTTGTCACGGCTTGTTAACCAACCTATAGGACGGGCGCCTTAACGGCTCGTTGACGACGTTCGGATGAAAGTGGCGCGCGGCCGATCGGCCGATCGCCTTTCCGGTAAGCGCATTTCTTCACGGTCCATGCTGACGCTCTTCCATCATCCCATGCTCGCATCCTGTCGCTTCGTGCGGCTTGCCTTCGGCGAATATGCCGAGGAGCTTGCGCTGATCGAGGAGAAGCCCTGGACCCGCCGCAAGGAATTCCTGGCGATGAACGCGGCGGGCACGCTTCCCGTCCTGCTGGCCGAGGGCGACGTGCCGATCGTCGGCGCCTCGGTGATCGCCGAATATCTCGACGAGACCCGCGGCGTGCTGAAGCGCGACCGGCGCCTGTTCGCCGAGGATTCCATGCAGCGCGCCGAGATCCGCCGCATCGTCGACTGGTATCTCGCCAAGATGGAGGGCGAGGTGACGCGCCATCTGGTCCGCGAGCGGGTGCTGAAGCCGCACATGTCGGCCGAGCAGGGCGGCGGAGCGCCGGATTCCGCGTCGATCCGCGCCGCTCGCTCCAACATCCGCCAGCACATGAAGTACACCAACTGGCTGGCCGGCACACGCCAGTGGCTGGCCGGCAGCCGCATCTCCTATGCGGATCTCGCCGCGGCCGGCGCGATCTCCGTTCTCGACTATCTCGGCGAGATCGACTGGCGCGAGCACGGCGCCGCCCGCGACTGGTACACCCGGGTCAAGTCGCGCCCCTCGTTCCGCCCGCTGCTCAATGATCGGGTGCGCGGCATCACGCCGGCTTCGCACTATGCGGACCTCGACTTCTGAGAAGCCCGCCGCGCCGGCCCGTCTGCGGCGCCTGATCGACCGCGAATCGCGCGCCGCCGGCTTCGAGCGGGTAGCGATCACCACACCCGACGCCATACCGCTCGCCGCCGGACGGCTCGCCGCCTTTGTCGGCGAAGGGTTCCACGGCTCGATGGACTGGCTGGCCGACACCATGGCGCGCCGCGCCGATCCCCTTACTCTTTGGCCGGAGGTCCGCTCCGTGATCATGCTGGCCATGAACTATGGACCGGACCGCGACCCGCTCGAACTGCTGGGCCGCGCCGATCGTGGTTCGATCTCCGTCTATGCGCGCAATCGCGACTATCACGACGTCGTCAAGGGCAGGCTGAAGACCATCGCCGGCAAGCTGGCGTCGGCGGCCGGCTGCGACGTCAAGGTGTTCGTCGACACGGCCCCTGTGATGGAGAAGCCGCTGGCCGCCGCCGCCGGGCTGGGCTGGCAGGGCAAGCACACCAACCTCGTCAGCCGCGATCTCGGCTCATGGTTCTTCCTGGGCTCGATCTTCACCACGGCCGAGCTCGAGCCCGACCGGCCCGAAACGGACCATTGCGGCTCGTGCCGCGCCTGTCTCGACGCCTGCCCGACCGGCGCCTTCCCGGCGCCCTACCTTCTCGACGCGCGGCGCTGCATCTCCTACCTGACGATCGAGAGCAAGGGGCCGATCCCGCGCGCGTTCCGCGCCGCGATGGGCAATCGCATCTATGGCTGCGACGATTGCCTCGCCGCCTGCCCGTGGAACAAGTTCGCCAGTATCGCATCCGAGGCGAAGCTGATGGCCCGCGCCGACCTGGCCGAGCCGAAGCTCGCCGACCTTCTCGGTCTCGACGATGCGGGCTTCCGCGCCCTGTTCTCCGGATCGCCGATCAAGCGCATCGGCCGCGACCGCTTCCTGCGCAACGTGCTGATCGCCGCCGGCAATTCCGGCGAGCCCGGACTGGCCGCACAGTGCCGCTCCCTGCTCGCCGACCCGTCGCCGCTGGTGCGCGGCGCGGCGGTCTGGGCGCTGTCGCGGCTGCTGCCGGTGAAGGAGTTTTCCGACCTCGCGGAGCGACAAGGCGATGCCGATCGGATGGTCGCCGAGGAGTGGTTCGACGCGATTGAACATCGGGTGCAATTGTCAAACGTACACAATAAGTGTACATCCTGCCCATAACCGATGATTTGATGCAGGGATGAGTCTGGCGAAAGAGCCGCGTCGTGATCCTGGAATGGGACGAGCGTAAGCGAGGTCAGGTCATCTTGGAGCGCGGCGTCGATGTGGTCTACGCGGCGCAGATTTTCGAAGGTCCCGTCCTGACGCGCGTGGATGATCGCAAGGACTACCAGGAGGAGCGCTTGATTGCGTTGGGAATGGTGGCCGATGAATGCTTCGTCGTCGTCTATACGATGCGTAACGGCGCCTTCAGGTTGATCACGGCATGGAAAGGAGGTCGCGATGAGCGATCCGAATACGAGGCGAGCCTCGCTCGCCGAGATCAGACAGATGAAGGAGCGCGGTGAGCTTTTCCACGATCCGCAAGCGCCGATCGGCGACGGCCTTGGCGCCGACTTCTGGGCCAAGGCGGAACTCCGCGACCCGCCGCGCCGTCGTTCGGTACATTTGAAGCTCGATCCGGATGTGTTCGAGTTCTTCTTCGACGAGACGAAAGGCAAGGGTCATCTTACGCGGATGCAGAATGTCCTGCGTGCCTATGTCGAGGCGCGCCGGAATTCGTAGGCTTGCTGAAATGTTTCGCCGGATACCGTAAGGAAGTCTCGATCCAGAGTTCATGACAGCCTTCGGGGTTAGCGATATGGCCGGCACGCTGCTTGTCTATGACGACGCCTTTCCCCGCGCGCGATCGCCGACCGGCCCGATCCGCAACACGCCAGGCGTCGAAGAACTCCGCTCCAATTCCTACCCCGAACCGTTCCGCCTGCTGCCGATCTGGGAAGCGTCGTCCCCTGAGACCTATTACGACGCCATCGCCGGCGCGGCCGAGGCCATGGGCCGGCTCGATCGCCTCATCGTCTTCGGCCATGGCCGCGTCGTGCAGGCCGCCGAGGGTACCGCGGTCGTACCGGTGACGACGGGGATCATCATCGGCGCCACCGACATCTCCGCCACCAACGCCTGGGGCTTTCGTCCGTTGCGCAGCCGCTTCGCCCGCGGCGCGCAGGCGGAACTCTGGGTGTGCGATGCCGCGGCGGCCGGCGAGTCCGGCGGGCTTTCGGGCCGCGTTCTCTGCCAGGCGATTTCCGATGCGCTCGGCGTCGACGTACTGGCGGCGACGATCAGGCAGCGCTACACGAGCACCGGCCAGCGCGAGATTCCGAGCGGCGGATGGCAGTCCACGGCGGTGTTCCTGCCCTGGGAAGGCACCACAGTGAGGTTCAGTCCGCGCCGTCGCTGAGATTGCTCCGGACCGACGACAGTTCAAGGGGAATGATGCAGGTCTTCATCTTCGGCGCCGGCTACTCCGGCAGAGCTTTCGCGGCCGCGAATCCGGACCCCGATGTCGGCGTCATCGGCACCACCCGGTCGCCGGGCAAGTTCGCCGTGCTGCAGGAGTCCGGGCTGACGCCCATGCTGTTCGACGGGCACGCAATCAGCCATGAAGCAGCCGAGGCGCTGGCAGGCACGACCCATCTCGTCGTCTCCGCGGCGCCCGAGGATGCCGGCGACCCGGTGCTGGCGGCGGGCCGCCATCTCATCGTCGCCGGCATGCCGGCCCTGCGCTGGATCGGCTACCTGTCGACGGTCGGCGTCTATGGCGACCATCAAGGGGCCTGGATCGACGAGGCCGCCGCCTGCCGGCCGACATCCGCGCGTTCGCGACGGCGTGTCGAGGCGGAAGCCGCGTGGCTTGCGCTTGGGCGGGAGCGGGCCGTGCCGGTGGCGGTCCTGCGCCTCTCCGGCATCTACGGGCCCGGGCGAAACGGGCTCGCCAACATCGCCGACGGCACGGCGCGGCGGCTGGTCAAGCCGGGACAGGTGTTCAACCGCATCCATGTGTCGGATATCGCCGGCGCCCTGTGGCACCTGGCATCGCGCGATCTGGGCGGCATCTTCAACGTGACGGACGACGAGCCGGCGCCGCCGCAGGATGTGGTCGCCTACGCGGCCGGAATCATGGGTGTGGAGCCCCCGCCGGAGACCCTCTTCGAGACGGCCGAACTGACGCCGATGGCCCGCAGTTTCTACGGCGAGAACAAGCGGGTCTCCAACGCGGCGATCAAGGCGGCCGGCTACCGCTTCCTCTACCCCGACTATCGGTCTGCGTTCGACGCCATGTGGGCCGACGGCACCTGGCGCGGCAGTTCCGGGCAGGCGCGCAGCGCCATGCGGAGATAGGCGGCGTCCGCGGCGGTGGAACACCTGTTGCGAAGGGCGAGAGAGGGCTGCAAACGTGGTGATGTCG
>JAHBYY010000098.1 GCA_019635715.1 Rhizobiaceae bacterium | reverse complement strand
CATCGGCGGCATCATCAAGCACGCCAAGGCGATCAACGCCTTCACCAACCCGCTGACCAACTCCTACAAGCGGCTGGTTCCCGGCTACGAGGCGCCGGTGCTGCTCGCCTATTCGGCGCGCAACCGCTCCGCCTCCTGCCGCATCCCCTTCGGCACGAATCCGAAGGCCAAGCGCGTCGAGATCCGCTTCCCCGATCCGGGCGCCAATCCGTATCTCGGCTTCGCCGCGCTGCTGATGGCCGGCCTCGACGGCATCAAGAACAAGATCCATCCCGGCCAGCCGATGGACAAGGATCTGTACGACCTGCCGCCGAAGGAGCTGAAGAAGATCCCGACGGTCTGCGGCAGCTTGCGCGAAGCGCTGCAGTCGCTCGACAAGGATCGCGGCTTCCTGAAGGCCGGCGGCGTGTTCGACGACGACCAGATCGACGCCTTCATCGAACTGAAGATGGCCGAGGTGATGCGCTTCGAGATGACGCCGCATCCGGTCGAGTACGACATGTACTATTCGATCTGACCGATCGCCCATCTCGGGCAAACAAACCCGGCGGGCGACCGCCGGGTTTTTTGTTGCCGCCGCGGACGATTCGCGACGGCGTTTGCACCCGGCCTCGGTGCCAACGAAAAGGGCCGCAGCCTTGCGGCGCGGCCCCTGTCGATTCTACTCTCCGGATGTGCGAGCAGCGGCCGGTCTTACTGCGGCAGCTTGTCGTCCACGCCCTTCACGTAGAAATTCAGGCCGAGCAGCGTGCCGTCGTCGGCGCTCTCGCCGGCCTTCAGCCATTCGCTGCCGTCCTGCTTGGTGATCGGACCGGTGAACGGCTTGAGTTCGCCGGATTCGATCTTGGCCTGGGTCTCCTCGGCCATCTTCTTCACGTCGTCGGGCATGTTGGTGTAGGCGGCCATCGACAGGATGCCGTCCTTCAGGCCATCCCAGCTCGACTCGCCGCCCTTCCAGCTACCGTCCAGCACCGCGTTGATGCGCTTGACGTAGTACGGGCCCCAGGTGTCCTCGATGGCGGTGAGCTGGGATTTCGGCCCCGCCTGGATCTGGTCGAAGGCCTGGCCGAAGGCATGGATGCCGCGCTCCTCGGCGACCTGCATCGGTCCGGTCGAGTCGGTGTGCTGGGTGATGATGTCGACGCCCTGGTCGATCAGCGCCTTGGCGGCGTCGGCTTCCTTGCCGGCGTCGAACCAGGTGTTGACCCACACGACCTTCAGCTTGAAGTCCGGATTGACCGACTGCGCGCCGAGGATGAACGAGTTGATGCCCTGCACGACTTCCGGGATCGGGAAGGAGGCGATGTAGCCGGCGACGCCGGTCTTCGACATCTTCGCGGCGATCTGGCCGATGATGTAGCGGCCTTCGTAGAAGCGCGAATTGTAGGTGGTGAGGTTGGGCGCGGTCTTGTAGCCGGTGGCGTGCTCGAACTTCACGTCCGGGAACTTGGCAGCGACCGCGACGGTCTGGTCCATGAAGCCGAACGAGGTGGTGAAGACGATGGCGCAGCCGGAGCGGGCGAAGCGCTCGATGGCGCGCTCGGCGTCCGGGCCTTCCGCGACGTTCTCGAGGAAGGAGGTCTCGACCTTGTCGCCGAGTTCCTTGTCGACCATCTGCCGGCCGATGTCGTGCGCCTGGGTCCAGCCGCCGTCGGTCTTGGAGCCGACATACAGGAAACACGCCTTGATCTTCTCCTGCGCCATGGCAGGCACGATGGACAGGCTGGCCGCCAGGGCGGCTGCCAGGCCGATTGCGATACGCTTCATAGTTCTATCCTCTGTGGTTGGAGCTCTTGGCCTACGGTCTTTTTGGTGTCGCGCGTCGAAGTTCCGTCCCTACCTGTCAGGCACGAATGCGCGGCCGAGCGAGGCCGGCGTATTCATCATCGTAAGCCGCCTGTTGCGGGAAATTAGTACGAGAACCACGACGGTTGCCAGATAGGGCAGCGAAGAAAGCAGTTGGGACGGTATTCCCAGGCCCAGCGCCTGGGCATGCAACTGCCCGATCGTCACCGCGCCGAACAGATAGGCGCCGGCCAGCACCCGCAGCGGCCGCCAGGAGGCGAAGACCACCAGCGCCAGGGCGATCCAGCCGCGGCCGGCCGTCATGTTCTCCACCCATTGCGGCGTGTAGACCAGCGACAGATGCGCGCCGGCCAGCCCGGCACAGGCGCCGCCGAACATCACGGCGAGGTAGCGGTAGCGGATGACCGGGATGCCCAGCGCATGGGCCGAGCTGTGATTGTCGCCGATCGAGCGCAGGGTCAGCCCGGTCCGGGTGCGGAACAGGAACCAGATGACGCCGGCGGTGAGCGCGATCGACATGTAGAAGATCGGGTCCTGGCCGAAAAGGAGCTTGCCGACCAGCGGGATGTCCGAAAGGCCAGGGAGGTGCAGGCTGGGAAGGCGCAGTCCCGCCGAGCCGACGAAGCTCTCGCCGATCATGCCGGACAGGCCGAGGCCGAGGATGGTCAGCGACAGGCCGGTCGCCACCTGGTTGGTGGCGATGCTCAGCGTCAGGAAGGCGAACAGCAGCGAGAAGACCGCGCCGGCCAGGATGCCGGCGACGACGCCGAGCCAGGCCGAGCCGGTCAGCGCCGCGCCCGCGAAGCCGCAGACCGCGCCCATGACCATCATGCCTTCGACGCCGAGATTGAGCACGCCGGAGCGCTCGACGACGAGTTCGCCGAGCGCGGCGATCAGCAGCGGCGTCGCGGCCGTCGCGATGGTGAGCAGGATGCTTTCCGCGATGCCCATGCGTCACACCCCCCTGGCGGCCTTGGATGCGCCGAAGCCGGCAAGGCGGACGCGGTAGTGGATCAGCGTGTCGCAGCCGAGCACGAAGAACAGCAGCAGCCCCTGGAACACCCGCACGACCTTGTCCGAAAGGCCGAGCGAGATCTGCGCCGCCTCGCCGCCCAGATAGGTCAGGCCGAGGATCAGCCCCGCCGCGATGATGCCGAGCGGGTTGAGGCGTCCGAGGAAGGCCACGATGATCGCCGTGAAGCCGTAGCCGGGCGAGATGGTCGGCTGCAGATAGCCGATCGCGCCCGACACTTCGGAAATGCCGGCCAGTCCGGCGAGCGCACCCGACAGCATGAAGGCGAAGAACACCATCTTCGAGGCGCTGAAGCCGGCGAAGCGCCCTGCCCGCGGGCTGGCCCCCAGCACGCGGACCTCGAACCCCTTCAGGGTGCGGCCCATCAGGAACCACACGATGACGGCCGCGAGCAGCGCGAAGACGATGCCGAGATTGGCGGTGTCCTGGCTGGGCAGGATCTTGGGCAGCACCGCGTCCGGGCCGAAGGTCACCGTGCGGGGAAAGTTGTTGCCGCCCGGATCGCGCCAGGCGCCGCGCACCAGCCAGTCGAGGAACAATTGCGCGACATAGACCAGCATCAGGCTGGTGAGGATCTCATTGGTGTTGAAGCGGGTCTTGAGGAGGGCGGGGATAGCCGCGTAGAGCGCACCGCCGATGGCCCCCATCACCAGCATCAGGGGCAAGAGCAGCGGGCCCTGGAATTGCGGAACCAGCACCGGCAGGATCGAGCCGGTGATGCCGCCGATGACGAACTGGCCCTCGGCGCCGATGTTCCAGTTGTTCGAGGAATAGCAGACCGCTAGTCCTACCGCGATCAGGATCAGCGGCGCCGCCTTCACGGTCAGCGCCTCCAGCGACCACTGCTCACGCAGCGGATCGATGAAATAGTAGTAGATGCCGTCGACCGGGCTCTTGCCGAGCAGCGAAAACATCACCGCCCCGGCGACGAGCGTCAGCGCCAGCGCGATGAACGGCGACAGCGCGGAAAACAGCGCCGACTGCTGCGGCCGCTTGACGAGTTCGATCCGCATCAGGCCGGCTCCGTCTCAGGCGCCGCATGGCCGGGCTCCGCCCCACCCATCAGCAGGCCGATCTTCTCAAAGGTGGCGTGCGCGATCGGCATGGGCGCCGACAGCGCGCCATCGTGCATGACGGCAATGAAATCCGACACTTCGAACAGTTCGTCGAGATCCTGGCTGATGATCAGGACCGCCGATCCCGACCGCGCCAGCGCGATCAGCGCCTGCCGGATGCGGGCAGCGGCGCCGGCGTCAACGCCCCAGGTCGGCTGGTTGACGACCAGCACGGACGGCTTCCGGTCGAGTTCCCGGCCGATGATGAATTTCTGCAGATTGCCGCCGGACAGCGCGGCGGCCTCGGGATCGCGGGCGCTCTTGCGCACGTCCATCTCCGCTATGATGCGCTGCGCGGCCGCGTCGACGGCGCCGGTGCGCACGATCCCCAGACCGCCGACGAAGGCTTTCGCATCGGTGGCATAGCGCGACAGCAGCAGGTTCTCGGAGAGCCGCATGCGCGGCGCGGCGCCGTGGCCGAGCCGCTCCTCCGGCACGAAGGCCGCCCCGAGCAATCTTCGCCCCGAAATGTTCAGCCGCCCGGCATCGTTGCCGCGGATGCGCACGGTTGCCGCCTCCGGCTGGGTCACTTCGCCCGACACCGCTTCGAAGAACTCGCCCTGGCCGTTGCCGGCAACGCCAGCGATCCCGACGATCTGACCGGCCCGCACCGTCAGGTCGATGTTGCGCAGCGGGATCGAGAAGGGCGTCGCCGGCCTGCGCGACAGCGATCGCACCTCCAGCAGGGGCTCGGCCGCCGCGCCGCCCTCGACCGGGTCGCGAACCACAGACTGCACCTCGTTGCCGACCATCAGCCGCGCCAGCGACGCCGCGGTCTCCTGACGCGGATCGCAGTGGCCGACGACCTTGCCATGCCGCAGCACGGTCGCCGAATCGCACATGCGCTTCACCTCTTCGAGGCGGTGCGAGATGTAGAGGATCGACTTGCCCTCCGACCGAAGCCTGTCGAGCGTCTCGAACAGCTTGTCGGCCTCCTGCGGCGTCAGCACCGAAGTCGGCTCGTCGAGGATGATCAGCCGCGGGGTCTGCAGCAGACAGCGGATGATCTCGATGCGCTGGCGCTCGCCGACCGAAAGATCGCCGACCAGGGCATAGGGGTCGAGCGGCAGGCCGTAGCTGTGCGACAGCGCCTGGGCCTTCGCGGCAATCGTGGCGATGGGGGTTTCGTCGTCCAGCGACAGCGCGATGTTCTCGGCCGCGGTGAGCGCGTCGAACAGCGAGAAATGCTGGAACACCATGCCGATGCCGAGCTTGCGCGCGGCACTCGGGCTGGCGATCCGCACCGGTGCGCCATTCCAGCGGATCTCGCCCTCGCTGGGCTCCAGCGAGCCGAACAGCATCTTGACCAGCGTCGACTTGCCGGCGCCGTTCTCGCCGAGCAGGGAATGGATCTCGCCGGCGCGCACCGTCAGATCGACATGATCGCAGGCCTTGAGCGATCCGAAAATCTTGGTGAGCCCGCGTACTTCGAGCAAAATTCCGGCGCCGGGGCCGTCTGTTGCACTCACCCTGTCCCCCGGTCCTCTTTTCGGACTCGTGTCGTGTTCCCGATAGGCATCGTAGGCGCGGCGCGAGCGCCACGCAAATCACACGACGCGTGAAACTGCTTCAAGAAAATCAGAGGCTGCGGCTGGCCTACGGAATGAGCAGGGTGAGGCCCGTCGTCTTTCGGGCCTCGAGGTCGGCCTGCGCCCTGGCCGCTTCCGCCAGCGGATAGCGCTGGTTGACGACGACCTTGACGATGCCCCTGGCGATCACGTCGAACAGCGCGGCCGAAGCCGCTTCGAGATCCTCGCGCCTGGCGATGTAATTGAACAGGGTCGGCCGCGTCGCGTAGAGCGATCCCTTGCGCTGCAGCAGGTTGATGCTGAACGGCGGCACTTCCCCCGAGGACTGGCCGAAGCTGACGAACATGCCGAACGGCTTCAGGCATTCGAGCGATCCTTCGAACGTGTCCTTGCCGACGGAATCATAGACGACGTCGCATTTCGCCCCGCCGGTGATTTCCTTGACGCGGGCGGCGAAATCCTCGGTCCGATAGTTGATGAGGTGGTCGTAGCCATGCTCTCCGGCCAGCGCGAGCTTGTCGTCGGAGCCGGCGGTGCCGATCAGCGTCGCGCCCAGATGCTTGGCCCACTGCCCGAACAGCAGCCCGACGCCGCCGGCGGCGGCGTGAAACAGCACCGTGTCCCCGGGCTTCACCTTGTAGGTGCGGCGCAGCAGGTATTCGACCGTCAGCCCCTTGAGCATCACCGCGGCGGCCTGCTCGTCGCTCACGCCGTCCGGGATGAGCACGAGGCGGTCGGCCGGCATCAGGCGTTCCGTCGCATAGGCCCCGGTGGGGATCGTGTAGGCGACGCGGTCGCCGGGCTTCACGGAGCGCACGCCCTCGCCGACTTTCAGCACGGCGCCGGCGCCCTCGCCGCCCGGAACGAGCGGGAAACCGCCCGGCGGCGGGTACAGCCCGGCCCGGAAATAGACGTCGATGAAATTCAGGCCGATCGCCGTCTGGCGGATCAGCACTTCGCCCGGCCCGGGATTGCCCGGCGCTACGTCTTCAAAGGAGAGGACTTCCGGTCCTCCGTTCGAATGGACACGGATGGCTTTTGCCATGACACCCTCACGACTGCGTTTGTGGATTTGACTTCATCGTAGGCGGCGACACGCAAATGTAAATCGCATGCCGGCCGGCGTCAGCGGGCAGCCGCGCCGAGTTTCGGGAATGCCTGCATGATGCCGCCGATGCAGAAAAGGTAGATGCCCGTCGCCGCGATACCGACCTTGGTGATCGTGCTGACGTTCTCCGCCAGCATGCCGATCTGGCTGTACCATTCCGCCAGCGCCGCCTGGGCGAGCGCCAGCGCGCCGAAGGCGCACCACAGCAGGGTGATGCCCAGATTGATCGGCCGCAGCCGCACGACGCGGACCGGATGGATGAAATACATCGGCACGAAGGTCATGATGCCGGCGACGACGACGATGCCGAACGAGATCCACTCGCCCGGTTCGATCACGAACAGGGTGAAGACGACCATGTTCCAGACCACCGGAAACCCCTTGAAGAAATTCTCCTTCGTCTTCATGCCGGTGTCGGCGTAGTAGATGGCGCTCGACACGACGATGATCGCGCCGGACAGAAACGACAGTCCCTCGCCCATCAGGCCGCGCTGGTAGAGCGCGAAGGCGGGGATCAGCACGTAGGTCACGTAGTCGATGATGTTGTCGAGGAGTTCGCCCGACCAGGTCGGCAGGATCTCCTTCACGTCCAGCTTGCGGGCGATCGGCCCGTCGATGCCATCGACGAAGAGCGCCAGGCCGAGCCACCAGAACATCGCGGTCCAGCGTTCCTCGCTCGCCGCGACGACCGACAGGAAGGCCAGGAACGAGCCGGAGGCGGTCAGCAGGTGAACGGAGAACGCCCGCGCCTGCGGCCAGGTGACCTTCTTCGGCTTGATCACGATGCCCATGCGCCCCCCGCGCCAAGGCGACTGAGCGAGGCCCGTCCGCGCAGGCAGCGGTCGCGGACCGGCAGCGACGACGGAGGACAGGACGTCCGCATCGAACCCCTCCCCCCGGAAAAGATCGCCTTCGTCATCAAAACGTCCCCGAAACTGGTGGCACTTAACAGCAGGCCCGGAGTCCGCACAAGGTTGATAGCAACCGTATGAACGGGCGCCCGGACACCTGCCCGCTTTTCCACAGCTTCGGCCGGCAGGCACGCCGGGGCGTGGACGAAGCGTCGCCTTGAAGGCGCGGGAGGACGATCCTATAGGTCGACCGTTGGACGGACCGAGCAAAGCATGGACGACACCACCGCCGAATTCGAAATCGTTGTCGCCGGAACGGGTCCGGCGGGCATGCTCGCGGCGCTGGCACTGGACGCCGCGGGTTTCTCGGTGGCCCTGGTCGGGCCGCCGGCCAATCGCGCCGACCGGCGCACCACGGCGCTGATGGTTCCGGCACTGGACGAACTCGATCGCCTCGGACTGCTGGAGAGGATCGCTCCCGACGCGGCGCCGCTGCGCGTGATGCGCATCGTCGACGGCACACGCCGGCTGATCCGCAGCCCCGTCGTGACCTTTCACGCCGGCGAGATCGGCGAGCCGCATTTCGGGCTGAACGTTCCCAACGCCATCCTGAACGGCGCCGTCGAGGACAAGATCGAAGCGACGGCATCGATCGTCCGCCTGGTGGCAACCGTCGAAGAATGGGAACTCACCGACCAGGCCGCCCAGGCGCGGCTTTCCGACGGGCGACGCGTCCGCGCCAAACTCTGCGTGGCCGCCGACGGCAGGAACTCCCCGGCACGCCTGGCGGCCGGAATCCGCACCAGCCTGCGTCCCTACCCCCAGTCGGCCCTGGCATTGACCTTCGAGCACGCCCGGCCGCACGGGCATATCTCCACGGAATTCCATACCGAAGCCGGCCCCTTCACGCAGGTGCCATTGCCTGGGAACCGGTCCAGCCTGGTTTGGGTCACGACATCGCACGAGGCCGAGGAAACGGCCCGGCTTTCGCTGGAAAGCCTGTCCCTTGCCGTCGAGACCCGCATGGCGTCCATGCTCGGAAAGGTGACGGTCGCCGAGGGCTGCCAGGTCTATCCCCTGGCGGCCAGCCTGCCCGACCGCTTCGCGGCACGCCGCGTCGCGCTCGTCGGCGAGGCGGCGCATCTGTTCCCGCCGATCGGCGCCCAGGGCCTGAACCTCGGCATCCGCGATGTCCAGAACCTGGTGGAAGTGGCCGCGCGCAATCGCGACGACCCCGGAGCAGCCCGCGCCACGGCGGCCTACGACCGGGCCCGCCGCCCCGACATCGTCGCGCGTACCGGCGCGGTCTCGCTGCTCAACCGCTCGCTTCTTTCGGACTTCCTGCCGATGCAGGTCTCGCGCACCGCCGGCCTCGCGCTGCTTGGCACGTTCGCTCCGCTGCGCGGCTTCTTCATGCGCGAGGGTCTGCGGCCGGGCAGCGGCTTCCGGACGATCGCATCATCGGCCCGGGAAAAGGTCCGGCGGTAGGATGCCGCTGGTGATCAGGTAGAGCAGACCGGTCACCGTCAGCACGGACGCGCAGGTCGTCACCAGGATGCTGGCGGAGGCGCGCTGCACCCAAACGCCGTACTGCTGCGCGATGACGAAGACGTTGGTCGCGGTCGGCAGCGAGGCGAGCAGCACCGCCGAGAACACCCAGACGCGCGGATAGTCGCCGATCCAGCTCAGCACGACGTAGCAGAGCAACGGGTGGACGACGAGCTTCAGCAGCGTGATCGGCGCGATCTCCACCGGCATGCGGCGCAACGGACGGAGCGCCAGCGTCACGCCCATCGCGAACAGCGCGCAGGGCGCCGCGGCGCGCGACAGATAATCCAGGAACCGCTCGATCGGCATGGGCGGCTGCACATGCAGCGCAGCAGCCAGGACGCCGAAGGCCGTGGCGATGATGAAGGGATGCAGCAGGATCCTGCGCATCACATCGGCGGCGATGCGCAGCGGCGGTTCGTTGCGGCTGCCCGACACCGCCATCATCATCGGGGCGATGGCGAAGTGGATGATGTTCTCGAAGCAGAAGATCAGCGCGACCGGCACGGCCGCCTCGTTGCCGAACGCCAGCAGCGCCAGGCCGGGGCCCATATAGCCGATATTGCCGTAGGCGGCGGCGAGCCCCTTGATGGTAGCCTCGGCGATGTTGCCGCGCGACATCACCACCGACGCGACGAACATGATGGCGAACACCGCGTAGGTCGCCAGCACCGACCCGAAGATGTAGCCCCAGGCGCCGAGCTGCTCGATCGGGGTCTTGGCGAGGAGCTGGAAGAACAGGGCCGGCAGCGCGACATAGATGATGAAGGTGTTCATCCATCCGAGCGCCTCCAGCGGCTGGCGGGTCAGCCGCGCGACGCCATAGCCGACGAGGATGAGCCCGAAGAACGGGATGACCAGACCGATGACGTCGTACATGGGCGCAGCAAAACCTTTGCGCCCGGCGCTAACCTGTTGATCCGCATGAGGTCAAGCGTGGAAGGATTGAAACCCGGGCGCAATTTCGCCAAATAGGCTGCTGAGGAATTGATGATGAGCAGTGTGAAGGCAGCAAAATTCGGGATCGGGCAGGTGGTTCGCCACCGGCTGTTCCCTTTCCGGGGCGTCGTCTTCGACATCGACCCCGAATTCAACAACACCGAGGAATGGTACGAATCCATCCCGGCCGAGGTGCGGCCGCGCAAGGACCAGCCGTTCTACCATCTCCTGGCCGAGAACGCCGAAACCGAATACATCGCCTATGTCTCGGAACAGAACCTGCTGATCGACGAGACCGGCGAACCGATGCGGCATCCGCAGATCGCGGAGATCTTCGACCGGACCAAGGACGGCGGTTACCGGCAGAAGCCGCGCCTGCAGCACTGATATTCGCCGAGGACGGAATCAAAAATGCCCGGTTCGAGCGCCGGGCATTTCGTTCATTCAGACGGATGGGCGGGAGACGTCGCCTCAGTTGGAGGTCTTCGCCTTCTCCTGCTCTTCCTTGAGCTTCTTGGCGAAGTCCTCGTTGTTCTTCGTGACGAATTCCTGGAGCTTCTTCTGGCGGTCCTCGATGTCCGACTGCTGCAGCGCCGGGCCGTCATAGGCGCCGGTGAAGCCCTGAAGGGAGATCTTCACCGGGTTGGGCTGGTTCTGGAAGTTGATCGAGGTCAGCGTCAGTTCGGAGCCCTTCTTGAAGGAATTCACGATCTGGTCGCTCAGGGCCACCTCGGCGATGCAGCGATCCGGGAAGCAGATCACGTAGTCGAGCTTCTGCGCCTTGCCGCCGTCGACCTGCAGGCCGATGCCGGGAGGCACCAGGCGGCCCGACGGCACGGTGACCTGGAAGACCTTGCGGTTGACCTTGCCCTTCAGCTCGATGAGGCTGAGGCCGGTGACGAGCTGACCGTTCGACGCCGCGATCATGTTCTGCACGTTGCAGATGTCGACATCCTCCTGCTTGGTGCAGGCCTTGAACCAGCCCTGCGGCGCCTGCTGCTGTTGCGCCATGGCCGGTGCAGCCGCGGCAGCAACGAGGCCGGCCACGCCGGCGGTCAGCAAGGAAAGGCGGAGGCTTCCGGCGGTCGCGCTCTTCATGTGGCAAAAGTCCTTTGTGTCAGACGCCCGTGCAGGCGAAAGTCGGAGAATGTCGTCGCTACCTGTTGGCGAAATGCGGCAGCAGCATGACTCACCGGCGCCTGTTACATCGCCGGACGACCGGAATCCAGCCTGATCGCAGGAATCTCGCGTCCGCCGGCGTGCCGAGCGCCATCACGCCGCCATCGTGCTAGTGTTCCCTTCGAATCGATCCCATCGTCATAGGACCGTCCCGAACGCATGCGTCAGATCGTCGTTGCGCTGATCGCCGCCCTTTGGACCCTCGCCGGCCCGATGCCCGCGTCGGCCGAACCGGTCCACGCGATCGCCATGCAGGGTCGTCCCGGGCTGGCGGAAGACTTCGAGCATTTCCCCTATGCCGATCCGAACGCTCCCAAAGGCGGCGCGGTCACCTATTGCGTCGTCGGCAGCTTCGACAATCTGAACCCGTTCATCATCAAAAGCCTGCGCACGACGGCGCGCGGCATGATCGACACGATCTTCGGCAATCTCGTCTTCGAGCCGCTGATGCAGCGCAGCTACGACGAGGCGTTCTCGCTCTACGGGCTGCTCGCGCAGAGCGTCGACATGCCGGAGGATCGCAGCTCGATCACCTTCAATCTGGATCCGAACGCGAAATGGTCGGACGGCCAGCCGGTCACGCCGGAGGACGTGCTGTTCACCTACGAGGTGTTCACCGAGAAGGGGCGGCCGCCCTACAGCGAGCGCATGAAGCGCATCGAGAGGCTGGAGAAGGTCGGCGACCACGCGGTCCGCTTCACCTTCAACGACCAGGCGGACCGCGAATTCCCGCTGATCATCGCGATGACGCCGATCCTGCCCAGCCATGCCTTCGACAAGCAGACATTCGACCAGACGACGCTCAAGCCGGTGGTCGGCAGCGGGCCCTACAGGGTGGCGCAGGTCGCCCCGGGCCAGCGCATCGTGTTCGAGCGCAACCCCGACTACTGGGGCCGCGACATCCCTTCCAAGCGCGGCTTCGACAATTACGATCGCATCACCATCGAGTATTTCCTCAATGCCAATGCGATGTTCGAAGCCTTCAAGAAGGGCATCTGTTCGGTCTATGCCGAATCCGATCCCGTCAAGCGGCTGCGCGATTTCGATTTTCCGGCGCTGCAGGACGGCTCGGTGGTTGCCGAGACGTTCGACACGGGAATCCCTCCCGTCGTCACCGGCTTCCTGTTCAACACGCGCAGGCCGCTGTTTGCCGACGTCCGGGTGCGCCGCGCCCTTGCCATGCTGTACGACTTCGAATGGGCCAACAAGAACCTTTTCGACAGTCAGTTCGAGCGTACAGCCAGCTTCTGGCAGGGCTCGGAACTGTCGGCGCTCGGCGTCCCGGCATCCGACAGGGAGCGGGCGCTGCTTGCCCCCTACCCCGACGCGGTCACGCCGGAGGTGATGGACGGAACCTGGCACCCGGCGCGCACCGACGGCAGCGGCCGGGACCGCACGGCCCTGAAAGCGGCCTTCGACCTGCTCAAGGCGAGCGGCTTCACCCTGTCGGGCGGAACGATGCTCGATCCAGACGGCCAGCCGTTCGGGTTCGAGATCCTCACGGCATCCGACAGCGAGCAGCGGCTGGCGGCGATCTACCAGCGCACGCTGGCCAAGCTGGGGATAGCCGTTTCGGTCCGCGCCCTGGAGGCCGACCAGATTCAGGCACGCAAGCAACGCTTCGACTTCGACGTGCTGATCGGATCTACCGGCTTCACCAACTCGCTGTCGCCCGGCATCGAGCAGCGCGGGCGCTGGGGGTCGGAATCGGCCAACCAGGAAGGATCGTTCAACCTGGCCGGCGTCGCCAGCCCGGCGGTGGACGCGGCGATCGCCGCCATGCTGAACGCGCGGAACAAGGAAGACTACGTCGCCGCCGTGCGGGTTCTCGACCGCCTGCTGATCTCCGGCGCCTACATGGTGCCGATGCAGCACAACACGAAGCAGTACCTGGCCTACTGGTCGTATCTGGCGCATCCGCAGAAGACGCCTATCTTCGGGTATCAACTGCCGGTCTGGTGGCACAGACCGGACTGATCCAGAAAGGTATCCTGCGCATGGCCGACCAGCCTCACTCCATCTCCATCGACCTCGTCTCCGACATGGTCTGCCCCTGGTGCTATGTCGGGCAGAAGCGGGTCGAGAAGGCGATCGGCGCGCTGCCGGACATCGACGTGACGGTGCGCTGGCGGCCCTACCAGCTCGATCCGACGATCCCGCCGGCCGGCAAGGACCGCCGCGCCTACATGCTGGCCAAATTCGGCAGCGAACAGAGGATCCGCGAAATCCATGCCCGCATCGAGCCGATAGGCGCTGCCGAGGGCATCGATTTCGACTTCGATGCCATCAAGGTGGCGCCGAACACGCTGGACGCGCACCGCGTCGTCAGATGGGCGTCGAACGCCGCCCCCGGCGTGCAGAACGATCTCGTGAAGCGCCTGTTCAAGCTCTATTTCGAAGAGGGAGCGGACATCGGCGACCATGCCATCCTCGCCAGGGCCGCCGGTGAAGCCGGCATGGACGCCTCCGTGATCGAGGCCATGCTGCCGGCCGACGCGGATCGCGACGAGGTGGTTCAGGAAATCCAGACGGCGTCGCGGATGGGCATCACCGGGGTCCCGTGCTTCCTGCTCGAAGGCCGCTATGCCGTCGTCGGCGCGCAGGATACCGCAACGCTCGTCGATGCCATTCGCCAGGTTGCGGCGGAGAAGGCAAAAGCTTCCGTGGAAACCGATTCCGTCGCATAGTGACGATATGACCGAACTTCTGGAACGCGCCGTCGATGTGACCCGCAATCTTCCCGCCAGCTTGCAGGACGACATCGCTCGAATGATGCTGCAAATTGCTGGAGAGGAGCTTTCCCCTCACCCGCTTGGACGGGACGACGAAGCGTCGTTCGAAGAGTCTCTCAGGCAGGCCGAACATCGGGAGTTCGCCGCCGAGGCGGACGTAAGCGCGATCTGGGCAAAGCACGGGTTGTGAACCTTCGCTACACGCGTCGCGCCGCCGCCGAACTTGAAGAGGTTCTCGACGGTATCGCGAAGCGATAGCCTGGCGGCGCTCGCAGTGTGCAGAAGCGCCTCAAGGAAATCATAGACCTCCTTTTGAGGCATCCCGATGCCGGTCAAAGGACGAGCAACCCCAGGCCAATACCAACGGCCCGAATGATTGACCGCTGTTGGCGCGGAGAGGTTCCGGCATGGATCCCCGGGTCGCGCACCCGCTTCGCGCGTGCTTGCCCGCGGATGACGAATTGAAATGGGCTGCCGCAAGCCGCAAGCGGCAAACGTCCGGGAGTTGCGACCACGCCCCGTCGCA
>JAHBYY010000097.1 GCA_019635715.1 Rhizobiaceae bacterium | reverse complement strand
CGCATCTGATGGTCGAGATCCGTCTCGTCGAACATTTCCGGCATCAGGTCGCGCTTCTCGACCCCGACGCCGTGCTCGCCGGTCAGCACGCCACCGACCTTGACGCAGAGCTTCAGGATGTCGGAGCCGAAAGCCTCCGCCTTCTCCAGTTCGCCCGGCAAATTGGCATCGTAGAGGATCAGCGGATGGAGATTGCCGTCGCCGGCGTGGAAGACGTTGGCGACGCGCAGGCCGTAGCGCTCCGACATCTCGCGCATGCCGGCCAGCACCTTGGGCAGTTCCTTGCGCGGGATGGTGCCATCCATGCAGTAATAGTCCGGCGAGATGCGCCCGACTGCCGGGAACGCCGCCTTGCGCCCGGCCCAGAAGGCGAGACGCTCTTCCTCCGAGGTCGATATCCGGCAGGTGGTGGCGCCGTTGCGGTTGGCGATCGCCTCGACGAGGCCGATCAGATGATCCACCTCGACGCCCGGTCCGTCGAGCTCGACGATCAGCAGCGCCTCGCATTGCAGCGGATAGCCGGCATGCACGAAATCCTCAGCCGCATGGATCGCCGGCCGGTCCATCATCTCCATGCCGCCGGGAATGATCCCCGCGCCGATGATGTCGGCGACGCATTGGCCGCCCTCTTCGCTGGTCGGAAAGCCGATCAGCAGCGCGCGCGCCGTCTCCGGCTTCCGCAGGATGCGCACCGTCACCTCGGTCACCACGCCGAGCAGGCCTTCCGAGCCGGTCATGACGCCGAGCAGGTCGTAGCCCTCGGCGTCGAGATGCTTGCCGCCGAGGCGGATCACCTCGCCGTCCATCAGCACCATCTCGATGCCGAGCACATTGTTGGCGGTCAGCCCGTATTTCAGGCAATGCACGCCACCGGAATTCTCGGCGACATTGCCGCCGATCGAGCAGGCGATCTGCGAGGACGGGTCGGGGGCATAGTAGAACCCCTCCTCCTCCACGGCGCGCGTGATGCCGAGATTGGTCACGCCCGGCTGCACGACGGCGACGCGGTTCATGTAGTCGACGTCGAGGATCGCGTTGAAGCGGCTCATGACCAGCAGGACCGCGTCCTCCAGCGGCAGCGCCCCTCCGGACAGCGACGTGCCGGAACCGCGCGGCACGACGCGGATGCCGCGCTCGTTGCAGTAGCGCAGCACCTTCGACACCTGCGCGGTCGTCTCGGGCAGCACGACGACGAGCGGCAACTGGCGGTAGGCGGTCAGGCCGTCGCTCTCGAAGACGCGCATCTCGTTGACGGTGTCGACCACGCCTTCGCCAGGAACGATCCGCCGCAGACCCTCCACGATCCTCGCGCGGTCGCGAAGCGTGTCGGCATCTGGCGTCGGCATGGCAAGCCCGCTCATGGGACTCTCCTCCGTGGCTGGTCAATTTCATTTACCAGTCATTTCTGTCAACCGCAAACCCTAAAGGCGGCGAGACGGCCGGCCAGCCCGTCGGCGGGGAAAACTGGACATCTTTGTTGACCAGGCCTATCAAGTCGGTACCGACATCAAGGCGACCGGACGCACTTGAACGAGATCTTCACCCCGATCGATCATTCGCGCACCGCCGACGAGGTGGTGCAGCAGGTCGAAGCGCTGATCATCGAGGGCGTGCTGAGGGCGGGCGACCGGCTCCCCGGCGAGCGCGACCTGGCCCGCCGGTTCGATGTCTCGCGGCCGATCCTGCGCGATGCCTTGAAGCTGCTGGAGGCACGCGGCCTTATCATCACGCGCCCCGGCGGCGGCACCTCGGTCGCCGACATCATCGGCCAGGTGTTTTCCGCGCCCGTCTCGCGCCTCATCGCCAATCATCGCAAGGCGTGGATCGACTATCTCGAATACCGCCGCGAGATCGAAGGGATGGCCGCGGAATATGCGGCAAGGCGGGTTACCGCCGAGGATCGGACGTTGCTCGACGCGATCATGCGGCGCATGGCGGACGCCCATGAGAAAGAGGATTTCGAGGTCGAGGCCGAGATCGACGTCGAGTTCCATCAGGCGGTCGGTGAGTGCGCGCACAACATCGTGCTGCTGCATACGTTGCGCGCCTGCTACCGGCTTCTTTCCGACGGGGTGTTCAAGAATCGCCTGCTGGTCTTCTCGCTGCCTGGCGCGCGCGACCAGCTTTACGACCAGCATCGCGCCATCCATGCGGCGGTGGCCGGCGGAGACCCGCCGGCGGCACGGCGTGCGGCCATGGATCACATCGCCTATATCGAAGGCGCGATGGCCGAAGCCGAGCGCAGCGGCGAGTGGCAGCGCGTCGCGCGGCTACGGCTGATGCAGCGGCACCCCGAAGCCGATCGGCCCCCGCCGAACGAAGGCCGCGGGCTCCGTTGAGGAACGGCATTCATCTGCGCGACGCGCGCGGGCCGGACGGCCTTCGCATCTATGCGATCGGCGATGTCCATGGGCGCCTCGACCTGCTGACCGGGATGCACCGCCGCATCCATGACGACATCGCACGCGGCGGGACGGCCGACTGGCGGATCGTCCACCTCGGCGACTACATCGACAGGGGGCCGGATTCGAAGGGAGTGATCGACTTCCTGGTCGATGCCACGCGGCGCGACGCACGCAACATCTGCCTTTGCGGCAATCACGACGCAGGTCTGCTCGACTTCCTCGCCGAGCCGTCGCTCGACTCGCTGTTCGTGCGCTATGGCGGCGTGGAGACGGCACGCTCCTACGGCGTGGGTGGCTTCGACGGCGCCGCCCTCGGCCAGTTCCACCGTAGCCTTTTGTCGGCCGTGCCCGAACATCACCTGAATTTCATCGCGGAGCGCCCGGCAAGCGTCGGCTTCGGCGACTTCTTTCTTTGCCACGCAGGCGTGCGCCCCGAGATCCCGCTCGACCGCCAGGTCCCCGACGACCTGATGTGGATGCGCCGCGGCTTCCTAGACTACGAGGGCCTGCTGGAAAAGGTGGTGGTGCACGGGCATACGATCGTGCCCGAACCGGAGGCGCTCGCCTATCGGATCAACGTCGATACCGGGGCCTATCACTCGAACAGGCTGACGGCGCTGAAGATCGACGGGGCTGATCGGGAATTCCTGACCGCGGGCCTCTGAGACGCCGCGCGGTCGAATGGCCGGTGGCCGACCGCTCAGTCGTGAGCGACGACTCCGTAGCCGTCGACGACGGTCTGGTCGCCGGCATCGACCGTATAGACGCCGAAGCCGCAGAGCGTCAGCCCGACAAGCATAGCGAAGGTAAGCAGTGCAGCACGCAAGTTGTTGTCCCCGAATTGTCCCGTCTGCATCCCTGCACGAACACCGTTACTTTTGCGTTTGCGATGCAAGGGCAAAACCGGCGAGCGCCGGATTGGTTCCGACAGGCGGGCGCCTTCTAGGCCGCTGAACGCAGCTTAGCGAGGCCGATTCGGCGGTCATCCGAATTGCTTTCGCCAGCGTTGCCAAACTGCAACGATTTTACACGAGCTTTACCCAGTTGCGCGCGATCGCAAGGCCGAGCGCGTCGGCGGCCGGACCATGCCGCGCCGCTTCGCCCGCGAACCGACCGTGCCAGTCCGGCCGGATTTCCGCGAGCCAGTCGGCATAGTCGGCGTTCCATTGGCCGATCAGGGCGCGGTCCGCCTCGAAATGGAACTGGATGCCGTAGGTGGCGCGTCCGACGCGAAAGGCCTGGCTGTCGGCAACCGGGCTCGAAGCGAGATGAGCCGCTCCCGGCGGGATCGAGAAGGTGTCGTCGTGCCATTGGAAGATGCGGAAACCGTCAGGCACGTCGGCGAGCATGGGATCGGCCGCCGCCTCGGCGCGCCGCCGCACCTCGCACCAGCCGAACTCGGTGGCACCGCCGATGCGGTTCTCGCCGCCGAAGGCACGCGCCAGAAGCTGCGCTCCGAGGCAGATGCCGAGCACGGCCTTGTCGCGCGCAGAGAAATCCCGGACGAGTTCCAGCAAGGGCGGGAAGTAGGGGTGCGCGTCGTCGGCGAGCGCGTTCTGGCCGCCGCCCAGGACGATCAGGCCATCATGGCCGGAGGCGTCCGCCGGAAGCGCGTCGCCCGCGTAGGGCCTGCGCATATCGACCTCGGCATCCGCCTCGCGCAGCGCCGCCGCGAGTTGCCCGAGACCGGCGCCGCGGAAATTCTGGATGGCAAGGACGCGCTTCATGACGATGTGCTTTGCGGGTGTGAGGACGGTCGAGGCAGCGGTATCATGTCGGCGGCTCCGCTGAGAAGACGGGTCAATCGCATTCGAAGCGACCCGACCCCTGACCCCTCCCCGAAGGGAGCAGGGTGGGGGTACGCAGTCGCCGACCTGCCAGTCCGCCGCCATATGCGACAACCCTGGCTGAGAAGAGGTGCGCCATGCCGCTGCAGAACCGCGTCGACCCCTTCGGCAATATTCATGCGGTGGCGGCGCGCGGCATGTTTACCGGGAACCGCGGCGTCCTCCACGATCCCGACACGCGCAGGCTCTCGGGCCGACGCTGGTCGACCAAGGCGTGGATCGTCTGCGATTGCGGCTACAGGGGTCTGAAGCGCGACGTCATGGGCCGCAACGCGCCTTCGGGAGGGCCCGGCTGGACGAACCTGTTCTTCCTCGACGAGCCGACCGCGCTCTGTGCCGGACATCGGCCATGCTTCACCTGCCGGCGGGAGAAGGCGCGCGAATTCCTCGACTGCTTCGCGCGCGCCTTCGACATCGCGCGGCCATCGGCCCCGATGCTCGACGAACGGCTGCACGGCGAACGGCTGGCGAGCGGCGGCAGCTCTGTCGCGCTCGTGCCGGCAGACCTCGCCGCCCTGCCGGACGGCGCGATCGTCGCGACCGGTGAAGCGGCCTACGCCATGCGGGCCGGCCGGCACCTGCCCTGGCGATTCGAAGGCTACGGCGTCCCGGTCAGAACGCCGGCTGTCGCGGACGTGCCCCTTCGCCTGCTCACGCCGGCGACGAGCATCGCCATTTTGCGCGCAGGGTATGCACCCTGCTGGTCTCAGCGGCCCGTCGCCGCGTCCTCCCCTCACCCGACGCCGGAGCGATAGCGCCGATGCGCCTCGAGCACGGCGGCGAAATATTCCGACGGCACCGCCATGGGCACGCCGGCGCGGCGGCCAAGAATCTCCAAATGAAGCCCGGTCGCCGCCAGACGCCGCATGTCGGCCTCCGAAAGCGCGATATCGACCGTCTCGACCACCGCGCAGCCGGGGCCGCAATCCAGACGTTCGCGATCATGGACCTTGGCGGGGAGCTTCTTCTCGCCCGCGTAGACATCCCTCAGATAGACCCGCTTCGGGAAGCCGGCCAGTACCCGCAGCCGGAAGCTGTTGTCGACGTCGGTCCGAACCGGATCGGTCATCGCCGAGACCAAGTAGAGGCGCGGCCCCTCCGGCGGCGAGGCGCGGATCGCCGGTCCCCTGACCTCGGTCCAGCCCGCATGCGGATCGGGCACGACCCGGGTCGCCGCGAGCACCGCCCGGCCGTTCGACGCAGACGTCTCCACGAGATAGACGTTCGGATCCTTCGCGGCGATACATCCCGAGAGGAACAGCAGCGACACCAGAAATCGTCGAACCCACACGCCCAACCCCCGTCTTTCGACCGGAACATTTCAAGAACAACCTAAGTTCTGGAGGACCCGGCGGGCAAGTGGTGCGATCGCGCAGGTCTCAGGAACTCGCCTTGGTGACGATCAGCCAGCCCGAAAGCTGGCCCTTGGCGACGGGCGGAAAGTTGCCGGTCGGATCGCCGACCGTGTAGGCCGGCAGTGACGACCCGACGATCTCGACCAGCCCGTACCAGGGGTCGAGGAAGATGCAGTGGTGGTCGTTCTTGTAGACCTTGATGCAGACGGCGAAATGGCCGCCGTTGCCCCAGCTTATGTGAACGATCGCCGGCGTCCGATCGGTGGCATAGGCGTAGAGGTAGGACCAGACCGCGCCGGCCCCGAAATTGTGGGCGTCGTAGCACTGGATGCCGCGAGTGCGCAGGATCGAGGCGAGGTTCGGCATGTCGGTGCCGTCCTTCTCGGTGAAGTTTCCGGGGAAGCGTTGCGAGATGTCGCGCAGGAGAGCCTCAAGATTGCTCTCGACTTTTGACTTGGAATAGACCTCGGTCATAGCAACGCTGGCAGGGCCGCACGACATGTGCTTCTCCTGGATCATCACGCCCCAGCGCTCGCCGTGGCTGTCCGAATAGAAGTTGGCCATCCGTAACCTCCACTGTGCGGCGACGAAGCATCCCGCACGTCACACGGTGCGCTTTTTCTTGCGTCAGTCAATCGGGATCGTCGATGTGAAACAGCTTGACCCGGCAGGCATGACGGCGCATCCAGCCGCCATGCGCGCCAATTACCGCATGCAGCGGATCTTCGTTCCCGACGACCTCGGCGAAGGCCTGTCGATCGAGCCGTCGCGCGAGCAGGCACACTACCTGCTCAACGTCCTGCGCATGGGCGCGGGCGCGCCGCTGCTGGTGTTCAACGGTCGCGACGGCGAGTGGCTGGCGAGGCTGGAGCCGAGGGCGAAGAAGGCTGCGACGCTCATCCTTGCCGAGCAGACGCGGCCGCAGCCGCAGCCTCCCGACCTCGTCTACTGCTTTGCGCCGCTCAAGCAGGGACGGCTGGACTATCTGATCCAGAAGGCGGTGGAGATGGGCGCCGGCGTGCTGCAGCCGGTGATCACGCAGCATACCCAGATCGCCAAGGCCGGCACCGACCGGATGCGCGCCAACGCGCTGGAAGCGGCCGAGCAGTGCGGCATCCTGGCCATCGCGGAAGTCGCGGAGGCGGTGCCGCTCGAGCGGCTGCTCACCGGCTGGGATCGCGACAGGCGGCTGATCTTCTGCGACGAGGACGCCTCGACCAACTCCCCCCTGCCGGCGCTGACGGCGATCGCCGAGCGGCGGATCGGGCTTCTGGTCGGGCCGGAGGGCGGGTTTTCGGACGACGAGCGGCGTCAACTGCGCGCCCTGCCCTTCGTCACCGCGATCCCGCTCGGACCGCGCATCCTGCGCGCCGACACGGCCGCCGTCGCGGCATTGGCGCTGATCCAGGCGACGGTCGGCGACTGGAGGTGAGCCCGGCGGCGGCGCGCTTCGATCGGCGGGTGAGGTAGCCGGTCACCGCCCGCGATGCTTCAATTCCGCTAAGCTCAGGTCCAACAGTTTTCGCTTGATCGCGCAGCCTCGTCTCGTCCATCAACGCGGCGCAATCGAACCCAAGGCCGCAGCATGGCACGCGACACCACGGACAACAGCCCCATCGAAGGCGTCGACGAGCTGGTCGCCTATCTCGCGGCCGGCAACAAGCCGCGCGACAAATGGCGGATCGGCACGGAGCACGAGAAATTCCCCTTCTATGTCGACGGGAACGGCCCCGTGCCCTATGGCGGCGAACGCGGCATCCGGGCGCTGCTCGAAGGCATGCAGCGGACGCTCGGCTGGGATCCGATCCTCGACGACGGCCGGGTGATCGGGCTGGTCGAGCCGACCGGCCAGGGCGCGATCAGCCTCGAGCCCGGCGGGCAGTTCGAGCTTTCCGGCGCGCCGCTGGAGACGATCCACCAGACCTGCCGCGAGGGCAACGCCCATCTTGCGCAGTTGCGCGAGATCGCCGAGCCGCTCGGCATCCGCTTCCTCGGCCTCGGCGGCAGTCCGAAATGGTCGCTCGCCGCCACGCCCAAAATGCCGAAGTCGCGCTACGAGATCATGACGCGCTACATGCCCAAGGTCGGCAGCAAGGGCCTGGACATGATGTACCGCACCTGCACGATCCAGGTGAATCTCGACTTCGAGAGCGAGAAGGACATGCGGCGCAAGATGCAGGTGTCGCTGAAGCTGCAGCCGCTGGCTACCGCCCTGTTCGCCAACTCGCCGTTCACCGAGGGCCGGCCGAACGGGCTGCAATCGTGGCGCGGCGACATCTGGACCGACACCGACAACCAGCGCTCGGGGCTGCTGCCGTTCTGCTTCTCGCCGGACTTCGGCTTTGCCGACTATGTCGAATGGGCGCTCGACGTGCCGATGTATTTCGCCATCCGCGACGGCCGCTACCACGACATGACTCACCTCACCTTCCGGCAGTTCATGGGGGGCGCCGCGCACAACGAGATCCCCGACGGCCTGCCGACGATGGGCGACTGGGCCAACCATCTGTCGACGCTGTTTCCGGACGTGCGGCTCAAGCGCTTCCTGGAGATGCGCGGGGCCGATGGCGGGCCGTGGCGGCGGATCTGCGCGCTGCCTGCCCTCTGGGTCGGGCTGCTCTACGACGCGGAGGCGCTCGACGCGGCGGAGGCGCTGACGGCCGGCTGGACCTACGAGGACGTGGGCGAGATGCGCGCCGAGGTGCCGAAGCAAGGCATCGGCGCTTCGGTATGCGGCCGGTCGCTGCGCGACATCGGCCGCGAGGTGCTTTCCATTTCTCGGATGGGCTTGAAGAACCGCTCCGCCAAGAACCGCGACGGCTACGACGAGACGACCTTCCTGTCGACGCTCGACGAGGTGGTGGCGCGCGGCACGACCAGCGCCGAAGAAATGGTCGCCGCCTACCATACGCGGTGGGGCGGCTCGATCGAGCCGGCGTTCCTGGAGTATGCCTACTGAGGCAGACGTCGCGCCGGTGTCAGCGGCCGAAGCTGCCCGTCTCGCGCAACTGGCAGCGATTGCCGTCGGGATCGCACAAGTCAGCGATGGCGCCCCACTCGAACCGGGCCACAGAGACGTCCAAGCCCTTGTCGCGCAGCGACGCGGCAATGCCGTCGAGATCGACCACGTTCAGCCGCAGCGTGGCAGGGTTCTGGTCCTTGGTCTTGCGACCTCGGACAGCCAGGCCGTCCCTTTCCAGCATCAGATAGGCGCCACCGAAATCAAAGATGGTCAGCACCTGCCCGGGTTCGTCCTTCTCGAATTCGACACGGAGCCCCACCACATCCCGGTAGAAGGCCACGCAAGCCTCGTAGCGTTCGGTATGGAGCACAAGCCCACATCGTTCGGTTCTCATCGCCGGATTCCCCTTCAATGCCAGTTGCCATATCATGGACCGGCGTCGGCGAGCCGGCCAGGACCACGATCCGGTCGGAACGGTCGAACCACGACGCGCGCTGTCGGCCTTCGCGCGAGCCGCGCGTCCTTGGAATGGACGCCTAGCCGGACATCGGGTCCGAAGCGGGCGGCGCAAATGGAGGTCGTCGTGGGCAAGGTGAGGGTCGCGGGTTTCAGCGTTTCGGTCGACGGCTTCGGAGCAGGTCCAGACCAGAGCCTGCAGGACCCGCTGGGCGTGAACGGGCCGGAGCTCTTCCAGTGGTTCTTCCCGACGCGGACGTTTCGCCTGATGCAAGGCAAGGACGACGGGGAGACCGGTGTCGACGACCGTTTCGCCCAGCGGGCGATGGAGGGCTTCGGCGCCTTCATCCTCGGCCGCAACATGTTCGGGCCGGTTCGCGGCGAATGGCCGGACGACGCCTGGAAGGGCTGGTGGGGAGACAACCCGCCCTATCACGCGCCGACCTTCGTGCTCACGCATCATCCCCGGGCGCCGATCGAGATGCTCGGCGGGACGACCTTTCATTTCGTCACGGGCGGGATCAAACAAGCCCTGGACATGGCGCGGCGGGCAGCAGGCGAGGAGGACGTGAAGATCGGCGGCGGCGTATCGACGGTCCGGCAGTATGTCGAGGCCGGCCATGTCGACGAGATTCATCTGGCGCTGTCCCCGGTCGTGCTTGGTCGGGGCGAAGCGCTCTTCAGCGAGCTGGACCTTCGGGCGTTGGGATACCGCACCGTCGAGCATGTCGCGACGGAACGCGCCACGCATCTCGTCCTGGCGAAGTAGAGGCGGCTGCCTAGACGCACTCAGCCCGAGCACCGCCCAGGCCGGCCTGCATTCCCCTCCCGCGAGCTTTGCGATAGGCTCGATCCAACAGCCTTCGGGAGGATCCACCATGCCCACCCTGTTCGACATGCTGAATACCGCCCAAGGCGGCCAGGGCATGGATCTGCTGGCACGCCAGTTCAACCTGTCGCGGCAGCAGGCGGAACTCGCGGTCGAGGCGCTGACGCCGGCCTTCAGCCAGGGCCTGAAGCAGAACGCCTCCGACCCCTACGGCATCGCCGGTTTCATGCAGGCGCTGGCCAGCGGCAACCACGCGAGATATTTCGAGGACGCGCAGAATGCCTTCTCGCCGCAGGGCGTCGCCGAGGGCAACGGCATCCTCGGCCACCTGTTCGGCTCGAAGGATGTTTCGCGTGCCGTCGCGGCCCAGGCGGCACAGGCGACGGGGCTCGGCCAGGACATGCTCAAGCAGATGCTGCCGGTGATCGCCTCGATGATCATGGGCGGCCTGTTCAAGCAGTCGACCAACCAGTTCCAGGGCGCTTCCGCCGGAGGCGGCAACCCGCTCGGCCAGATCATCGAGCAGATGATGAAGCAGGGCGGTCTTGGTGGTCTGGGCGGCATGGCGGGCGCGACGCCGCAGCGCGGCGCGCCGGAGCCGCAGTCGCCCTTCGACAATCCGCTCGGCAAGATGCTGGAAGGCATGTTCGGCCAGGTTGCGGCAGGCGGCTCCGGCCGCCCAGCGCCGCGGGGCCAGAACCCGTTCGGCGCCGACAATCCGTTCGGCAAGATGTTCGAGGAGATGCTGGGGGGCGGGCAGCGGGCAGCGCCCGGATCCGACGATCCGCCACCGCGCGGGCGTCAGCCCGAGCCGAACCCGAGCGGGCGGCCACGCAACCCGTATGACGATCTGTTCGGCGATATGTTCGAGAGCGGCCGCAAGACCCGCGACGACTACCAGAAGGGCGTGGAATCGATCTTCGAGCAGTTCACCAAGGGCATGGACAGAAGGCGCTGAGGGCAACCCCGCTTCGGCCATCGTCCCCTCCACAACCCTCCAGCAGCCTGACAGAAAAATGCCCGGTCCGCCGGGCGGACCGGGCAATATGCAGGCGGCCGGCAGGGGAAGCCGGGGATGAGTGCGCCTGCGCTTTCAAATCAGTCGAAGCGGCGGGTCTCGACGATGGTACGAAGCCGCGTGGTCGGATCCACGCCGAACGGCGAGGCGACGGCCACATGCAGGTCGGCGCGGGTCAGGCCGATGTCCCTCAATTCCATGTCGGTCATATCCGACAGGCGGTAGAAGGCGCGTCGATTTTGCCAGGCGCGAAACAGTTTGCCGGCGGCCACCGCCACGCGCGTCGAAAGGGCCGCGCGCCCGGCGGCGAGGGACGTTTCGGGGGCGAGATCGAGGGCGGACATCGGACTTCTCCTTGCAACCCACGCGCAGACCGCATCGATCGGGGCCAATTCATCGCGTCTGAGGCGCCGCGCGGCTGCTTCCGGGGTGTAAGCTTGTATTGCACCAGCGGATTGATTTATCCAACGCATGTTTTTAATCTATTGCATCAACGTCGATGATGGATTGACCCGATGAGTGCCCCGCTCGACCTCGACCAGTTGCAGACATTCATCATGATCGCCGACACCGGAAGCTTCACCAAGGCCGCCGACGAGGTGCATCGGACCCAGTCGGCGGTCTCGATGCAGATGCGCCGTCTCGAGGAGCGCATCGGCAAGCCGCTGTTCGAGAAGGACGGGCGCGTCAACCGGCTGACCGAGGAAGGCGAGCGCCTGCTCAGCTATGCGCGGCGCCTGCTGCACCTCAACCGCGAGACCCTCGCCGCGTTCGACGACGCCCGGCTGGAGGGCACGATCCGCATCGGCACGCCCGACGACTATGCCGACCGTTTCCTGCCGGAGATCATGGCGCGCTTCGCCCGCACCAACCCCAAGGTCGAACTGACCGTCGTCTGCGAGCCGACACCCGGTCTGGTGGAGCATATCAAGCGGGGCAATCTCGATCTGGCCTTGGTCACCCACAACGACGCGCGCGGCATGTCGGAGGTGGTTCGCCGCGAACCGCTGCTCTGGGTAACGTCGGCCAACCATGCGACGCAGGATCAGGAAATCCTGCCGATGGCGTTCGGGCGGCCGACCTGCGTCTGGCGGCGCGCCGCCTGCGACGTGCTTGACGGAATGGGACGCGAATACCGCGTCCTGTTCAACAGCTTCTCGGCGACCGTCATCACGGCGGCGGTGCTGTCCGGCCTCGCCATGTCCGTCCTGCCGGAATGTGCGCTGCGGCCGGGCATGCGCGTGCTCAGCGAGGCCGACGGCTTCGGCGCCCTGCCCGACTGCAAGATCGGCATCATGCGCGGACACACGACGCGACCCGACCTCGTCGACGCGCTCGCCCGGCACATCTGCGAGAGCCTCGACAACATCTCCATCCCGGCGTCCGAGGAGGCTGGCAGCTTCGACTTCGCCGCCATGGCCTTCGCGCGCGTCAAGCGGACGAAGCCCGGCTCCGTGATGCAGGGCTGGTAGCGGCACAACTAAATCGCCAGTTGTACTTGCGCCCGTAAATATCGATTCCAGTAAACTCTTTACAACCTAGCGTCGTGAGTGCGCCGAATACGAATGTACTCTTCGGGCGACCGGAGATCACCGCAGACTCGCAGTAAAGAAAGTGTTAATCTCCCGGCAGGCGAAGTTTTCCGGGAGAGCCAACATGGCCGCGACCAATGGCGACGATATCCTTGACGGTACGACCGGTGCCGACACGATCAACGCCCTTGCCGGCAACGATACAATCGACGCCAAGACCAGACCGACAGCGCCGGGTTCCGGCATCGACGTGGTCGACGGCGGGGCCGGCGACGACACGCTTGTCGTCATCTGTTCGGGCGAGACCAAGTCGGTCCAGCTCGGCGCGGGCAACTCTCCCAATTTCACCGTGCGATCGGATTCCGGCAATTTCTACGTCGATGCCTACTCGATCGAGAAGATCAAGTTCACCGGCGGCGCGGGCGACGACTCCATCAATACCGGCGAGCGCGGCGGCACGGTCAACGGCGGCGGCGGGATCGACCACTGGTTCGCAAACCTGTCCGGGCTGTTCACCGGAATCACCTTCACGCTCGGCTCGACGACGTCGATCGCCGCGGCGGGGCTGACTTCGATCCTCGGCATCGAGCGCCTGACGCTGAACACCGGCTCGGGCAACGATGTGATCGCCGGGGGAGCCCAGGCCGATACGATCAACACCGGCGACGGCGACGACACGATCGATGCGCGGTCCCGCCCGGCGGGCGGCGCTGCGGTCGACGTGGTCGACGGAGGCGCCGACTTCGACACGCTGATCGTCAATGCTTCGACCGAGACCCAGTCCGTCCAGCTTGGAGCAGGAAATTCGCCGAGCTTCACGGTGCGCTCGACCTCCGGCAATTTCTACGTCGACGCCTACAATATGGAGCGGATCCAGTTCACCGGTGGCGCCGGCAACGATACCATCAACACCGGCGATCGTGGCGGCACCGTCGACGGCGGCGGCGGCACCGACCACTGGATTGCCGACCTGTCGGCCCTCGCCTCGAACATCGTGTTCGCGATCGACTCGACGAAATCCATCGCGGCCGCGGGGCTGACCGCGATCGCCGGGCTGGAGCGGCTGACGATCAATACGGGCAGCGGCAACGACGTGATCACCGGCAACGACCAGGCCGACACGATCAACACCGGCGCGGGCGACGACAAGATCAGCGCACGCACCCGGCCGGCAGACGGCGCGGCCATCGACGTCGTCGACGGCGGCACCGGCACCGATACGCTGGTCGTCGGCGCGTCGTCCGAGACGAAGTCGGTGACACTTTCGACCGGAAACTCGCCGAACTTTTCAGTTCGCTCGACGTCGGGCAAGTACTACATCGACGCCTACAACGTCGAAGTCATCAACATCTATACAGGATCGGGCAACGATACGATCAACACCGGCAATCGCGGCGGCATCGTCGACGGCAATGGCGGCATCGACCACTGGCTGGCCGACCTGAGCGCCGTCACGTCCAACATTGTCTATGCGCTCGACACCACCACCTCGATCGCCGCCGCCGGTCTGACCTCGCTGCTCGATCTCGACCGCATCACGCTGACCACCGGCAGCGGCAATGACGTGATCACCGGCAACAGCCAGGCCGACACGGTGAATCTGGGGAACGGCAACGACAAGGTCAGCCTGCGCACGCGTCCGACCGCGCCGGGCTCCGGCATCGACATCGCGGACGGCGGTGCAGGCACCGATACGCTCGTCGTCGGTGCCTCCTCCGAGACCCAGGCCGTCACCCTTTCCAGCGGCACGTTGCCGACGTTCTCGGTGCGGTCCGTCTCCGGAAAATTCTATATCGACGCCTACAATATGGAGCTGATCACGATCCTGACCGGCGCCGGCGACGACACGCTCGACACCGGCGACCATGGCGGTTCGCTGGACGCCAATGGCGGCACCGACCACTGGCTGGCCAATCTGAGCGCGGTAACCTCAAACATCGTGTTCACGCTCGGCACGACAACCGCAATCGCCGCCGCCGGACTGACCTCGATCCTGGACATCGAGCGGATCACGCTGACGACCGGCTCCGGCAACGACACCATCGCCGGCGGCGCCCAGGCCGACACGATCAATACCGGCAATGGCGATGACACGATCGACGGCAAGACCCGGCCGTCCGGCGGAGGCGCCGTCGACGTGGTCGACGGCGGGCTGGGCACGGATACGCTCGTCGTCAATGCCGCGGCTGAGACCACCGGCGTCCAGGTGTCGGCCGGCAACTCGCCCAACTTCTCGGTCCGCTCGACCTCCGGCAATTTCTATCTCGACGCCTATTCCGTCGAGAAGCTGGTCTTCACCGGTGGCTCAGGGAATGATTCGGTGATCGGCAGGGCGCTGGCCGACACGATCAGTACCGGCGGCGGAAAGGACACGATCAGCGGAGGCGACGGAGCCGATACCCTCGACGGCGGCTCGGATGTCGACACGCTGATCGGCGGGCGCGGGGCCGACAAGCTCACAGGAGGCACCGGCACCGATCTGTTCGACTACAATTCGGTAAGCGAATCCTCCGTCGCAGCCAACGCCATGGACACCATCACCGACTACGCGGCAGGCGAAGATATCGACCTCTCGGACATCGACGCCAACAATCTCGGTTTCGACGGCGACCAGGCCTTCATCTTCATCGGCGCGAACGCCTTCCACAATGTCCGCGGCGAACTGCGCTCGGTGGGCGGCCTGTTCGAGGCCGACGTCAACGGCGACGGAACGGCGGATTTTCGCGTGCTGATCGGCAACGGCGCGACGGTGGCGCAGACGGATTTCTTCCTGTGACGGTCTG
>JAHBYY010000096.1 GCA_019635715.1 Rhizobiaceae bacterium | reverse complement strand
TTCGCGGCGGGCCTTGTCTCTGCTCAGCATGGCCTCGCCCAGCGCGTTCTCGATGCGCTCGACATAGACCTCGACGCGGTCGCCGACCTTCATCTGGCCGTCCTTGGCCTTGGCGCCGAATTCCTTCAGCGGCACACGGCCCTCGACCTTCAGGCCGACGTCGATGATGGCCATGTCTTTCTCGATGGCCGTGATGATGCCGCGAACGACCTGGCCTTCGCCCGAATGGCCGCTCGAGAACGAGTCGTCGAGCATCGAGGCGAAATCATCGCGGGTTGGGTTGGATTGGGACATTGTTTCTCCTGGTGGGCTCCGGCCGGTTCTTGCCGGCGGAGCATGCGCCTTGGGCTTGTGTTGCGTCTGCCCGACTGCATCCGGGGCTTTGCGAAAAACCCTTGGTGCCGCTTGTGGCGACCCTCCCCGGCGCAGAGCGAATGCTGTCAGGCTGCTGTACGTTCCGACTTCGGCCGGCGAGCGGTTTCATGGAAACCGCCGGAGTCGAAGAGTCAGAACCCGTCTCTTCCGGCGCGCGCAGCATCGACGATGGCGCAGGCCGCGAGAAACGCCGCCTCTATATCCATTTCGGACGTATCCAGCAAGACCGCGTCGGCGGCCGGCCGGAGCGGCGAATCGGCCCGGCTCATGTCGCGCTCGTCGCGCTTCCGGATGTCGTCGAGGATGCGCGAAAATTCGGCAGTGCCGCCGCGCGCCTCGATCTCGGCCAGGCGCCGGCCGGCACGCACCTCGGCGCTGGCCGTCAGATAGAGTTTCACCTCGGCGTCCGGGCAGACCACGGTTCCGATGTCGCGCCCGTCGAGCACTGCGCCCGGCGGCCTGCGGGCGAAGTCGCGCTGCTTGTCGACCAGCACGCGCCGCAGCGCCGGCATGACGGCGACCTGCGAGGCCGCTTCTCCAACCGCGTGGGCCGACAGCACGGCGCGGTCCATCTTGCCGAGATCGAGGCTGTGGGCCGCCTCGATCGCATGTGCCTCGTCGTCGAGCGGCAGGCCGCAAGACAGCAGCGCGTGCGCGACGGCGCGATAGGTCAGGCCGGTGTCGAGCAGATGCAGGTGGTAGTGGTCGGCCAGCCGCCGCGCCAGCGTGCCCTTGCCGGCGCCGGCCGGACCGTCGATGGCGATGGTGAAGCTCATGACCCCTTGGGTGCCGGCGAGGGGAGGGATGCGCCCGCGGCCGGCCCGGGACGCCGGCGCCGGTTCTGCCGCCAATCGCCGGCGAGATCAAGGGCGGCGCGGCGATTTGCGCGGATCATGGCAAACGTCGCCCGGCTATGCCCTGCGGCGCGCCAGCAGCCAGCCGAGAAGGTAGCCGGCGGTCAGGCCCAGGCAGGGCGACAAAACAAGAAAGCCGATCTGCTGCCAGTCGCCCGGACCATCGGCGAGCGGGTCGCTGGTGATCGCAGGAGAGTTGAGGTTTGCGAGCCAGTACCAGCCCAGGATGACGAGCGGCATGACGACGAGAAACGCCGTCGCAGCCCGCCCCGGCCGGGTGGGACCGCCATCCGCGGTCCGGGCTTTGGTCGATGCGAAGGCGATGCGTCCGCCCCACACGACGAACGGCACCGCGCCCATCAGATAGAGCAGGTGGGTCGTCGCGGCGGAGAACAGCCACATGACGCCGGTCACCCGTCACCCGATCTCGGCGCCCAGCCCCGTCATCAGATCCATGAACTCCGGAAAGCTGGTGGCGATCATCGTCGCGTCGTCGACCGAGACCGGCTGCTGCGACGCCAGGCCCATGACGAGAAAACTCATGGCGATGCGGTGGTCGAGATGGGTGGCCACGGTGCCGCCGCCGAGACCCTTTCCGCCCGGCACGCCGCGCACCGCCAGCGAGGCCTCGCCCTCGTCGCATTCGACGCCGTTGGCCTTCAGGCCGGCGGCCACGGCGGCGAGACGGTCGGATTCCTTGACGCGCAGCTCTTCGAGCCCCTGCATCAGCGTGCGGCCCTCGGCGAAGGAGGCGGCGACGGCCAGCACAGGATATTCGTCGATCATCGACGGTGCGCGCTCCGCCGGCACGACCACGCCCCTGAGCTCGGAGGAGCGTACCCTCAGATCCGCCACGTCCTCGCCGCCGGCGGTACGCTGGTTGACGAGTTCGATCGAACCGCCCATCTCGATCAGCGTGGTGACGAGGCCGGTTCGCGTCGGGTTCATCAGCACGTTCTCGATGGTCACGTCCGATCCCGGCACGATCAGCGCCGCGACCAGCGGGAAGCCGGCCGAGGACGGATCGCCCGGCACGGCGATCACCTGGCCCTTCAGCGGCGTCTGGCCCTGGATACGGATGTGGCGCACGCCGTCTGCGTCGGTCTCCACTTCGAGGTTGGCGCCGAAGCCCTTCAGCATCTTTTCGGTATGGTCGCGCGTCATCACCGGCTCGATGACCGTCGTCACACCGGGCGTGTTCAAACCGGCGAGCAGCACCGCCGACTTCACCTGCGCCGAGGCCATCGGCACGCGGTACCGGATCGGCGCGGCCTGGTTCGGTCCGCGCAGCGTGATCGGCATGCGGTCGCCGGATGCCGCGCTGACCACCTGCACGCCCATCTCGCGCAGCGGATCGAGCACCCTGCCCATCGGGCGCTTCGACAGCGAGGCGTCGCCGATGAAGGTCGTCTCCATCTCGTAGGTGCCGACGAGGCCCATCGTCAGGCGCGAGCCGGTGCCGGCATTGCCGAAGTCGAGCGGCGCTTCGGGCTGCAGCAGGCAGCCATTGCCGACACCGTCGATGATCCATTCGTCGCCCGACTTGGTGATCACCGCGCCCATCGCCTTCATCGCCTCGCCGGTGCGCAGCACGTCCTCTCCCTCCAGCAGCCCGGTGATGCGGGTCTGGCCCGAAGCCAGGCCGCCGAACATGAAGGAGCGGTGCGAGATCGACTTGTCGCCGGGCATGCGGACCGTGCCGGACAGGCCGGACGAGCGGCGCGCCGTGGCCGGCCGGGCTGCGTTCTCGTGGGACATGGAAGACCTTTCGCGGGCAGAGGGCCGGTCGGGCTGCCGGCTCCGGAAAACGGCGGTCTCCTATCACGGCTTTCCGGGGCGGTCATCCCCGCCGCGGGATGGCCGGATGCCGTCGTGCCCCGCACGGCGGGTCGATGTCGCACGCCGGGTCGATTCCGCATGGCGGTTGCGTGGCAGGCCGCGAGGCACGGCCGGAACGGCGATGGTTCGATCCGCTGCCCCGAAAACGGCGCGAAATCCCGCCGATTTCGCTTTGACACGGCCAAGAACTGTGACTATGGGGACCGTTCTTTTTCGACGAGGCTTCCACGTGGCAAAAACCGAACTCGGTACAAAGCGGATCGACCCGGAGACGGGCCGCAAATTCTACGACCTCGGCAAGGATCCGATCGTCTCTCCCTACACGGGCAAGAGCTACCCGTTGAGCTACTTCGAAACCGCCGTCGCCACCAAGTCCAAGATCTCGAACGCCGACGACGACGAGAACGAGGTCGAGACCGAGGAAGAGGGAGCGGAGATCGTGTCTCTCGAGGAGGCGGACGATGACGCCAAGGGTGGCGACGATTTGCCGGACCTCGAGGACGACGAGGATGTCGACCTTGGCGACGACGAGACCGTCTTCCTCGAAGAGGAAGAAGAGGACGAGGACGACGTGACCGGCATCGTCAATGTCGGCGACGAGGACGAGCAGTAGACACGAACGTTCGGAGCCGCATTTTTGCGGCTCCGGGAGGCTTGATCTTGTCGCGAGGCAGGGTTAGAAGCCGCGGCAACGATCGAAGCGCCTCGCTTCGGTCGGGTCTCCGGAAACTCCGGATTGGGGCCATAGCTCAGCTGGGAGAGCGCCTGCATGGCATGCAGGAGGTCAGCGGTTCGATCCCGCTTGGCTCCACCAATTTCCTCAACTGACGACAGTTCGCTTTGCTCGCGCCTCCGATGGGGCGGGCGAAGACACGGGCGCTGCCCGAGCCTGCAGCCGGGCTGCCGAAAGGGCGGGCCGGCGTTGCGTCCGGGAGCCGATGGCCGGCGTCACGCCTGCCATTTTCCGTTTGACAGCGCCGCGTAGAGCGCCTCGACGTCCGCGCCGAGTGGCCTGTCCCCGCCGAGAGGCGGAGCGACCAGGCGAACGGCGTCGCGGAGGCGTCCGGTCGTCGGCCCGAGCCTGTCGCCGCGCAGGTCGGCGGCCTGTGCCGCGGCCAGGAACTCCAGCGCCACCAGCCGCCGCCAGTGGTCGAGCATGCCGGAGCATTTCGCCACGGCGAGCGGCGTCTGCGCGGCATGGTCTTCGACGCCCTCGGAAACCGGCAGGAAGTCCAGCATCGCCGGGTTCGCGGCGTGGCGGATGGCGGCCAGCAGCGCCGCAGCGGTTTTCTGGAGCGGCACGAAGCCGGCAGAGGCGCCGCCGATCGGCGAAAGATATCGCGGCAGGCCGTGGCGCGACGACCCGGTGAGCTGAACGAATCGCGCCGCCGTCGCGGCTGCGGCCTGCGCGATCGACAGGCCGAGCGTCTCGAAGGCAAGTGACAGCGCCGCAGTGTGGAAATTGCCGGTCGACAACACGCAGCCATCGCCTGCGAGCACCAGCGGGTTGTCTGCGGCGGCGTTCAGTTCGATGACGACTGCCTGCTCCGCGGCTCCGATGGCGTGCAGCAGCGCGCCGTGGATCGATGGCAGGCAGCGAACAGACAGCGGATCCTGGATCGCCGCGGGGGAGGGCGGGTCGGGGCGTGCCAGCAGAGCGCGCAACTGCGCTGCCGCGTCTTCCTGGCCGACGGCGGGTCGTGCCGCCTGAAGCCGGGTGTCGAGGATCGAGCGGTTCGCGCCGATCGTCTCGAAGGTGAGGGCGGCGGCCTCCTGCTGCCGGACGAAAACAGCCCTTGCGTCGGCGAGCGCGAGCGCCGCACAGCCGACGGAGACGGCCGAGGCGCCGACAAGCGACAACCCGTCCTTCGCGTTGAGCTTCACCGGCATCAATCCGGCCATGGCGAAAGCTTCGCCGGCGGGCCGGGCTTCGCCCCGAAACTCCACCTCGCCCTCGCCGATGAGCATGCGGGCGACGGGTGTCAGGAGCTGGAGATCGCCGGCGCCGATCGAGCCGAGCGACGGCATGACCGGGTAGATACCCGAATTGAGCGCGGCGACCAGCGTTTCCACGATGAGCGGCGTGATGCCGGAGCCGCCCCGCGCCAGCATGGCGATGCGGGCCAGCATGACGGCCCGCACCGCATCGCGGGACAGGGGCGGCCCGATGCCGCCGCTGCGGCCTTCGATCAACTGCCGCTGGAACGCGGCGGCGTCACCGGTCACCGATGTTCCCAAATTGGCGCCGAGACCGGTGTTGAGGCCGTAGATCCGCTGACCCGAGGCGGCGACCGCATCCAGCACGATTCGCGACCGCGACAGGCGGTCGATCACGCCTTCTGCGAGCTCGACCGGCCGCCCGTCGCGCGCGACCGCGACCACGTCGTCGACCCCGAGGGCCGCGCCCCCGACGACGAGCGGCGTCATGCGAAGCGAAGCCGCTGGCCGATGCCCTCGCGCCTCGCCTTCTCCAGCATCGCCGTGCCGAGCGCGATATCGCTGAGCGAAAGGCCGCGATGCCAGAAAAGGTTGGTCTCGTCCTCCGTCTCGCGTCCGGATTTCAATCCGGCGATGATCTGGCCGAGTTCGGCATGAAGGGTCCGCTCGGACAGCCGGCCGCTCTCGACATGCGCCCGCAGCGATCCGAGTTTTCCTGACTTGCACTGGCCCCAGTCGTCGACGACGATCTTCGCCATGATGTCGGTGAGCGACAGCTCGACGGCGCTCATCGTGCCGTAGGGTACCACCAGCGCCCCCCGCTTGATCCATTCCGTCCTGAGCAGCGGCTCGGGCGCCGGCAGGCGCGAAGCCTCCACCACGATGTCGGCGCCGTCGACGCAGCTTTTCCAGTCGCCGGTGGCCACGACCTGCTTGCCGAGATCGGCAGACAAGCGTTCGGCAAAGCCGATGCGGCTCTCGGCGCGACGCGAGTGCACGCGGATCTCGTCGAAATCGAACAGATGATCGAGCAGCCGGACATTCCAGTAGGCGGTGCCGCGCGACCCGATATGGCCAAGCACCTTCGAGCCCCTGCGGGCCAGGTGGCGTGCGCCGAGCGCCGTCACGGCTCCGGTCCGCATGTCGGTGATCACCGTCGCGTCGAGGATCGCGTGCGGCTGGCCGGTGCGTGGATCGAAGAGGTTGAGGATGCCGAACTCGGATGGAAGGCCGTGCAGATAATTGTCGACATAGTCGCCGACGATTTTCACGCCCGCCGCATCCAGCGGCGCCACGTAGCCCCGCAGCACGTTGAAATGGCCGCGGAAGGCGGGATCCGGTTCGAGGTGCACGCGCGGCTCGATCACGGTCTCGCCTCGCCCTTGCGCCAGCAGGCCCCGTTCCACCGACGACAGGATCTCGTCGTCCGTCATCGCCAGCGCCTCGATGTCGAGACCGTTCAGGAAGTCGATATAGACGGGTTTCATCGCGATCCTTTGCTGGGGCGGGTGTGGATCAGCCGGCGACGACGGATGCGGGCGCTACGCCTGCGCGCCGATCATCCTGGTGAGGCTTCCTCCCGCCGGATAGAGCGGGATGAGACACGCCTGCAGCGAGTGGTAGATGTCGGCCTTGCCGGCAAACAGCGAATGTGAGGGCCGTAGGGCTTCGTCCAGCTCCTCGAACCAGCCGCCTGCGGCGCGGTCGATGTAGTGGTCGGCGACCGTGTTCCAGATCCGCCTGTACCATGTCTCGTGAAATTTGCTCGGTCGGTGTTCGACCAGGAAGGCGGCGGCGCCCGCCGCCTCGGCGAGCGGCCACCACGGCTTGAACCGGAAGGCCGGCTTGTCGTCCCAGCCGAGCGTGTAGAAGAAGCCGCCGGCCGCCGGGTCCCAGCCGAGTTCGACCGACTGGCGGAACAGCGCCTCCGCGGCCTCCGGCATCCAGGCCTGCCGCTTGCCATCCAGAACCCACAGTTGCAGGACGAGCCGCGCCCATTCGAGCCAATGGCCGGGCGTCGTTCCGGAAGGCCGGAACATTTCGTTGACGGCCTTGTAGCCGCGATCCACCGTCCAGCTTTCGTCGAAATGCTCGGCGACCCTGAACCCGCACTCACGCGCCCGACGGTTGATCAGCAGATCCGCGATGCGGATCGCCTTGTCGAGATAGAAGCGCTCGCCCGTCGCCTCGAAGGCGGCCATCAGGGCTTCGGTCAGGTGCATGTTGGAGTTCTGCCCGCGATAGCCGCGCATCGGCGTCCAGTCGCGCTCGAACTCCTCGGCAATGGCTCCGTGCGCATCCTCCCAGAACCGGGTCTCCAGGATCTCCGTGACGTCGGCCAGCATCGCATCCGCCAGCGGATGGCCGACGAGCATTGCGCTCGAAGCGGCGAGCAGCACGAAGGCATGGCCGTAGCCCTGCTTGGTCGCGTCCCGCGGACCGTCATCGTCCAGCGACCACATGTACCCGCCATGCCTGTCGTCGCGATGGTGATGCCACAGATAGCGCATGCCGTGGTCGACCATCCGGTCGCTGCCCGGCCGGCCGAGCAGGCTGCCGATGACATAGCAGTGCACGGCGCGCGCCGTGGTGTGGATCGGCCGCACCGCGTTGCCGGAAAGGGGGGCGCCATCCGCATCGAGGTCGAAGAAGCCGCCCCGCGGATTGAGCGCGGCGGGATCGAACTGGTCGAACAGGATGTTGGCCTGCTCGGACAGCCAGGCCCGGTGCCGCGCCCTGTCGCGCCAGCTCCCCGGTGCGGACGATGCGAAGGAAAGAGCCGACATGTAACCTCCCGAAATGCTGGTGCGGCTCCGACGGCCAGGCGCGCAGCGGCGGCCGGCGCGTCCTTGCGATGGCGCGCCGCTCCCATGTGACTTGTCGTACAGGATGGCGAACGATTGCAAGACGGCGCATCCGAGCCCGCCGGTGGTCGCGCCGCGTTCAGCTCCCGGCGGGGATCAGCCGGAAATCCGGCAGGTCGCGCAGGCCGAGCTCGGGTCCGGCCGGCGAATAGACGACGAATAGCTGCATCGGCGCGGTTCCGGTGTTCAGCGTCGAGTGGAACCGGCTTTCGGGCACATAGATCGTGCAGCCGGGCCCGACCTGGGCGACGACCGGATTGCCGGCCTCGTCTTCGACCATCTGCTCGCCGTTTCCTGAAATGACGAAGATGATCTCCTCGGAGCCGGGATGGTTGTGCCGGGCATGACCCTGGCCGGGCGGCAGGTCGACCACGCCCCCCGAGAAACGCGCCGCGCCGTTGACCTCGGGTGCGACGGTCAGCGCCAGCCGGCCCCAGTCGAATCCGAAGGCATCGACATCCTTCGGATAGACGAACACCTTGCTTCTGTCGGCCATGTACTCCTCCCTGTGATTGTCAATGCCCGGCCTTGCGGCCGACGCTGAGCGCCTTGAAATCGGCGGTCTGCCGAGTGATCGCCGCCTCGGCCGGCAGGCGCTCCATTGAGGAGGCGCCGTAGAATCCGTGCAGGCCGTCGACCCGTTCCAGCACATGGCGCGCATCCTCCGGCATGGAGATCGGGCCGCCGTGGCACAGCATGATGACGTCCTTGCGCACCGAGCGGGCAGCCTCGGCAATGGCGTCGATCTCGCTGACGCAATCGTCGAGCGTTTTGGCCGAGGTGGCGCCGATCGTCCCGCCCGTGGTGACCCCCATATGCGCGACGATGATATCGGCGCCGGCCTTCGTCATCGCCTTCGCCTCGTCGGCGTTGAAGACATAGGGCGTGGTCAGCATGTCCAACTGATGGGCTTGCGCGATCATGTCGACCTCCAGCCCGTATCCCATGCCGGTCTCCTCAAAACTCTGACGCATCGTGCCGTCGAACAGACCGATGGTCGGAAAATTCTGGATGCCCGAAAAGCCGAGGTCCTTCAGTTCGGCGAGGAAGCGCGGCATCAGCACGAAGGGGTCGGTGCCGTTGACGCCGGCGAGCACCGGCGTGTGCCTGACCACCGGCAGCACCTCCACCGCCATTTCCTTGACGATCTCGTTGGCGTTGCCATAGGCGAGCAGGCCCGCCGCCGAGCCGCGTCCCGCCATGCGGTAGCGCCCGGAATTGTAGATGATGATCAGGTCGATGCCGCCCGCTTCCTCCGACTTGGCGGAAAGGCCGGTGCCGGCACCGCCGCCGACGATCGGACGCCCCTCGGCGATCATCGCGCGGAACTTTTCAAGGATGTCTTTTCGCGGAATGGCGGGCATGGAATGTCCTATGGAATTGAGACGGAACCATGCGCTACGGCGCCCCCCTCTGTCCTGCCGGACATCTCCCCCACGAGGGGGGAGATTGGCAGTTTCGGCCTTATCGCTTCTCCTGAAACTCTGGCGATTGGCGAAACCCAAGCGGCCGGCCGATCTCCCCCCTTGTGGGGGAGATGTCCGGCAGGACAGAGGGGGGCAACGTAGAGCATACACTTAGTCAAGCCGAGGCAATCTTGCCGGAGGCGGCGATCTCGCGGAACGCCGCGACGGCGGCATCGGCGAAGGCGGGGTCGTTGATGTGGAACGGCAGGCGCAGGATGCGCCGATGCTCCGTCTGCCGGACCGTCGATTCGAGGCTCTCGAACAGCGCGGCGTCGGCGCCGGCGTCGTGGAACGCGCCGCCGTCGATATCGAGCGCCGAGACGCCCTTCTCCGGGATAAGGATGCGCACCGGCCCGTCGCACCGGTTGAGCTTCGCGCCGATCCAGGCGCCGGCGGCACGGCATTCCTCTGGCGTGGTGCGCATCAGCGTGACGTTGGCGTTGTGGTGATAGAGCAGCCGCGCCCGCCACTTCTCGGGCACGGTTTCGGGCGCCCAGAAATTGATCATGTCCAGCGCGCCGACCGAGCCGACATAGGGCAGTTTCGTGCGGGCGACCACGTCGAGCCGGTCCGGTCCGGCCGGCAGCACGCCGCCGAACAGCAGGTCGCAGACCTCGGTGGTGGTGATGTCGAGGATGCCCTCCAGCATGCCGCTGCCGGCCAGCTTCTCCATCGTGCGCCCGCCGGTGCCCGTCGCATGGAACACCAGGCAGTCGTAACGGTCGCGCAGCCGCTCGACGATCGCCGTTACGCAGGGCGTGGTGACGCCGAACATGGTCAGGCCGAGCGCCGGCTTGTCGCTGCCGCGCGGCGCCGGATTGGCGGCCATGCCGACGACCGCGTTGGCGGCGTTGTTGAGCACGATGCGGCTGATGCCGTTCAGCCCGGCCATGTCGGTCACCGCCGGCATCATGACGATGTCGGAGACGCCGACATAGGCGGACGTATCGCCCGAGGCCAGGGTCGAGACCATCACCTTGGGCAGGCCGAGCAGCAGTTCGCGCATGCCTGCGGTGACGATTGCGGTGCCGCCGCCGCCGCCGATGCCGACGATGCCGTCGAATTCGAAGCGCGAGGCCGCGAAGGCGCGGAAGGTGTCGGTCATCGCCGCCACCGCGCGGCCCCGGTCGCCGGAGGCCAGCGCCTCGGCTATGCCGCTGCCGACGATGGCGACCTTCAGGTCGACGTCCACGGGAATTGTCGCCGGCCGCGTGCCGACATCGACGATCACCGGCGTCGCGCCGCGCGCCGCGATGCGCTCGGCCAGATAGGCAAGTTCATCGCCCTTCGTGTCGGCGGTGCCGACCACGCAGATGCTCGTCATGCTCTCCCCCGGCGCGCCCGCCGTCCCGCCCTGTCGGCCCACGCAGGCCGTTGCATTTTTCTGAGACGGTCGTATCGTAATGACATGGATATCTCACGTCAATCGCCGTCGGCGGCCGACATCCCGGAGCGCGGCCCGCGGGCCCGCACGCGTCGCCTTCTTGTCGAGACGGCGAGCCGGCTGATGCAGGAGGGGCGCACGCCCTCGGTGAGCGAGGCGGCGGAGGCGGCAGGCGTGTCGCGCGCCACCGCCTATCGCTATTTTCCGAGCCAGGCCGCGCTGGTGAAGATTGTGGTCGACGAAGGGCTGGGGCCGATCCTTACCTTCAAGCCTGAGGGCAGGGATGTCGCCCGGCGTGTCGGTGATCTGTTCGAGATCGCCATGCCGCGCATCGAGGCCTATGAGGCGACGTTCAAGGCGGCCCTCAAGCTGTCGCTGGATCAATGGGCGCGCCGGCAGGCCGGCACGCTCGGCGACGAGCCGCAGTTCACGCGCGGCCATCGCGTCGATCTTCTCGAGGAGGCGGTCGCGCCCTTGCACGGGCGCCTGCCGCCTGCCACGGTGAAGCGTCTGGCGCAGGCACTCTCTCTGGTGTTCGGGGTGGAGGCGTTCATCATCCTGAAAGACATCTGGGGCCTCGACGGCCAGGCTACTCAGGCGGTGGCGCGGTGGGCCGCCCTGGCGCTCGTGGCCGCGGCGGCGGAAGGTACGGCGACATGAAGTCAGGCCACGGAACTGGCTAGACCAGATCGCTTCGCCATATGCGGTCGGATCTTGAGCGGCGTGATCCTATACGATCGTAAGACGTCAGAAAGATGAATAAAAAGAAAGAATAACCGGCAATTTCCGGTTCCTGGGCGGCCATTTTGGCTGATCCGGGCCGCAACAAAGGCCTTGACGACCGGCGCATGTTGGTAATACCAGATTAGAAAGGAGGAACTGCCAACATCCAGAATGTCTTAGCGAAGCGGGATCGACCGGGGAGGGTCGGCATCCAAGGGTGCGGCATCGAGGGTGGCAGGCTTCCGGGCGCAGGAGCGTCCGGGTGACGTAACTACAATCCAGGGAGGAATGTGGAATGCGAAAGACACTGACCGGCATGCTGGCCGGCATCGGACTGGCGCTCGCGGGCAGCACGTCCGCCTATGCGCAGGAACTGACGATCTTCTGGGCGGAGTGGGATCCGGCCAACTACCTCCAGGAACTGGCCAACATCTACGAGGCCGAAACCGGCGTGAAGGTCACGGTCGAAACGACCCCCTGGTCCGACTTCCAGACCAAGGCGTTCACCGAATTCAACGCCAAGGGCTCGGCCTACGACATGGTCGTCGGCGATTCCCAGTGGATCGGCGCGGCCTCCGAGGCGGGCCACTATGTCGACCTGAGCGAGTTCTTCGCCAAGCACAAGCTGGCCGAGACGATGGCGCCGGCCACCGTCAAATATTACGCCGAGTATCCCGCCGCCTCGGGCAAGTACTGGTCCGTTCCGGCCGAGGGCGACGCGGTCGGCTGGTCGTACCGCAAGGACTGGTTCGAGGATCCCAAGGAGATGGAGGCGTTCAAGGCCAAGTACGGCTACGACCTCGCTCCGCCGAAGACCTTCAAGGAGCTGCGCGACATCGCGGAGTTCTTCCACCGCCCCGACGAGAAGCGCTACGGCATCGCCATCTACACCGACAATTCCTATGATGCGCTGGTCATGGGCGTCGAGAACGCGATCTTCTCCTACGGCGGCGAGCTCGGCGACTATGCGAGCTACAAGGTCGACGGGATCATCAATTCCGACAAGAACGTCGCCGCCCTCGAAATGTACAAGGAGCTCTACAAGTTCACCCCTCCGGGCTGGGCCAAGTCCTTCTTCATCGAGGACAACCAGGCAATCACCGAGAACCTGGCGGCGATGAGCATGAACTACTTCGCCTTCTTCCCGGCGCTGGTCAACGAATCCTCGAACCCGAACGCCAAGAACACCGGCTTCTTCGCCAACCCGGCCGGCCCGGATGGCGATCAGTTCGCGGCGCTCGGCGGCCAGGGCATCTCCATCGTCAACTACTCGGAAAACAAGGAAGAGGCCTTCAAGTTCCTGGAGTGGTTCGTCAAGGACGAGACCCAGAAGAAGTGGGCCGAGCTCGGCGGCTACACCTGCAACACGGCGGTGCTGGAAAGCGCCGAGTTCCAGAATGCGACGCCGTACAACAAGGCCTTCTACGACACCATGTTCAAGGTGAAGGACTTCTGGGCGACGCCTGAATATGCCGAACTGCTGATCCAGATGAACCAGCGGGTCTATCCGTTCATCACCGGCGATCAGGGCACGGCCAAGGATACGCTCGACGCGCTGGCTGGCGACTGGAACGCCACCTTCAAGAAGTACAACCGGCAGCAGCAGTAGGCGATGCGGTCTCGCGGAGGGGGCGGATACCCCGCCCCCTCCGTTTTTTCATTTCAGGCCTGCAGGGAGAAGAGCTGTGGCGGCAGCCGTCATGACCACACTTGACCGGAATTCGCGCGCGGCGGCGCGCGGCATGAGCGACATTGCGATCCGCAACCTCTTCATCATCCCGACGATCCTGTTCCTGATCGTCTTCAACATCTTTCCGCTGATGTACTCGCTCGGCTACTCGTTCACCGATTTCCGCGCATCGGTGAACACGCCGGCCAAGTTCGTCGGCCTCCAGAACTACCGGGAACTGCTCAACGACCCGTTCATCTGGTCGAACTTCGCCATCACCGCGAAATACGTCATCGTCTCGGTCGTCGGACAGGTGATCGTCGGGTTCGGCACGGCGATGCTGCTCAACCGCGACATCCCGCTGAAGGGCCTCATCACGACGCTGCTGCTGCTGCCGATGATGCTGTCGATGGCGGTGGTCGGGCTGTTCTGGAAGCTGCTCTACGACCCGTCCTTCGGCATCATCAACTACGCGCTCGGCCTCGGCAATTTCGAGTGGCTGTCCAATCCCGACATGGCGCTTTACGCCGTGGCGATCACCGACATCTGGATGTGGGCGCCGTTCGTCATGCTGCTGTCGCTGGCCGGCCTTTCGGCCGTTCCCAAGCACCTCTACGAGGCGGCGGCCATCGACCGGGCAGGGCCGATCTACACCTTCTTCCGCATCACCTTGCCGCTGGTCGCGCCGATCCTGATGATCGCCATCATCTTCCGCACCATGGAAGCCTTCAAGACCTTCGATCTCGCCTACATCCTGACCAGCCAGCCGACGACCGAGGTGATCTCGATCCGGCTCTACAAGATGGCGTTCCAGGAGTGGCAGACCGGACGCTCCTGCGCGCTGGCCTACATCGTGCTGATCATGGTGCTCGCCATCACCAACATCTATGTCAAATACCTCAACAAGGTGAAGGAGCGGTAGGATGGCCCAGGTCCGCACCTCGTCCGAGATCGCGCTGAACCGCGTCGCCATCGCGGCGGTCGTCGTCATCACGCTGATCTTTCTCGCGCCGATCTACTGGATCGTCTCGACCTCCTTCAAGCCGCGCAACCTGTCGACGACCATCCCGCCGACGATTCTGTTCGAGCCGGAGGTGTCGCCCTTCGTCAAGCTGTTCACCAAGCGCTCGCAGTTGAGGACGCAGCCGACGCCCGAGGAATACGAGGCGGCACCCTGGTGGGAGCGCATCGTCTTCGACGGCGGCGAGAAGGTCGTGCGCTCCGGCAAGGGCGAGGTGCAGTGGTCGGGCTATCCCAACCGATTCATGAACTCGCTGATCGTGGCGATCACCTCGACCGTGCTCGCGGTGGGCATGGGGACGTTCACCGCCTACGGTTTCTCGCGCTTCAAGGTGAAGGGGGAGGGCGACCTGCTCTTCTTCATCCTGTCGACACGCATGCTGCCACCCGTCGTGGTGGCGATTCCGATGTTCCTCATGTACCGGGCGGTCGGCCTCAACGACACGCATTGGGGACTGATCATCCTCTACACCGCTTTCAACCTCAGCTTCTCGGTCTGGCTGATGAAGGGGTTCATCGACGAGATCCCCAGGGAATACGAGGAGGCGGCGCTGGTCGACGGCTACACGCGCATGCAGGCCTTCTTCAAGATCGTCATTCCGGAGGCGGCGACCGGCATCGCGGCCACTGCCGTGTTCTGCTTCATCACCGCGTGGAACGAATACGCCTTCGCGCTGATCATGACCAACCGGCGCGCCCAGACCGCGCCGCCCTTCATCCCCAGCCAGGTCGGTTCCGGCCTCTCGGACTGGACCGTCATCGCGGCCGGCACCTTCCTGTTCCTGCTGCCGGTCGCCATCTTCACCTTCCTGCTCCGCAACCATCTGCTGCGCGGCATGAGCTTCGGAGCGATCCGCAAATGATCAGAAGCTCGACACTGCAGCGCATCGCCGAGATCGTTATGGTCCTAGGCATCGTCTTCCTGTGCCAGCCCTGGAACTTCTTTCTCCATCGCTACGGGCTCACCGTGATCATCGTCGGCCTGTTGACCTTCATGTTCACCGGCTGGTTCGGATCGAAGGACCAGGCCGGTCCCCCAGTCACACCGGAAAAAGAAGGTCACGGATGACCCAGATCGAACTCCGCGGCATCCAGAAGTATTTCGGCGCCGTCCAGGTCATCAAGGACCTCAATCTCAGCATCGACGACAACGAGTTCATCGTGCTGCTCGGCCAGTCCGGCTGCGGCAAGACGACGACGCTGCGGATGATCGCCGGGCTGGAGACGATCGACGAGGGCGATATCCTG
>JAHBYY010000095.1 GCA_019635715.1 Rhizobiaceae bacterium | reverse complement strand
CAGACGCAGGACTTGTTCTGGACCGCCATGAGGGTCATCGTGACCTTTTGGGACAGTTTCCGCGAAAGCCAAAGCTGCATTCGGTTAACCTGCATCTCAATTTTTCGCGAGGTGTACACGGGGATTGCACAGCCGGCTAAACCAACCTACAAATCCCGGCGAACGGGGCAAACGATGTCTGCAAGGGTCTCAGGCTTGGCATTCCATGCGCAAACTGAGTAGTCATTTTTGGGGTTCTGTACATTGTCAGAGGCGATTTACCGTCGGATAAACTTTGTATTCGACGAGACGGTTAACTATAAAGACCTCCAAGACCAATCGGAGCAACTGATATCGCAGGCGTTACTTGGGACGGCACCCATTTCTGCTACACGCTTTGAAGCGGACCCGAGCAGCATTAATATAGCCTTCTTCATCAGATTGCCCGGCAATGTCTTCCTTAGTCATTCGATCGCCGACCGGAATTATACCAGAACGCGGGCTGACGGCGCACCCTGCCTGCCGCGCTTTCAGACCGTGCTCGTGCCTGGCGAATGGGCGAGACGTCGCGTCCTGGAGGACTTCTCCGATCATTTCTCGCCCGATCGCGTAGTCGCGGTCGGACACCCGCGCATAGACTTTCTACGTCGCCTGAAAGTCAGTCGTGAAAGTCGAATTGCGCCGGAAGACCGCCGCCTGAAGGTCCTTTTCGCGCCCGCCCATTCGAAACATGGTGGACCGAAAGGCGCATCGGTATCGAGCTATCCGAAATTTCTCGAGTTCGCCGAAGCTGTCGCCGAACGGTTCGACTTGCAGATCAGGCCACATCCCCGTGATCGCGATGACGACAAGACGGCCATAGGCTCGGAACTTGTCGACTGTGATGTGGTCGTGAGCGACGCCAGCTCGATGATCTATGAGGCCTGGGCACTGGGAAAACCCGTGATCTTCCCGCGCTGGATCGTCGGGGACGGAGTCATCGATCGGTTTCGCGGCTCCGCCGAGGCCCACATCTTTGAGAACCGCATAGGGTATCACCCCGACTCGTTCGACGAGTTCCTCGAAGTCCTGGAGAGCGGGCCAACGATCGGCGACGACGTGGACACCTTCATGGAAGAGTACCTGGCGAACTATCGCGAAGGCGATAGTGCCGAGATGATCGCGGCCGAACTTCTGAAACTCGGCGACGAGAATGTCATTCGGCGCAAGGAGGAGTTGGACCGCTTCGTAGATGCCGCAATAAAGGCGGTTCCCAAGCAAAAGGCGATAGCTGCTCCGAACGAAGCTCCCCGTGCCAGCATGCAGTTGATTCAGCGGGCGCTCTTGGATTGCGAACACGATTTTCTATCGCAGGTGGTCGTTCGCTTTTCCAGCAACGGTACGCCCTCGCTACGATTCTCGACCGACATGCTGATCATGGAGATTGAGTCTGCCCTTGCACAAGGCCGGCTCGACCGCGCCAGGCCGCTCATCAACCGGCTCAGCACCATGAACGGAGCGGCAGCGGCCTATTTCAACGCACGCGTTCAATTCCTCGGCGGTGATGCCCTCGCGGCACTGACGACGCTTCTTCCTGCGCTGCCAAGTTTGAACTCTTACGCTGCGTGGCGACTGGTGCCCCTTACTTTGGCCTCTCTGGGAAGGGTCGACGACGCCTTCTCGATTCTCGAGCGATTGGCGAAGCAATACAAGGGAACCGAGCTTCTCCGCGACGCTCAAGCGCTGGTCAATGCTCCATATCTTTGGCCGCGCTTCCAAAAGATGATCGTCGCAGGCTCGGCTACTCTGCCGCCATGGGAAGCGAAATGGCTGTCGACGAAAGCGATGGCCGCGGCCGGGGAAACGGAGCTGGCTCTGAAAAACGCCCGCAGCGTCTCGAAAGAGGCTGCGGTGCACGAGCCCGGCTGGCTCGTTGACGTCGTGCAAAAAGGCTGGGGTCCATCCACGGACCTGCCGATCTGGCTTGTTCCGGTTGAGTCGCTGGCATTGAATTTGTCGCAGGCAGAAGCGCGCCGGAGCGAAATGCTGTCGCAGATCTGCAAGGTGGTTCTTCGCGAGAAGCTGCCGTTTTTCCTGTCGCGCGGCACGATGAAAGATTTTCTGGCGGGCAACCTTTCCGGGCCCGCGGCCCACCCGATCGAACTTGGGATACGAAATACCAGCAAGACGGTCGGGGCATGCCAACAACTCGCCGAGGCGGCTCTTCTTGAGTCCATAGCTTCGGAAAGCACGGCTGATCGACTGCTGTTCCGCAGCTTGAATGGAACGCTGGTCGCGGTCCAGATGTATCATGAAATCCAGGGGCAAGGTCTCGAGATCCGGGACTCGGGGGTCGCCACCGAAATTCCTCGTTTTAGAATCGGTGTCGAAGTCCGCAACGGCCTGAAAGCGCCGGTGCCAAGTGATACGCAGGCATATGCGGATGCTGTCTTCGGCGGCGGGGGGCTGTTTGACTACCGCAGCTTGCCCTATTGCTGCGGGAAAGACCGCGAGGTCTTTGATGAGCAAGCCATGTGGCTGCGTCTGCATATGGATTTCATAGCTGCGCGCGCCACCAATGACGAGACCGGCGCGAATGTCATTGCCGGCTATGCCAAACGAATGGGCGACCCGACTTTGGCCATCCATCTGGCCAAGTTGCAAAAGGCCTTCGAGCCGTCAACCTTGCCGGAAAAATTGGAGCAAGCGCGCTACCTCATACACATCGGGGATGGTGTCGAAGCCGATTTCCATGTCGACCTCTGGTATCAGTTTGTCAAGAATGCTGACCCGAACGCCCTTCTGGTCATTCGTTCTCCGCAGTTGTTCACCAATCTGAAGACACGTCGAAACGACCTGGACATCGTCTACATCAAAACTGGCATAGAGGCAGAGTGGCTGGTCAACAACTGCCCCAAACTGGTCGGCGTCCTCTACATTTCCAACACCGGCAACACCGTCCACTTCCTCCGTTTCAACCAGTTGACCCATATATGGGTCGGCCACGGCGACAGCGAGAAGGCCGCAAGTTGCCACAAATTCTTCCGGGCCTACGATGAAGTTTGGTGCGCCGGCATGGCGCAGATTGATCGCTTCCGGAACTCTCGAATGGACCACGCGTCCGTTCGGTTTAGAATCGTCGGCCGGCCGACGCTGCGCTCGCTGATCGAGACTGCAGCAGGCGCCGGGACATTTGGACGTTTTCTGTATTTGCCGACATGGGAAGGCTTCCAGGCTGAGCAGGAGTACACATCCATTCGCTTTGCCGAAAAATTCGTTCCGTCTATCGCCGAACTCACCGGCTCTCATGCTGTGGTCAAGTTTCATCCTTGGGTCGGCAAACGTTTGGCGGAATTCAATAAGATCGAAAGACGCCTGGCGGATACCCCGCCCTCCGAGAGGATTTCCGTCGAAGTTGCGGATCGCCGCCGCCCGGTTGTTGAACTGATGACGCAGTCGGATTTTCTGGTGACAGACATATCCAGCGTCATAAGTGACTACCTGGCGCTCGGAAAACCGATCTTTGTATATCTACCACCCGGAAATGGATACAGGACTACGAACTCATCTCTGTCATTTGATCAATATTGCTACTCGTTTCGCGACTCCGACGAGCTGCGAGAGCTGGTTAGCCGCGTGATAGTCAACGGCGATGACTATCTTCGTGAGGCGAGACTGAACGCCCGCGAATATTTCCTGAACACGAAGATCACCCTGGAGAACGGCTTCGAGGGTGAGCTCCAGAATTTGATTGCGGAGCATGAGCTTGCAGCTTCGCGCTGGACTGTCGCCGCGCCGATCTCTGATTCCACCAGCGTCCCGAAGGCCTCGCAGATCATTGCCCATCGGGGCGCGAAGGATGCCAAGCCGGAAAACTCGATAGCTGGCTTCGAGGTCGCGGCATCGCTTCCGGGGATCGATGGCGTGGAACTCGACGTTCACCAGACGTCGGACCGACAGCTCGTGGTGATGCACGACCCGCTGGTTGATCGAACCACGACAGGGTCAGGACCAATTTCGAACTTTGATCTCGAGGGCATTAGGCGCTTGTCGTTGAAGGAAACGAAAGGCGGAACGACCGAAGTCCTAGATGCCAAGATCCCGACATTGGACGAAGCCCTGGATGCCTTGGACGGGACTTTCGACATCTATCTGGAACTCAAGACAGATGTTCTCGGTAACGCCTACCCCGGCCAGGCCGAGGCGGTGCTTGACCTGGTCCGGCGCCGAAAGCTGCGCGATCGCATTGTATTGAGCTGCTTCGCGCCGATGGTGCTGGAACAACTGCGCTATCTGGACCCGGACATCCGACTTCTCGCCTCCGTGAATGCGCGATCGGTCGAAATGTTGGGTGGGATCGACCGAACGATCAGTGTGTTCGATCATATTCCACGATGCGCGGTTACACTTGATCGAAAACTGATCAGAGCGATGAAAGAACAGAGGCCCGATTTCGACTATCGCCGCTTCGGAATATGGGTGGTCAACACTGCCGAGGAATTGCGCAGCGCAATCTCCGAGGGACATCGTCAGATCTTCACAGATCGACCAAGTGCGGCGTTGGAAATTCGCGCGGAATATTTGCAGGTCTAGCTTAACATTTTCAACAGCAATGCGCGTTTGTTGAACTGGACTCCCGCCTAGCGGCGATGTCGAGAGGAGAACGTAGGGACATGCCTTTGGATTCCAAGAATGCGGTATCTCTGCTGCTGCTATCTGGCGGTGTAGGACAGCGCTCCCGTCACCACGAGCCAAAGCAATTCTATGAGTTGGCGGGTCACCCCCTGATTGCCTATCCGATCATTGCTGCGGTTAAAGTGGAGCGTATCGCAGAGATAGTCGTGAATGCACCGGAAGGATACGAGGCGCGCACGGAGCAAATTCTGGCGTCCTACTGTGGCAGCAAGGCATACAAGATCTTGCCCGCCGGACAGACAAGGCACGAAAGCTCGCGCATCCTGACCGAGGCAGCAACCTACGACACCGTTGTTCTCCACGAGGCGGCTCGCCCCTTCGTCGACAAGGATATGCTTCAGAACCTCTTGGACTGCGGGGCCGCCAATGCGGGCTACTGCCTGCCGATCCCTTTTTCCATGTGCCAGATCGACCCGGAAACCAAGATGGTTCAAAAGGGCGTGCCGCGAGACATGGTCTATAATATCCAGTTGCCGCAGCTCTTCGAGCGTTCGACGCTCGCGGCTGCGCACCGCGCCGCTGCAGAGCGAGGTCTGATTTACACTGAAGACACAATCATGTGCCTCGAGATGGTGGGCGCAAAGATCATGTCTCTCCAGGGTGCCAGCAAGAATCTGAAAGTCACGACGTGGGAAGACTTCTCCCTTGCCGAGCAAATCATGAATAGGTCGGGCAAATGACAACTGCAGTTCTCATAAGCGGCGCCTCGCGCGGCATCGGTCTGGAAACCGCGAAAATTCTCGCACAGGCTGATAGTCCGTTCGACTGCATTGTTATGGTCGCCAGACAATCCGCCGATTTTAGCCGCGCTTATGACGACGTTTCAGCCAGGGCCGGCAACATAAGGGTTGTCGCAATTCCGGCCGATCTGTCGCATCCCGAGATCGTGGAGGACGTCTACGACCGTTTGGGGACCGAGGGCATCTCAATCACGACCATCATCAACAATGCAGGCTTCACCAAGCCGGCATCGATCAATGAGTCGACACTTGAGGACTTCGAATTGACGATGCGGGTGAACCTGTATTCGCCTTTCAAATTGATTCAGCAGGCACTCCATCGCGGCCACCCACTGGATACGATCATCAACATCGCATCGACTGCGGGTATTACGGGTCGCAGCGGCTGGTTGACCTATTCGGCATCCAAGGCAGCGATGATTAACATGTCCGAGGTGCTGCGCGATGAACTCAAGCCCTACGGCATTGATGTAATTTGCCTTTCACCGGGGCGCTGCGCAACCGATCTGCGGCGCAAGCTTGCTCCGACCGAAGATCCATCGACCATCATGCAACCGTCGCAAGTCGCATCGATCATCAAATTGATGACATCGGCGGCGGGAAAGCTCCTGATGGCGCAGAACCTGGTAGTGCGTACCTGACACCTTGAGATTCAGGGGTCGCGGCAGACGGTGCCGAACCTGATCGCTCCAACGGCGGGGACGTGTACGCAACGGATCCGTTGGCGGTTCGATCTTTCGCAGGCGGCCCTTCCACTCTCCAATCGGGCGGCGACGGTTTTCCTCCGCAGCCTCACCGTCCCGAGTGCGCCACACACAGGCGCCGACGACGAACACGCCTGCCCGGCTGGCGCTGGGAGAGCCGGATTCGCTTTCCGAAGCCGGCCGCGCGGGGCATCTGCGTCGCGCACCTAAGCCGGTGTGGGCGCCGAACTGTCTGGGCGATGGATTTATTGGTGGGTGCGACAGGGATCGAACCTGTGACCCGCTGATTAAGAGTCAGCTGCTCTACCGACTGAGCTACGCACCCGAAACGCCTGCGGCGATGGGCGCGGATATAGCCACGGGGATCGGGCCTGTCCAGCCCGTCGCCGCGCATTTCCGCATAAAATGCAGGGACCTGCAAATCGAAGGCGGATGCCGCAGCGGCAGTCAGGCGAACAGCCGGCCCTCCGCCACCTTGACCGCGTGGCCGCCGATCCGTGCCGCGGCCACCGCGCCGCCGGAAACGTCCATCTCCAGCCGCAGCCGAGACGGACGGCCCATCTCGGTGCCCTGTTCGATCCAGAATTGCAGGAGACCGTCGTCCGGCCGGTCGAAATGCACCACCGCGCCGATGAAGGCCGCGGCCGCCGACCCGGTCGCCGGATCCTCGAAGGAGGGCGTGCCCGGCACGAACATGCGCACGTGGAAGGCGCTGTCGGGCGCTTCGGCCTGCCGGCAATAGACATAGGCGCTGGCATGTCGTGCGGTCGGGTGAGGCGGCGCGATGGCGCTCCAGGCGGTGTTCTCGAAGCGGACGCCGGCAACGGCCGCGAGGCTGTTCACCGGCACCAGCACGTAGGGCACGCCGGCCGACCAGCAGGAAATCGCATGGCCGTCGAAGCCGATGTCGCCGCTCTTCAGCCCCAGCGCCGCCGCGATGGCCGCCGCATCGGCGTCATAGGCCACGGGCTGCGGCAGCTTCGGCAGATCGAACTCGGCGAAACGCGTGCCGGCCCCGCCGGAAACGGCGCAGCGCACCGGGCCGATGTTCTCCTCCAGGACCAGGATCGCCGGCCCCTCCTCCGCATCGGCCAGCGCGATCGCCGTGCCCACCGTCGGATGCCCCGCGAAAGGCATCTCGTAGTCGGGCGTGAAGATGCGCACGCGGGCGCGATGTCTGGCATCGGCGGGCGGCGACACGAAGGTCGTCTCGGAGAGGTTGAATTCGCGGGCGATCGCCTGCATGGCGGCTGGCTCCAACCCTTCCGCGTCGAACACCACGGCGAGCGGATTGCCGGCGAGTGCCCGGTTCGTGAACACGTCATAGATCGCGTAGCGCCGCTTCATCAGACATCCTCCGGGCCTGGCCCGTGCAACATGAGCGATATTTAACTTGAATTGCGGCCTCGGCCGCATGACCTGTGGGATGCAGGGACGCACAAGTTAGGGGTCCTCATGGACCAGATTGTCAATCGGCCACGAGCGGCGGACGCGCCGTCCATCGATGCCGCGCTCGACCTCGGCGCCCCTCCCCGGGGCAGGCTGCGGACCTGGCTCGTCCGTCTTCTGCTGCTGATCCTCCTTGCCGGCGCCGCCGCTGCCGGCTGGTGGTGGTTCACGCCGGCTGAGACGCAGCTTTCCTATTCGACCGCGCCGGCCGGACGCAGCGACATCACCGTCGAGGTTTCGGCGACAGGCACGCTGCAGCCGCTCATCCAGGTGGACATCTCCAGCGAGCTGTCCGGCGTCGTCCGCTCGGTGGCGGTGAAGGAGAACGACCTGGTGAGGAAGGGCGACGTGCTGGCCGAGCTGGACACGGTGCGCATCGCCGCCAATGTCGATCGCGCCGAAGCCTCCGTGAAGGTCGCCGAGGCAGGAATCGTCCAGGCGCAGACCAATCTCAAGGAAGCCGACCAAAGCCTCGGCCGCTCGCGCCAGCTTTCGCAGCGCGGCATGGTCGCCCAGCAGGCGCTCGACACCGCCGAGGCGTCGCGCGACCGGGCAGCGAGCGCGGTCGCGGTCGCGCAAGCCAATCTCTCGATCGCACAGGCCGAGCTGAAGCTGCAGCAGGCCGACCTCGAGAAGAGCAGGATCTACGCGCCCATCGACGGCATCGTGCTGACCCGTTCCGTCGATCCGGGCCAGACGGTCGCCTCCTCGCTGCAGGCGCCGGTCCTGTTCATCATCGCTGCCGATCTGAAGACGATGGAGCTGAAGGCGGCGATCGACGAGGCGGACATCGGCGCGATCGCGCCGGGCATGAAGGCGCGCTTCACCGTCGATGCCTTTCCGGAGCGGCGCTTCGACGCCGAGATCCGCGACCTCTCCTATGCCTCCGTCACCACCGAAGGCGTCGTCACCTATGATGCGCGGCTCGACGTCGACAACCAGGAACTGCTGCTGCGCCCGGGCATGACCACGACGGTCGCCATCGTGACGCGGGAGGCGAAGGACGTGCTGAGCGTCCCCAACGCGGCCTTCCGGTTCAGTCCGCCCGCCGTCTCGGAACGCCGGGGCTGGAGCCTGCGCAGCCTGTTCATGCCGCCGCGAATGGGCCCGCCGCGCGACCGCGGACAGGGACGCACGGCGGCGCAGGACGGCACCCGCACGCTCTACGTGCTGAAGGACGGCGCCCCGTCCGCGGTGCAGGTCAGGACGGGATCGACCGACGGCGAAAACACCGAGATCCTCGAAGGGCTGGAGGACGGCGCGCAGGTGGTGCTCGGCGTGCGCCAGGCCCGCGGCCGCTCATGACGACGGCGGCCCAAAAAACCCTCATCGGCTTCCGCGACGTCTGGAAGACCTATGGCCGCGGCGAGGCACGCGTCAATGCCCTGGCCGGCGTGTCGTTCGACATCGGCCGCGGCGAGTTCGTCGCGATCATGGGCCCGTCCGGATCGGGCAAGTCGACGGCCATGAACATCGTCGGCTGTCTCGATACGCCGAGCCGGGGGCGCTACGACTTCCTCGGCACGGATGCCGGCCGGCTCGACCGGGGACGCAGGGCGACGCTGCGCAACCGCTACATCGGCTTCGTCTTCCAGGGCTACAACCTGCTCTCCCGCACGACGGCCGCGGAGAATGTCGAGCTGCCGCTCGTCTACCGCGGCGTGCCTTCGGGGCAGCGCCGCGACCTGGCCATGCGCGCGCTGGCCGAGGTCGGGCTGGCGGGGCGCGAGCACCATACGCCGGCGGAGCTGTCGGGCGGCCAGCAGCAGCGCGTCGCCATCGCCCGCGCCATCGTGACGCGCCCGACCCTGCTCGTCGCCGACGAGCCGACCGGCAATCTCGACACGGCGCGCAGCCACGAGATCATGGAGCTCATGATCCGCCTGAACGGTGAGTTCGGCCTGACCATCGTCATGGTGACGCACGAGCAGGACATCGCCGACTACGCGCATCGCACCATCCGCTTCCTCGACGGCAATATCGAGGCCGACACCCGTCGCGAGGTGGCCGATGCTGTTTGAGACGATCCGCCTCGCGCTGCGCTCGGTGCGCCGCAACGTGCTTCGCTCGTTCCTGACGCTGCTGGGCATTGTCATCGGCGTCGCCGCGGTGATCGCCATGGTGACGATCGGCAGCGGCACGACGGAAAAGGTCAAGCAGGACATTGCGCAGCTCGGCTCGAACCTGCTGGTCGTCCGCCCTGCCCGGCCCGACCGCTCCGGCTCGACCAACTTCACGGCGCGCAAGCTCGGTGAGAAGGACGTGGCGAGCCTGGCGAAGGGGCTGACCAACGCCCGCGCCGTCTCCGGAGCGTCGTCCTCGACGGTGCGCATCGTCTACGGCGCCCAGAACACGCAGGCCGAGGTGACCGGCACCGACCTCGACTTCTTCGTGGCGCGCGACTGGAGCCTGACGGAGGGGCGGCTCTTCACCGATTCCGAACTGCGCGGCGGCACCGCCGTCTGCATCGTCGGACAGACGGTGCGCAGCCTGTTCTTCGGCACGGGTGCCGCGGAGGGAGAAGCGATCCGTGTCGGCAAGATCAGTTGCCGGGTGATCGGCGAACTCGCGCCGAAGGGCACATCGGGCTTCGGCCAGGACCAGGACAATGTCGTGCTGATGCCGCTGTCCACCTACCAGCGCCGCATCGCCGGCGATCGCGACGTCGACACCATCTACGTCTCGGCCGCCGAGGGCGCGACGACCAGCGAAGTGTCGCGCGACATCGAGGCGCTGCTGCGCGACTCGCGGCGTATCGCGCCGGAGGCGGACAACAATTTCGACGTCCGCGACATGACGCAGATCGCCGACGCGATGACCAGCGCCACGACCACGATGACCGGCATGCTGGGCGCGCTGGCCGGCGTCAGCCTGCTCGTCGGCGGCATCGGCATCATGAACATCATGCTCGTCTCGGTGACCGAGCGGACGCGCGAGATCGGCATCAGGCTGGCCATCGGCGCGCATGAGCGGCACATCCTCGTGCAGTTCCTCGTCGAGGCGACGGTGCTCTCGCTGCTCGGCGGTCTGATCGGCATCGCCCTCGGCCTGGCATTGGCCGGCGCGGCGACGCTGGCGCTCGGCATACCGTTTGCGCCGAGCCTGCCCGTCATCCTCGGTGCCGTCGCCTTCTCGGCGCTGATCGGAATGGTCTTCGGCTTCTTCCCGGCGCTGCGCGGCGCGCGTCTCGACCCGATCGTCGCGCTGCGGCACGAGTGAAGCGACCAGCGGCCGATGCAATCGAGGTCCAGGGTGATCGGTTGAATGAACGTTCCCGGCCGCATCCTCTCGCGCCCCCCTCTGTCCTTCCGGACATCTCCCCCACGAGGGGGGAGATTGGCTGTCATTATTGGCTTCGCCAATTTTCAACGTTGCAGATGGGCGCTGGGCAAAGCGGCCAGCCGATCTCCCCCCTCGTGGGGGAGATGTCCGGCAGGACAGAGGGGGGCGAAGGAACTCGACGGTGCCCGCCGCCTGAACAGCTATCCCGCCTTGCCCATCGTCCGGGAGACGAGCCGAGTGACCGTCAGCTCCTGCACCACGATCGAGAAGATGACGCCCGTCCCTTGCCCCGTGCCGTCATTCAACCGGCCGTTCGGGAGCGACGGCAATGCGCCAGGCGCCTTCCGGCGCAGTCAGCCGAAATGCCACTCGACGATCGCCTTCATGTGCGGCATCACCCCTTCAGGCAGGGGGTCGCCGCGCCGCAGGATCACCGGGCCGGCGATCTCCGGCTCGGTTTCGGCGGCGACATGCGCCTCGATTCGCCGCGCCAGCTCGGCCGCCGGCAGATCGTAGCGGTAGCGCCGGAAGATCACGGTCGCGCCTTCGGCGGAAAACAGGTGATAGCCCGCCTCGGCCCGCGCGGCGGCAAGGTCGAGACCGGTCTCCTCCCCCACCTCGCGGGCCATGTTGCCTTCGAGGTCGACCTGTCCGTCCCGGAAGTCGATGGATTCGAACGAGCCGGCGGCGAAGTAGACCTTGCCGGGATTTGCCGTATGCGATCCCATGCGGATCGCCACCAGCGCGTCGTCGCCCGAGACGATCGCCGCATGGGCGTAGGCATGTTCGGCGCCGGGGCGGCGGTGCTTGCGCCAGTAGAGCAGCGCCGCATAGCGAACCTCGTGACAGAGCCCGGTGAGCCTGCCGCCCTCCAGTCCGAGGCTCGACAGCAGGACGACCTCGCCGTCGAACAGGGCGGGATTTGCGGCGAATTCTTGCCCCCAGTTCGCCTCGATGGCGTCGGCGTTTTCCAGTGCGAAGGGATGCGGCCCCGGATCGAGGCGCACGTCCACGGACCGTACCGGGACGACACGCCCGCGCGGCAGAGCGAAGCTCATCGCCGCCTCATGCCATGTCCAGCGTCACGGCGACCGGACAATGGTCCGACGCCTTGGGGCGATCCCACCCGATGCGCGGATAGCGCCGGATCTCCTGCCCCTCGGGAAAAGGCGTTCGCCACGGCTGGCCGTTCCGCACGATGTCGGGAATCGCCCGTCCGTTGCGATCGGCGAGCGCCGGCGACAGCAGGATGTAGTCGAGCTGGCAGAGATGCCGCTCCTGCGGCCCGCGCGTATGGTAGAGCGTCCAGCGGTCCAGTTCGGGGCGCCGCTCGACGACGTTGTGGGCGAACCCGTCGGCGAGCAGGACGTCGAGGCAGGAGACCGTCTCGCGCACCGGCGTGAAGGTGACGCCGTCCATGTCGCCGCCGCCGATCACGACGCGTTCGCCATAGTCGTTGAAGTCGCCGCAGATCACCCAGCGCTTCGATGCGGCGTGATCCTTGCCGAATCGCTGCTCGATGATCCAGCGGATCGCCTTCGCCTCGGCCATTCTGATCGGCATCGTCGCATCGCGCCCGTTGAGGCCGTTGCGCGGCGATCCCATGGATTTCAGATGCACGGCATAGATCGTCAGCGGCACGCCGCCGATCCTGACGTCGATCTCCAGGCAGTCGCGGCGGAAGATGCGCTCATTGGCCATGTTGCCGAGCGCTTCGAGTTCCGGGCTCTGCAGGCCGAGCTCCTCGAACGTCAGCGGCGCGTGGCTGGTCATCCGCACGAACTCGATCGGCTGCCCGTCCTGGGTCTCGTCGCGCATCATCACGGCGACGTCGATGCCGCGCGAATCATTGCCGGCCGTCGTGTACTTCTGCCGGTAGCCGCGGCCGACCATCTTGAACAGATAGCCATATTCGAAGGCCTTCAGCGCCTCGATGTTGTCGACCTCCTGCAGGCAGATGATGTCGGCCCGCGTCGCGGCGATGGCGAGCGCCGTGAGCTGGCGTGTGTCGTCGGTGTGCGCCACCGCCCGCGCCTGTTCGAGCAGCCGATACTGGGCCTCGTCCTTGATCTCGTAGAGCGCCAGCGCGCGATCCTCCTGCAACTGGTTGCGAAAGCCGGAGAAATCGAACCGGTTCATCAGGTTTTCGACGTTGAAGGTGGCGAGGCGCAAGGACATGTGCCGCTTCTTGCCCGTTCCGCCGGCCCGACACAAGACGAGCCCGCGAGCACGGAACCGAACCGTTCATGCACCGTTCATGAGAAAACACCTACCGTCACCGTCAAGGGGCTATTGGAGGCGGAGCCGACTAGGCTTTCTTGGAGCAAGGAAAATGTTTGAAAGATTCTCGTCCCTGACCCGTGCCGGAGCCATGGCGCTCGGGCTTGTCACCGCGGTGACGTCGGGCGCGTTCGCCGGCCCGATTGCGCCGGTCGCCAACCCCGGCCGCGTTCCGATGGATGTGGCCGCGCAACTGATCCCGGTAGCCGAACAGGGCAGCCGTCTGGACCCTTGGATACAGAACCGCCGGTACGGGAACCGCGAGTGGCGCGGCAATCGTGAATGGCGCGGCAATCGCGAGTGGCGCGGCAACCGTGAATGGCGCGGTAACCGCGAATGGCGGGGCAACCGCGGCTGGCGCGAAGGCCGCCATTGGAGAGGGGATCGCTGGCGCGGCGACGGCTGGCGTCACGGCCGCCGCTACGGCAACAGCGCCGTGATCCTGGGGCTCGGTCTGGGCTTCGGCCTGCCGGCCTACCGCTACGCCGATCCCTACTACGCACCGCGTCGCGTCTACCGGGGCGATGCGCACATCCAGTGGTGCTACTCCCGCTATCGCAGCTATCGTGCGTCGGACAACACCTTCCAGCCGAACCACGGCCCGCGCCGCGCCTGCAACTCGCCTTACGGCTGAGCCAGGCACAGGTTTTACCAGCCCAAACGGCCGGCCTCGCGCCGGCCGTTCTGCATTGCGACGGCGATCAGTCGAAGGCGACGCCGATCGCGGTCATTTCCCGCCAGCGCACGGTGGCGGACCGCGCCTTGTCCTCCCCGGTGATCAGCAGATCGAACGCGTTCGGGACGGCCGACGTGTCGCCGAACGACAGCCGCGCGCCGCGCGCCGACAGGTTGCGCACGACGCATTCGAAGGCGCCGAATCCGTTGTTGAAGGACAGCCGCCCGCCCTTGAGAACGCGCCGGCGGTCGCCGGTGCGGCGGTCGGCGAACACTTCGCCGTCGATGCCGATGGATTTCTCTGTGATCGGTGTCATTGCTGGCCTCCTCGTATGGATGCGCGAGGCGGAGCAAATCCCGCGCCAGCGCCTCCTGTGCCGCGATGGCACACGAGGCCCGCGCCGTGGCCGGTGCGTCTACTCAAAGCGGTAGTCGTATTCCGGATTGTAGCCCAGAACCCTGCGCGCCTTGTCGATCGAGATCAGCGACTCGTTGGGTTCGAGCCGGCGCTTGCGCGGCGTGCCGGGGAAAACCTCGTCCAGCAGCTCGTCGTTCGGTCGTCGCATCAGCGAGTTGGAGTTCGCGATGCCGAAGACGTGGCACCCCGTCAGCCTGGCCTCCAGCGACAGGCGGATCGCCTGCGCCGCGTCGCGCGCATCGATATAGGTCCACAGGTTGAAGTGGCGCGTGCGTGCGTCGGCCTGGTAGCTCTCGAAATTGGCGTAATCCTGCGGCTCCTGGACGTTGGAGAGGCGCAGGCCGATGATCTTGGTCTCGGGGTCCCAGCGGCAATATTGCTCGGCCATCTTCTCTCCGAGCAGCTTCGACAGCGAATAGGACCATTCGCAGGTCACGATCTCCTCGTCGACGGGCACGTATTCCGGCCCCTTGGGATAGGGGACCCCGTACACGGTCTCGCTCGACGCCCACACCACGTTACGGATGCCGAGCCGCCTGGCCGCCTCGAAGACGTTGTAGGTCGACTTCATGTTGACGTCGAAGATTATATGGTCGGCGGCCTCTCCCGGCGAGGCGATGGCGCCGAGATGGACGATGCCGTCGATCTTGCCGGAGACCCGTTCGTTGATGCCGGAGAACGCCGCCATGACCTGGCCGAAATCGGTGATGTCGAGGCGGCTGAACACGACATCGGTCGGCTTGGGCGGATTCGACAGGCCGGCCGGCCGCGTCATGTCGACCGAGGCCACCTTGTAGCCTCTTTCCATCAGGTCCTTGACGCAGGCGCGTCCGACCTTGCCGCTGCCGCCGGTGACGATGATCATGGCAATCTCCTCCCCGGTGCCTTCTCCGCACCGCGCGGCTTTATCGGAAGCGCGCGGAGAAAAATCAACTGCGCGACGCAGCGATCATTTCAGAGGCTGCGAAGGCCGCGTTCCCTCGCGCCCCCCTCTGTCCTGCCGGACATCTCCCCCACGAGGGGGTAGATCGGCCATCCGCTTCGTGCGGTGCCAGTTCTGCCATCCTGAAGATTGGCGAAGCCGCCGAAGGGTAGCTGATCTCCCCCCTTGAGGGGGAGATGTCCGGCAGGACAGAGGGGGGCGCGAGAGGATGCAGACGACGGACAGTCTTCACCTGACCGCACCGGAAATGGCGGGCGGCATGGTACCGCCCGCTCCTCTTTCGGTCTTCAGTTGCGCGCCTTGTCGACGAGCCGGTTCCTGGCGATCCCCGCGCGCCCGCAGGGCAAAGCCCGAGGACGCGCAGACCGGCAACCGTGGATCGCCTAGTTGCGCGCCTTGTCGACGAGCTGGTTCTTGGCGATCCACGGCATCATGGCGCGCAGCTTCGCACCGACCTCTTCGATCTGGTGGCTGTCGTTCATGCGGCGGATACCCTTGAAGCGCGACAGGCCGGCGCGATATTCCTGCATCCATTCCGAGGTGAACTTGCCGGTCTGGATGTCCTTCAGCACGCGCTTCATCTCGGCCTTGGTCTCCGCCGTGATGATGCGCGGGCCGGAGACATACTCGCCCCACTCGGCGGTGTTG
>JAHBYY010000094.1 GCA_019635715.1 Rhizobiaceae bacterium | reverse complement strand
TTTCCGCACCACCGACGGCCAAAGCTCAGGGCCCGGGGTTTCAGGCCAGATGCGTCAGCCGATCTTTCGGAAGCCGATCGCGGTGCCGAAGCCTTTGCCGGAGGGGATGACCAGACGGTCACCGACAGACATCAGCGCTCGACCTGTGAACGCGTCGAGCGATCTGCAGGAGACCGTCACGGCTGCGAGATGCGGGCCGTCCTGCGGATGAGGGGGCGGCTCGCCGAAGGCGTCCTCATAGACCGCAGGCTCGGCCAGGACGATGGTGCCGGCGCGTGTCGGCAGGTCGATCCTGCCGGCCGACGCCACGGGCGCTACCCCGGAGATTGTCGCGAAGAAGCCGGCCAGATCGAGCGCGCCCGGCCCGGACATCCAGACGTCGGCCACGCCGCATGCCGTGTTGGGATGGTCCATATAGGCGGGCTGCTCGAAATAGTCGGGCGCGAAGTGCTGGCAAGCGAAGGCGCCGAGCCATGGTGCGCGCGGGTCGCTCGCATGGGCGAGGCGGAAGCCTATGGTCGCCTCGCGCCCGTCGGGATAGCGCGCCGGACGGGAGAATTCGAAGCGATCATAGGTTCGGATGCCTGCTCGCCGCCAGGCGTCGATGTCGGCGAAGGCGTCCTCGGTGTCGAGTACGAGCATGGCGAAGCCGTCATGGCGGGCGATGTAGTCGCGGTTGAACGCTGCGAAGGAGAAGCGCGGCCCCTCGGGTTCCGGCACGGCCTCCGGCCGGGTCACGCCGAGCAGCTCGATGTAGGTGCCGGGTAGCTGGATCACCGTGTTTGCCGTGCCGAACGGGTGCTGGGCGCGCGGCGCCTGCGTGAAGCCGAGGTCCCGCCAGAAGGTGGCGAGCGCGTCGAGGTCGGCGGCGTCGATGACCAGATGGTTGATGCCCTTCATGGCGCTGTCGCTTCTCCATTTCGTCGCGGAGACTACCCGCGGGCCCGCCGGGGGCAAGGCCGCGACAGGATTGGCGAGCCAATCGTTTGACCCGTCGACTTCGCCCCTCACCCTTACCCTCTCGCCGTCCTTCACGGGGAGAGGGTAAGGGTGAGGGCGGCAATAGCCGCTCAATATATTGCTATGACTGGATCAGCGGCACTGATCGATGGCTCAACGGAAATCACATGACAGGAGGGGGCGCGCGCCCTACAACCCCGCCGCGAAGGATTCTCCGAATGGCCTCTCCTGCCGCTCCCTCCGGAGCGATCTCCCTTTCCAATCCGGGTCTTGCAGCGGGCATGCGCACCAGCCTGCCGGTCATCGTCGCCGTGCTGCCCTTCGGGCTGCTCTACGGGGCGCTGGCGGCCCAGCAGGGTCTGTCGCCCTTCGACGCGGCGCTGATGAGCGCCACGATCTTCGGCGGCGCCAGCCAGATGGTCGGCATCGAGCTGTTCGGCAAGCAGATCTCGCCCTGGTGGATCGTGCTGTCGATCTTCGCGGTGAACTTCCGCCACGTGCTCTACTCGGCGACGCTCGGACGGCGCATCCGCCACTGGCCGGCCGGCCAGAAGGCGCTGGGCTTCTTCTTCCTGACCGATGCGCAGTTCGCCGAGGCCGAGCGTCTGGCCGAAGCGGGAAAGCCGGTCGGCTTCGCCTGGTACATGGGTCTTTCGCTGCCGATCTACCTGACCTGGGTGGCGGAAAGCTATCTCGGCGCCGCTTTCGGCAAGCTGATCGGCGATACGCACGCCATCGGCATCGACTTCCTGCTGCCGATCTACTTCCTTGGCCTCGTCATGGAATTCCACAAGCGGCCGCTCTGGCTGCCGGTGGTCGCCGCCAGCGCGGCGGCGTCGATCCTCGCCTACTGGACGGTCGGGTCGCCGTGGCATGTCTCGCTGGGCGCGCTGGCAGGCGTCGCGCTCGCGGCGGCGATGCCGCCCAAGCCGATCACTTCCGAGCCTCCGGTGGGAGGAGACGTCCCGTGAGCGAAACCCACTGGATCATCCTCGGGGGCGCGATCCTGACCTATCTGACGCGGGCCGGCGGACATCTCGTGCTGTCGCGCTTCGACCGGCTGCACCCGCGCGTCGCAGCGGCGCTCGACGCGGTGCCGGCGGCGGTGCTGACCACGCTGGTGGCGCCGGCTGCCGCCTCCGCGGGACCGCCCGAACTTGGCGCTCTCGCGGTCGCCGGGCTCGTCTTCATGCGCTTCGGCCTGCTGATCAGCTTCCTGGCCGGGGCGGTCGCGCTGGCCCTGTTCAGGACCGTCCTCGGCTGAGAGGCCGGCCTCTGGGCGTCAGCCCACGCCGTGCGGGATCACGGGCAGCGGCGCCGCGGCATTTTCCAGCCAGGCCAGCGCCTCGCCGTCCAGCATCGGGCCGATCTCGGCGAGCACGCGGGCATGGTAGGTGTCGAGCCAGTGAAGCTCGTCGCGCGACAGCAGCTCATGCTGGATCAGGCGCTTGTCGAAGGGCGCCAGCGTCAGCGTCTCGAAGGCGTGCATGGCGATGTCGCCGTTCTCCACCGCCAGCTCGGGCGATACGACGACCAGGTTTTCCAGGCGGATGCCATATTGGCCTTCCTTGTAGTAGCCGGGCTCGTTGGAGAGGATCATGCCGGCGAGCAGCGGCTGCGTTCCGGTCCTGGCGATGCGCTGCGGCCCTTCGTGCACCGACAGATAGGCGCCGACGCCGTGGCCGGTCCCATGGGCATAGTCGAGGCCGTGCGCCCACAGGGCGGCGCGCGCGAAGGCGTCGATGTCGGAGCCGCGCGTGCCCGGCGGGAAGCGGAGCAGCGAGATGCGGATCATGCCCTTGAGCACCAGCGTGTAGCGTTCGCGCATCTCCGGCGTCGGCGTGCCGATCGGGACGGTGCGCGTGATGTCGGTGGTGCCGTCCTGATACTGGCCGCCCGAATCGAGCAGGAAGAGCTCGCCGGAGCCAAGCACGCGGCTGGTGCCGCGCGACACGCGGTAGTGAATGATCGCGCCGTTCGGTCCGGCGCCGGCGATGGTCGAGAACGAGACGTCGCGCAAAGGCATCTGCGCCTGCTCGCCGGCCTCGCGCCTCAGCGCCTCCAGCCGCTGCACGGCGGCGATCTCGTCGGTCGAGCCCGGCTCCTGGCGGTCGAGCCAGGCGAGCATGCGCACCATTGCCGCGCCGTCGCGGCGATGCGCGGCCCGGCTGCCGGCCAGTTCCGCGGCGTTCTTGGTGGCGCGCGGAATGCGTGCCGGATCCGAAGCCTCGATCGCTGTGCCGCCATTCGCCGCGACCAGCATGCGCAGGCGCTCGGCGGCGAGCACCGGGTCGAGCATCACCCCGGCACCGCCCTGCGCCAAGCCGGCCAGGTCGGCTTCCAGCGTATCGGGCCGCCGGATCGAGGCCAGTTGCGTCAGATAGGCCTCGGCCTCGATGTCGAGCTTGCGCTTGTCCAGATAGATGGAATGCGAGCCGTCGGCGGCGAGGATCGCGAAGCCGAGCGCCAGGGGCGTGTGCGGCACGTCGTTGCCGCGGATGTTGAAGATCCAGGCGACCGACGACGGATCGGTCAGCACGGCATGCGTGGCGCCGCCCGCGGCAATCGCCTCGGCGATGCGCGCCAGCTTGTCCTTGGCGAGTTCGCCGGCCAGGGCCGCCGGCTGGATGGTTACCGGACTGACCGGCGCATCGGGCTGATCCGCCCAGATGGTATCGATGGGGTTGGCGTCGACGGTGACGATTTCGGCGCTGGCCTGGGCGGCCGCGTTGCGCAGCGCCTTCACTTCGGAAATCGTGTGCAGCCAGGGATCGACGCCGATCCGCATGCCGCTGGAGGCATTCGTCTTCAGCCACTCGGGCGGCGGATTGCTGATCAGGCTGTCGATCGCGAAGATCGCGGGGTCGACCTGATGCCTCGCCTGCAGCGTGTAGCGGCCGTCGACGAACAGCACGGCGCGCGAGCGCAGCACGACGACGGCGCCGGCCGATCCGCTGAAGCCGGTCAGCCATTGCAGGCGCTCGGAGCGCGGCGCGACATACTCGCCCTGATGCTCGTCGGAGCGTGGCACGATGAAGCCGTCGAGTTCGTTGGCGGCAAGCCATTCGCGCAATGCCGCCACGCGCCCCGCGCCGCGCGAGGGATCGGCGTCGTCATCAAAGGTCTGAAACATCAGGTCTGGGTCATCCGTCGACAATCGCCGCCAACCTATCCGGCCCGAACCGGCTAGGCAACGCGTCCGCACCGGGCCAGGCGGGAAGCGCCGGCGCATTGCCGTCATGCAGAAATGGCCGTTGCCAATTAGGTCAGCATTGCTCACCTTTTTGAAGGCGGGATCGAAAGGACCCCGAGCCCACTCAAGGAGCACGTTCATGTCCGCATCGCCGGTCTCCAGCATCCTCAAGGCCGCATATGGCGCGGTTCTGTCGTCGCGCCAGCGGCGGGCCGACAGTCACATGGCACGGGCATCCGGCATGCTCGATCATCCGGGCGTGGCCTTCCCCGCCGCCGACCGGGTGAAGATCGCACGGCGCGCCTCGCCGGGGCGTCAGGCCTGAGCGGCCGGCGACCGCGGGCAAGCCGCGGCTACTTCAGGTGGATGGCGACCCAGCCTTCGCGATGCAGGGTCGCGACGTGGCGGAAGCCGGCGGAGACGTAGGCGGCGATGACCGCGTTGCGCTGGCGTTGCAATATGCCGGACAGGATCAGCGAACCGCCCCGCGCCATGTGGCTGCGCATCGACGGCGCGAGCTGCATCAGCGGGCGGGCCAGGATGTTGGCGACAATCAGGTCGAACGGACCGTTCGCCGAAAATACCGGATGGCCGAAGCCGGCGGCCGTCGCCGTGTGAACATAGGCGGCGACGCCGTTGAGCCTGACGTTCTCCGCTGCGACGCGCGTGGCGACCGGATCGATGTCCGTCGCCAGCACGGGGATATGGCAGGCCCGGGCGAGGGCGATGGCGAGAACCGCGCTGCCGGTGCCCAGGTCGAGGGCATTGCGCGGATTTTCGCGCCGCGCCACCTTGCCGATCATCTCCAGGCAGCCGGCGGTGGTGCCGTGGTGGCCGGTGCCGAAGGCCAGCCCCGCCTCGATCTCGATCCCCAGATCGCCGATCCGGACGCGATGGCGATCATGCGCTCCGTGCACGACGAACCGGCCGGCGCGCACCGGCTTCAGTCCATCCAGCGACTGCGCCACCCAGTCGACGTCGGGCAGGATTTCGGCGCCGACCTCGGCCTCGGCGCCCGCGTCGGCGAGCAGCGCCGTCAGCCGCCGTTCGATGTCGGCGTGGTCGCCGTCCATGTAGAGCGAAATCTCGTCGATATCGCGCGCCTCGTCGATCTCCGAGCGGGCGAGCGGAAACCCGTCTTCCTCGAAGGCGGCTTCGAGGATCGGGAAGAGGCGCGTCGCCTCGGCCCGGTTCGTCCGGAAGGAAAGCTTGCTCTGCGACACGTCCCGCCTCAGCCTTCCGCCACGAGCCGCTTCAGCTTGGCGATCGCCGTCTCCGACGGTTCGCCATAGGCGATGGTGCCGAAGAAGCCGCCCTTGCGATCCAGCAGCAGCACCGAGGCGGTGTGATCCATCGTGTAGTCGCCTCCGTCGAGCGGCACCTTCTTGAAATAGATGCTGAACGCCTTGGCCATTTCCTCGACCTTGGCCGGTTCGCCGGTGATGCCGGTGATGCGCGAGGAGACGTTGCCGACATAGCGGTCCATGGTCGCCGCGTCGTCGCGCTCGGGGTCGACGGTGACGAAATAGGCGCGGATCTCCTTGCCTTCGTCGCCCAGGGTCGCCAGCCATGAGTCCATCTCGGCGAGCGTCGTCGGGCAGACCTCGGGGCAATGGGTGAAGCCGAAGAACACGGCCGTCGGGTGGCCCTGGAAGGCCGTCTCGGTGATCTCGGCGCCCTTCTGGTCGACCAGCACGAAGGGTGCGCCGAAGGCCATCTCGCCGCTGCCGCGATACCAGTTGAAGGCGATCCATCCGATGCCGGCCGCCATCAGCACCAGGATGCCGGCAAGGATGAGGCGCATCATGTTCATGGGAGGCCCGAGTCTCGAGTTCAGCGTTCCAGGCGCGTCAGAAGCACCAGGACAGACCGTTTTCGGCCATCGCAAGGAAGATGCCCGCCCCATGCCGCAACCAGCCGGCGAGCGCAAGGCCGAGGATCGCCGCGCCGCCGGCGGTCGCCAGGCCAACGGCCAGCACGGTCGAGGCGGAGTGAGCAGCGCGCAAGTTCATGCCACAATAGATAATCCTGCCCGCCGAGCTTGCAAAGACGGCATGTTGCCGCCGGGCGCGCACGAAACGGTGACGCCCGCCGCGCGTTCCGCACCTCCATTCTTCCAGATATGCGGCGTGCCGCCGTTTCGTGCATATTGCGGTGCAGGCTGCGAAGTCCCACCTCAGCGGGCATCGCCTGGCTTTCGAACTGGAGTTGTCCATGACACGTCTCGCTGCGCGGCTCGCCGCCGCACTTGTCGCCCTGATGCCCGCCGCGGCGGGCGCCCAGGAGGTCGGCCGGGTCGGCGTCGACTGGCTCGGCAACGACATCATCATCGAGGCGATCAAGGATCCGAAGATCCAGGGCGTCACCTGCCACGTCAGCTATTTCGACCGTGGGGTGATCGATCGTCTGCAGAAGGGCAACTGGTTCGAGGATCCCTCCGATTCGTCGATCTCCTGCCGCCAGACCGGGCCGATCACCATTGGCGACATCGATCTCGGCGACGAGGGCGAGGAGGTCTTCAAGCAGGGCATCAGCCTGATCTGGAAGAAGCAGGTGGTCAACCGCATCTACGACAAGGCCAACGAGACGCTGATCTACCTGTCGCACTCCCGGCAGGTGCAGGACGGTTCGGCCAAGATGTCGGTGACGACGGTGCCGCTCTACGGTCAGGAAGTGGTCTGGACGAACGGCAAGCCGAACTGACGCTTGCCGTGTCCCGGACCTCCACCTAAACCGGCGCGATGAGCGAAACGCCGGACCCTCAGCCCAAGACCTCCGAGCCGCGAATCCATCCGACGGCGGACCTCAAGGGCTGCCGTCTCGGGCGGTTCTGCATCGTCGGAGAACGTGTCGTGCTGCGCGAGGTCGTCGTCGGCGACTTTTCCTATTTCGAGCGCCATGCCGAGGCGATCTACACGCGCATCGGAAAATTCTGCTCGATCGCCGCCAACACGCGCATCAATGCGCTCGACCATCCGATGGAGCGGGTCACCACCCACAAGGTCAGCTACAGGCCGAACGAGTATTTTCTCTACCTCGGTGTGGACGAAGGCTTTCGCGAGCGGCGGCGGGCCCGCTCGGTGACGACCGGCAACGACGTGTGGATCGGCCACGGCGCCGTCGTCATGCCGGGGGTGTCGATCGGCAACGGTGCCGTCATCGGCGCCAATGCCGTGGTGACGCGCGACGTGGAGCCCTATGCCGTGGTCGCCGGGGTGCCGGCCAAGCGGCTGCGCTGGAGGTTCGAGGAGCCCGTGCGGCAGCGGATCGAGGCGCTTGCCTGGTGGGATTGGCCGGTGGAAAGGCTCGGCCGCGCCATCCCCGACATGCAGGCGCTGCCGATCGAGGCCTTTCTCGACCGATGGGAAGCGGCGGGCGAGTGAAGCCATCAGGCGGGCGCCGAATTAACCTAAATCGTTAAAGTAAAGATTCCAAACCGAGGTTGTATCTCTAGTCGAAATGCAATTATTGATTGCTTAACTGATCATTAAATGGCTTCATGCTCCCGGGTGGTGAGGCGCTGTTGAGTGGAAGGGCAACCAGAAAGCACTCAACAGGAGGACTACATGAAGAAGATCGCATTTGTACTGGCAGTCTCGTCCGTTTCCCTGATGTCGGCGGCTGCGAATGCCGGCGGGTGGGGCGGCTCGTCGGGCGGGCTGGTGAACATCTCGCCGACCGTCGACGTCGGCAACGTCGCGGCCCTCAACGGCGTGCTGAACGGCAACGTCATCGGCAGCGGCAACGTCGTGTCCGGGCTGCTCGGCGGCAATGCCATCGGCATCCTCAACGGCAACAAGACCGGCATCCTCGACGGCTATAAGCTGCGCGGCCGTCATTAGGGCGCCGTGCGTCCAATTGGACGCACAAAGGACGCTCTGGGACATTAAATCTGCTGCATCGTGCTTTCCGAAGACCGATCCCGGTTTTCGGGCCGATGCAGGAGGCGGACCACGCGTCCCGGTTGCGCGGGACGCGGCCGGAGCGCAAGCTCCAATCGTCCGGCAGGACCGGACCGGGCGGGAGGGGAAACCCTCCCGCTACAGCTTCTTGCGGTAGGCGAGCTTCACGTCGACCGTGTCGTAGCGTTCTTCGATGACGGTGCGATGCGTGCGCGACCAGTCGATGCGCATGGCGAGGGTGCCGGCATCGCCGAGATCACAGGTGGCCTCGGCGTAGGCGCCCGCACCGTTCTCGCGGTTCTCGAGCAGGACGTTCTGCTTGACCTCCCGATACAGCCCGGCCGCCAGCAGAAGCGGTTCGGCGGCGCGCAGCGTGGCTTCGACCTGCAGGCGCCGCAGCCAGGACGCCAGCGGATCGTCGGTGTCGGCCGTTTCGAACCGGGCAAAGGTGCCGCCGCGCAGCGCAAAGGTCTTGCCGATCGGCATGAGGCCCGAAATCTCGTAGGCAAGCCGCGCCTTGCGATAGATACCGAATTCTCCGTCGAGAAACTGGACCCCGGCCGCGACCTGGAGTGTCGCACCATCCTTCGCGCTTGCGGCGCCCTCGATCTGAGCGCCGAACATGTTGGCGCCGAGCGCCGAGGGAGGGAAGCCGATATGCTCCGGCCTGAGATGGCGCGCCGCCACGAGCCCGCCGTAGCGGAGGCGTCCGAGCGTCCGCGCATATTTCAGCGACGCATCCGCCTGAAGCCGGTCGGGTTCGATCCTGTAGGAGCCCGACAGCCCGTCGATGCGGGTGCGGCCGGCCTGTTCGCTGCCGGCGGACGCCGTGGCGACCAGAGTTGCGCCGTCGCCCAGATCGGCGCCGAGCTGCAGCACGCCACCGGGGATGAGCTTGCGGACGCGCGTGCCGATCACCGTCTGACCGATTGTGATGTCGTCGCCGACGTCGCTCGCGGCGAGGCTGACGGTCGCTTTCGCCTCGACGGACGGAGTGAGCTTGCGCAGCAGTTCGACGGAGACCTGGCCGCTGCGGTCGTCTTCGATGTCCGTGTCGTCATAGCGCGTGGCTTCGAGGCGCGCCTCGATGCGCAGCCTGCCGCCGTCCAGGGCCGCGTCGTGGACCAGCGTGCCGCGCAGCAGGGTGTACCAGTCCGAAACTGCCACGGGTCCGTCGAGGGCATTGGTGGTGAAGTGCCGCTCCGCCTCGACCGTCGCCACCACCGGCGGCGCTGCGATGTCGGCCAGGATCGGGGTTGGGATCAACGAGAGAAGGAGCGCCGGCACGAAGGATGCGTGCATGTCTCTACCTTCCCGGGAACATACCCCTTCCGCTCACGGGGGGTGACGGAGCGGAAGGGGCAGGGGGTGATCCGCCGTTGAGCGGAAGGAGCAGGCTTCGGCCTGCCCGAGAACAATGACCCGCAACCCCGCAACGCAGCGTTCGAATTCGATGCAATTTTTAGGGGTGGCGCGTTGTATCGCACAACCGCACCGGCACCCGCCGTGCCGGCGCTTCCCTCAGGCGGTCGCGGCGGCGGTGCTCAGCCGCCTCCGCCGACGACCACGTTCAGCACCTTGAACGGGGTGGTGATGACGATCTCCGCCGCGCCGCCGACGACGCCGCCCAGCCCCTCGGCGATGCCGTTGATGTCGTCGGTGATCTGCCGTTCGTTCATGTCGAGATCGTCGCCCTTCTGGAGGCGCTCGCCGAGGATCTTGATGAGGACCGGATTGTCGGCGAACTTGGTATGGTTGAGATTGTCGCCGGCCTTGATCTGCGACAGGTCGATCGCCACCACGCCGAGCCCGGCGATGTCCTCGGGGTTTCCATAGTCGCCGAGACGAGGCCGGTTTCCGGCCAGAAAGCCCGAAATGCGCAAGGCGCGGTCGTCGCGGGACAGGAAGAGCACGAAAGGCTTGTCCGGCACGCCGTAGCGCTTCATCTGCGCCTTGAAGACGTCGACGTCGATGTCCGGCGAGGCGAGCACCACGTCGCCCAGCCGATTGCCGAGATCGCGGTCGCCCGATATCGCCAGTTGCCGCAGCGCTTCCATGGTGACCCAGTTGCCCATCGAATGGGCGATGACGTCGATGCGCTTGGCCCCGGCGCGGGCGACCATCCGCAGCGTCTCCTCCAGCGAGTCGCGTGCGGCGCTGGCGCTGTTGCTGTCATAGACGTAGTCGACCGTGTTGCCGCCGGATGCCCAGGTGAACAGCACCGGAGTGCCCTTGTAGCCCGAATCGTGGACAATCTGCGTGATGCGGTAGACGGCCGCGTCAAAGGCGGTGTTGTAGCCGTGGATGAACACCAGGGCGCGTCCGCCATTGGCGGCGATGTCGGCGCGCAGCGATTTCTGGAAGGCGGTCTCGTCGGCGTAGCCGGTAACGGAATTGGCGAGGAAGAATTTTCCGGGATCGGCCTGCTGGTTGCGCTTGCGGCGTTCGATCTCGCCGGTCTTGTGGATGCCGGGGACCGTCATGTCCACCCTGGCATAGCTGGTTTCGGGGGAGCGGCGGCCGTCGAACACTTCGGCCTGGCGCTCGGATCTCGCCCGCGTGGTCGCCACGAAGATGTCGTGACGTCCGGCGATCTGGCTGGCCGGCGTGGCTACCGTCGCCGCGACGATGAGGTCACGCGTCGCCTGGCCGGCGCAGCCGGAGACGGCGACCGCCAGCATGGCTGCACTGAAAACCCGAATTATCGTCTGCCTGACCATTCCGCCGCCGTACCGAAAGAACCGTCCTGATAGCGCGGGCGGCCGGCCCGGTCCAGAACGCGGCTCAGATCGTGGCAAAGGGGCGCATCAAATCGTCACCGTGCCCAGAAGGCTGGCGTGAACAGGACCAGGACCGACAGGATTTCGAGGCGTCCGAGCAGCATGAGGAAAGCGAGGATCGCCTTGGACGTATCCGGCAGCGAGGAGAAGTTGCCGACCGGTCCGATCACCGGGCCGAGTCCGGGACCGACATTGGTTATGGCGGTCAGCGCACCGGTGGCGGCGGTCACGAAATCGAGGCCGGTGGCGCCGAGCAGAATGATGCCGATGCCCCAGATGATGAAGAACGACGCGATGAACAGGATCACGGCGCGCTGCGTATCCGGGTCGACCGTCCGGTCGCCGTAGCGGACCGTCAGCACGCGGTGCGGATAGATCAGGCGCTGCAGGCCGTGCGCCATCAGTTCGAACAGGATCAGGAAGCGATAGGCCTTGATGCCGCCGGTCGTCGATCCGGAGCAGCCGCCGAGAAACGTCGCGACGAAGATGCAGGCCACCGCGAACGGCCCCCACTGCGTGTAGTCGTCGCTGGCGAAGCCGGTGGTGGTGATGATCGACATCAGATTGAAGGTGGCGTGGGTCAGGGCGTCGAGGAACGGCATGTCCGACTGCAGCCGCAGGTAGATCGCTACGGCGACCGAAAAGGCGATGCAGTAGCCGGCGAAGACCTTGATCTGCGGGTCGCGCAGGGCGTCCAGCCTGCCGCGCACGGCAAACAGGATCATGATCGAGAAGGGCAGCGAGCCGATGAACATGAAGATGCTGGCGGTCCACAGGATGGCCGGCGTGTCGGTGTAGCGGACGAACGACGTGTCGTGGGTGGAGAAGCCGCCCGTCGCCACCGTCGACATGGCATGGTTGATCGCATGGAACGGCTGCATTCCGAAGGCGGCGTAGCTGATCGCGCAGACCATCACCAGGGCGGTGTAGACGCCGATCAGGCTGATCGTGAACGTCTGGAACCGCTCGAACGGCCGGTCTTCGATGTCGGAGGATTCGATCTTGAAGTAGGACACGCCACCGATGTTGAGGAACGGCAGCAGAAAGAGGCCGAGCGCGATGACGCCGAGCCCGCCCATGAAGCTCAGCAAGGAGCGCCACATCAGGATGCCGGGAGGCGCCGAATCCAGCCCGTTTATCACGGTCGAACCGGTGGTGGTTATGCCCGACACCGATTCGAAGAAGGAGTCGGTCAGGCTCATCGACATGGATGACATGGTGAACGGCACCGCACCGGCGATCGCCAGCGTGATCCAGAGAAGATTGACCAGAAGAAAGCCGAAACGCGTCGTCACCGTCGGCGGACGCCCGTGGGTGGCGAGCGCCACGGCAAGCGCCAGGCCGCCGAGCATCAGCGCCGAGAAGGCGAAGGCCTGCCAGTCCGGATTGCCGAAATAGAGATCCACCGCGGCCGGCAGCAGCATGGCGAGGCTGAGATAGATCGCGAAGACTGCCGCAATGTGGATCGCTGCGCGGGCGGACGATTGGTTCAATATCAGGCACCAGCCAGGAGCGGGAGTGGCGGGCCGGCCTTCGCCCCGCGGTCGGCAGGACAGTGGCGTCGGGGGGCCGAATATGCAATAGCGGCCGGCATGGCTCCAACAGGATTTGGCGGGCTGTCGCGCGCCGCGTTCCCATGACGGATTTCGTCGCGGATGTCGCGAAGGCCGCGGCGGAACTGCGTGTGCTGTTCGAGCCGACCCCGTTGCAGGAGAACGACTATCTGTCGCGCAAGAGCGGCGCGCGGGTGCTGCTCAAGCGCGAGGATCTTTCGCCCGTCCGCTCCTACAAGATACGCGGCGCGTTCAATTTCTTCCGCAAGGCGCTCGACGCCGGCAGCGCCGCCGCGCTGTTCGTCTGCGCCTCGGCGGGAAACCATGCGCAGGGCTTCGCCTTCGTCTGCCGGCATTTCGGCAAGAAGGGCGTCGTCTTCATGCCGGTGACGACGCCGCAGCAGAAGATCGACAAGACGCGCCTGTTCGGCGGCGCGTTCGTCGAGATCCGGCTGGTCGGCGACTTCTTCGACGACTGCCTGCGGGCGGCCTTCGCCTTCGTCGCCGAATCCGGCGCGCATATGGTGCCGCCCTTCGACCACCAGGACATCATCGAAGGGCAGGCGACCGTGGCCGACGAACTGGCGCGGCAGTTGCCTGAGGGCGCGCCCCCCGACATCGTGCTGCTTCCGGTCGGCGGCGGCGGATTGGCGGCGGGGGTGACGCGCTATCTGTCGGAGGCGGGCATGTCGCCGCGCTTCGTGTTCTGCGAGCCGTCCGGGGCGCCCAGCCTGAAGGAAGCGCTGCGCGCCGGCGAGCGCGTGCGGCTGCGCAAGGTGGACAATTTCGTCGACGGCGCGGCGGTGGCCGAGATCGGCGAGCAGCCGCTGCGGCAGCTCCGCCGGTTTCCCGAGGAGGCCGTGCGGCTGATCCCGGAAAACCGGCTGTGCGCCACGATGATCGAGATGCTCAACGTCGAAGGCGTGGTGCTGGAGCCGGCCGGGGCGTTGGCGATCGACGCGCTGAAGGATTTCGCGCCGGAGGAAATCAGCGGCAAGACGATCGTAGCGGTCGTCTCGGGCGGCAATTTCGACTTCGAGCGGTTGCCGGACGTCAAGGAAAGGGCGCTGCGCTACGAGGGGCTGAAGAAATATTTCGTCTTCCGCTTTCCGCAGCGGCCGGGCGCACTGCGCGATTTCCTCGACCTGCTCGGTCCCGAGGACGACATCGTGCGCTTCGAATATCTGAAGAAGTCGGCGCGCAATTTCGGCTCGGTGCTGATCGGCATCGAGACCAGGGCCGCAGGGAATTTCGCCGTTCTGGCGCAGCGCTTCGAGGCCGCCGGCTGGGCCTATCAGGACATCACCGACAACGAGACGCTGGCGGGTTTCATCATTTGATCTCGATTTCTGTGAGACCTATACAAGATCGAAACTCGTGCATCAGGTCTAGATATCTTCGCTCAATTTCAGCAGGTGAGGGGTTCTTCCCACTGGAAAACATGCGATCCCATTCCGCCTTCCATTCAGCTTGAAAGACTATGCGGCGGTCTCCATTCCCGCCGCGCACCTCGGAACGAATTTTTGCGTCTTCTCCTGGTCCCGTAAATGTTTCGAATATTTCGTGTATAAATAAATTATAACTTTTATAAAAATTTTCACTAAAAATATGCCTGTACACATTTACGGTCTTGTCTGTTTGTCTCTTTAATCGAACCATTTCTTCTGGGCTTATTTCTTTCCAATCTCCCACCCATACGCAAAAGCAATACATAGAGTTCATTTTCGGCGAAATTTCTTTATATATATCAAGACGTATTTCTATTATTTTTCTATTCTGCCATTGCGCTTGATCTATTGACTTCAGTCTTCTATTCAGGCTTGCGCCAAAAATAGCTATGATCACGGGTACCGAGGCGCTGACCAGAAGTTGAAGAACTTGGAGACCGAATTTCCAGCTTTCCGACATTTTATATACCGCGCATTTCGATTGGATACTCATATTCTATGGAATAGGACAATTTAGATATGCGCAATACCGTCTACATCGTCCTGTTCCGCGGCGTCGGCGGCAAGACGCAACTGCCGGTGAAACCGCTGCGCGAGGCGTTGATCGAGGCCGGTTTCGGCAAGGTGGCGACCTACATCAACAGCGGCAACGCGATCCTGCACAGCACGATGTCCCGCGCGAAGACCCATGAGATGATCGCCGAGGTGGTCGGCCGCGAGTTCGGGTTCGCCAAGGACATCCATCTCGCGACGCGCGCCGAGTGGTCCAGGGTGATGGAGCGCAACCCGTTCCCCAATGCGGTGAAGGTGCCGAAATTCCTGCACGCCGTGCTCCTGGCCGAGACCCCGCGCAAGGCGAATGTCGAGACGGTGGAGTCGTTTGCGGCAAATGGTGAAGGCTTTGCTGTGATCGGCAAGGTCGCCTATCTGTACACGCCGGGCGGTTTCGGCACCTCGAAGCTCGCCGAAAAGTTCGACAAGGGGATCGGCGTGCCGAATACGGCGCGCAACTGGAACACGGTGATGAAGCTGGCGGAGATGGCGAGCAAAGCAGCCGGCGACTGACCAGGCATCGCATTGCTGCATTGCAAAACGGCGGCTTGCTTTCTCAAGCGACATCGACCATATAGCCGCCATAGGCGCTTGAGCCGGTAGCCGGCTCTCCCCACCGATGGGACTTGTTGCGTCTGTCTTCTCTCTCTCCGGCAGTTCGGATTTTGAGACGAAGCCCCGTGATCTTTTTCACGGGCACGACAGCGCAGCCGCGCGGACATCAGCGTCCGCCGCCTTGTCGTTTTCCACAAGCTGACCGACGGCAGGATGCGCCCTGCCGCGATAAACCCTTGCGGCCAAGGCCGCGCGAAAGAAGAACAAATTGACCATTGAAACCTCCGCGGCCCTCGACGGGTTCGCCGCACTCGGCATCACCGGCGCGCTGCTCAAGGCGACCCATCAGGCCGGATTCGACATGCCGAAGCCGATCCAGGTCCAGTCCATCCCGGCGCAGTTGAAGGGGCGCGACGTGCTCGGCATCGCCCAGACGGGCTCCGGCAAGACGGCGGCCTTCAGCCTGCCGATCCTCGCCCAGATCGCCGCCCTCGGCACCAAGCGCCTGCCCAAGACGGCGCGCGCCCTCATCCTCGCGCCGACCCGCGAACTCGCGGTGCAGATCGAGGACACCATCAAGGTGCTGGCCAAGGGCCTGCACATCTCCACCGCCCTGGTGCTTGGCGGCGTGTCGCGCAACACCCAGGTGAAGCGCATCGCCCCCGGCGTCGATTTCCTCGTGGCGACCCCCGGCCGTCTCACCGACCTGGTGCGCGAGGGCGACGTCAAGCTTTCGGAAACCCGCTGGCTGGTGCTCGACGAGGCCGACCGCATGCTCGACATGGGCTTCATCAATGATGTGAAGCGCATCGCCAAGGCAACGCACCCGCAGCGCCAGACGGCGCTGTTCTCGGCGACCATGCCCGACGAGATCGAGCAGTTGGCGCGTGGCTTGCTGAAGGACCCGATCCATGTCCAGGTCGCGCCGCAGAGCACGACCGCCGTCGAGATCACGCAAGGGCTGGTGCTGGCGCGGCTGAAGCAGAAGCGCAAGGTGCTGGCCGACATGCTGGCCGACCCGGCGATCCGCTCGACGCTGATCTTCGCCCGCACCAAGCATGGTGCCGACCGCGTCGTGCGCGACCTCGAGCGCGACGGCTTCAACGCCGCGGTGATCCACGGCAACAAGTCGCAGAACGCCCGCCAGAAGGCGCTCAACGGCTTTCGCGACGGTTCGGTGCGCATCCTGGTGGCGACCGACATCGCGGCGCGCGGCATCGACGTGCCCGGCATCAGCCACGTCATCAATTTCGACCTGCCGGACGAGGCCGAGAGCTACGTCCACCGCATCGGCCGCACCGGCCGCAACGGCGCG
>JAHBYY010000093.1 GCA_019635715.1 Rhizobiaceae bacterium | reverse complement strand
CGCTGGGCGTCATCACCGCGGCTGTGCTGAAACTGTTCCCGAGGCCGAAGGGCAAGGAGGTGGCGATCGCCGCGCTGCCGTCGCCGCAGGCGGCGCTCGACCTGCTCAATCGCGGGCTGGATCGCGCCGGCTCCGGCCTCACCGCCTTCGAGCTCATCGCCGCGCGGGCGCTCGGTTTCGCACTCCAGCATGTTCCGGGCGCGCAACGGCCGGTGGACGGCGACTGGCCGTGGTACGCGCTGATCGAGGTTTCGTCGGGCCATTCCGCAGAGGATGCCCGCGCCGCCATGGAGGAGATCCTGGAGGGCGGCCTGGAGGCCGGCGTGGTCGGAGATGCCGCGCTGGCCGGCAGCCTCGCCCAGCAGGCGGCGTTCTGGACGCTGCGCGAGGGCATTTCCGACGCCCAGCGCTTCGAGGGCGGCTCGATCAAGCACGACATCTCCGTGCCCGTGGCGAAGATGCCGGAGTTCATCGCGCGCGCCGAGCCGGCCGTGCTGAGCGTGGTAGCGGGTGCGCGAATCGTCTGCTTCGGCCACATGGGCGACGGCAATCTGCACTACAACATCTCGCAGCCGGCGGGCGGCGACACGGCCGCCTTCATGGCGCGCTACCGGGACGTCAACAAGGTCGTCCACGACATCGTCCGCGAGCTGAACGGCTCGATCTCGGCAGAGCACGGCATCGGCGTGCTGAAACGCGATGAACTCGCGGCCACCGCGCCGAAAGTCGGGCTCGACCTGATGCGCCGCATCAAGGCGGCTTTCGACCCCGCCGGCATCATGAACCCCGGCAAGGTGATCTGAGATGTTCTCTTCTCCCCGTTCACGGGGAGAAGGTGCCGGCAGGCGGATGAGGGGCAGTGCTGCGGCAAATACTGCCCTTCTCAACGCACCGGCGGCACCGGGATCGGACCTGTTGGCGGCACCGGCGCCGGGCTTGGATCGGGAGCCGGATCGGGCTCGGGGAACGGGCGCGGGGGCATCGACATGGCGTCACTCCTTCGTGAGCCGAACGCGGCCTCTCCGGAACGGGTTCCCGTTTTCACCCCCCATCAACCTTCCTTGCTGAATCGCTACCTCAGGTGGAAACCGCTAACCATCGGCGAGATCAGCAAAATTTAACCGACTTGCTTAAGCCCGCCGGTAAGGTCGCGAGGCTACTGTGACCCCATAAGAGCCCGGGAAAAACCGGGACGCGAAGGCCGGAAACGGCTCTCGGGTTAAACAGGAAAAGGCAGTCGAACATGAGCACCGGGCTGAAGCCAGTCTGGGCGGGGCAAAGCATGCGCCTCGACCCGTACCGTCTCCCGCAGATCGTCAGCTATGCGGCGCGCGACGAGGTCGGCGATGTCACCGTCACTCTCGACCATCGCGGCGCGGTGCTGCGGCGTCTGCTCGACCGCAGCGGCCTGCCGGTCACCGTGGCGCTGCCGGCCCGCGCCTTCCGCGGCGTCGCGGCGCGCGCCATCGAGGACGATTGCGGCAACGTCACGGTCACGCTGGAACTGCTTCACGCCGATGCGATGCTGTCGGTGCCGCTGCTGGTCGCCCACGACCTCGACGACGTGGCGGCCGACTGGCGCGCCTGGTCGATCGCCTTCGGCCTGCCGATGCTGCTGATCGAGGCGGACGGCATCGCCCGCACGCTGGACGAATCGCTCGGCGCCGCCATCCGCACCTTGCCGCCGCACCAGCGCCGCCAGGGCAAAGCGACGAAGGAACGCCGCCCGCGCTTCCTGATGCGCCGCCGCGCTGGCGGGCTCGGCCTGCGCCTGGTGGTCGAAGGCCGCGAGATCATCGCGCCCTTCTGAGATCGTCAGCCGACCGCCGGCTTCAGCGCCACCCAGACGCCGGAGCCGACCAGCCCGAGGAACACCAGCCAGCCGACCACGCGGTTCGACTTGAACAGCGCGAGGCACTGTTCGGGCTGGTCCATGTCGAGCACCGCGACCTGCCTGATCATGTGAGCGGCGGCGGCCACCAGCCCGGCCATGGCCGGGAAGGGCGCCTCGGCGGCGGCGAAGGCGATGGCGAAGCATATCAGCGCGCCGCCATAGAGCCCGACCAGCCAGGTCTTGGTGTGCTCGCCGAACAGCCGCGCCGTGGAGCGCACGCCGACCAGCGCGTCGTCCTCCCTGTCCTGATGGGCGTAGATCGTGTCGTAGCCGATCGTCCACAGCACCGAGCCGATGTAGAGCATGACCGGCGGACCGTCGATGTCGGAGAACTCGACCGCCCAGCCCATCAGCGCGCCCCAGGAAAAGGCAAGCCCGAGCACCAGTTGCGGCCAGTCGGTGAATCGCTTCATGAACGGGTAGATCGCCACGACGCCGAGCGAGCACAGGCCGAGCAGGATGACGAAGCTGTCGAACTGCACCAGCACGGCGAGCCCGACCAGCGCCTGCAGCATCACGAACAGCCAGGCGCCGCGCCGGCTCACCTTGCCCGAAGGCAGCGGCCGCGAGCGCGTCCGCTCGACCTCGCCGTCGATCCTGGCGTCGACGATGTCGTTGTAGGTGCAGCCGGCTCCGCGCATGGCGATGGCGCCGATGGCGAAGAGCAGCAGCACCCACGGGTCCGGAAGAAGGCTTTGCAGCGAGTCGCCGGGCCGGGCATAGGCAACGGCGGCAAGCGCGGCCGACCACCAGCACGGCCACAGCAGCAGTTCCCAGCCGATCGACCGGTCCCAGCGCGCCAGTTGCGCGTAGGGCCAGATCCAGCGCGGCAGGACGCGATAGACCCAGTTGCGGCTGGGCGCGTCGGCGACGCGGCCTTGGCTCGCTTTCGATTGGATGGTTTCCATGGAGGTCACGTCGCAAAAGCGGCGCTGCCGGTCAAGCAGGGCGCCTTCCGGCCTGCACCGAGATCGTGTACCTATATCTGTACAACAGACCTGCGAGGCACCGATGCGTCACGTCAACTTTACCGAGTTCCGCAAGAATCTGGCGACGCATCTCGACCGCGTCGTCGACGATCGCGCGGAACTGCTGGTCACCGGTCGGAACCGCGAGCCGGTCGTCGTCGTCTCCCAGTCGGATTGGGAGGGCATGAAGGAGACGGCCTATCTGCTCGCCAGCCCCGCCAATGCCGAGCGCCTGCTCAAGTCGATTGCGGATGCTGATGCCGGCAGGCTGGTCGAACATGATCTGATCGATCCGTGAAAATACACTGGACCGAGCAGGGTTGGAATGACTACCTGCACTGGCAGGCCGCCGACGCGAAAATCGTCGAACGCATAAATGAACTGCTTCGTGAAGCGCGGCGCCATCCCTTCACCGGCCTCGGCAAGCCCGAGCCGCTGCGCAACGAAATGGCCGGCTGGTGGTCGCGGCGCATCACCCAGGAGGACCGGCTGATATACCGCGTCACCGGCAAGGGTGAGGCGCAGGCGATCGAGATCGCAGGGTGCCGTTACCACTACGGTCGCTGAGATCGCCGTCGCCGCTTGACCCCACCGGCCGCACGCCATAGGCGGGGCCGCATCCTCATCCGGCGCGGGACGCTATTCATGAAAGTTCTCCTCATCGGTTCGGGCGGGCGCGAACATGCGCTGGCGTGGAAGCTCGCGGCGTCGCCGCTGCTGACCAAGCTCTACGCCGCGCCGGGCAATCCGGGCATCGCCCGCGAGGCCGAGATCGTCGCGCTCGACACCGACGATCACGCATCGGTCGCCGACTTCTGTCGCGCCAACAGCATCGACCTCGTCGTCGTCGGCCCGGAAGCGCCGCTCGTCGCCGGGCTTGCCGATGTGCTGCGCGCCGAAGGCATCCGCGTCTTCGGTCCGTCGAAGGCCGCGGCCCGGCTGGAGGGCTCCAAGGGCTTCACCAAGGAACTCTGCGCGCGCTTCGGCATCCCGACCGCCGCGTTCGGCCGCTTTGCCGGCGCGGCAGCGGCGATCGCCTACATCCGCGAGCAGGGCGCGCCGATCGTCGTCAAGGCTGACGGCCTGGCGGCGGGCAAGGGCGTCACCGTCGCCATGACGATCGAGGAGGCGGTCGCGGCGGTCGAAGCCTGCTTCGCCGGCGCCTTCGGCGGCGCCGGGGCGGAGGTGGTGGTCGAGGAATTCATGGAGGGCGAGGAGGCGAGCTTCTTCTGCCTCTGCGACGGCACGACGGCGCTGCCCTTCGGCACGGCGCAGGACCACAAGCGCGTCGGCGATGGCGATACCGGCCCGAACACCGGCGGCATGGGCGCCTATTCGCCGGCTCCGGTCATGTCGGCGGACATGGTCGCGCGCACCATGCGCGAGATCGTCGAGCCGACCATGCGCGGCATGGCCGAACTCGGCTCGCCCTTCGCTGGCGTGCTGTTCGCCGGTCTGATGATCACTGCCGACGGCCCAAAACTCATCGAATACAACACCCGCTTCGGCGATCCCGAATGCCAGGTGCTGATGATGCGCCTGAAGGACGATCTGCTGGTGCTGCTGACGGCGGCGGCGGACGGGCAACTCGCGCATAGCTCCGCGCGCTGGCGCGACGATGCGGCGCTGACCGTCGTGCTCGCCGCGCGCGGCTATCCCGGCACGCCGCAGAAGGGCAGCGAGATCCGAAAGCTGGACGGCGTGCCGGACGGGGTCGAGGTGTTTCACGCCGGCACCGCCCTGCGCGACGGCCGGCTCGTCGCCAATGGCGGACGCGTCCTCAACGTAACCGCCACGGGCAAGACCGTCACCGAGGCGCAGGCGTGCGCCTATGCCGGGGTCGACGCCATCGACTGGCCCGAAGGTTTTTGCCGGCGCGACATTGGCGCTCGTGCCGTTGAGCGCGAGCGCGTCTCAGCCGCGTGAGTCGAACGGATCGCGCGCCGGCCTCGTCGGCAGCGTCCCCTCGACCTGCCTGCGCCTGAAATGCGCGAGCGAGCAGACCGGCGAACACAGCAGGCCGCGGTCGCTCCAGTAGGCGGGACCGTTTTCGATCAGGCCGTGGTCGTAGGAGAATGTCTCTGCGCCATAGGCCAGCCCGCATTCGATGCAGCGCAGCGTTCCGGATCTGGCGAGCATGGCATTCCGTTCCTGAGCCCAGACACGATAGCCGCCGTTCCGGCCCTTGCCAATCGCGGCAAGATGATTGACGTTTACGTCAAAAGGAGCCTATGGCGGCGCGACGGGATCGGCTAGTCTGCGCGTCGCGGACGCAGAAGGCAGGGAGGGTCGTCATGTATCGTGCGCCGGTGGAGGAGATCGCCTTCACGCTGAAGCATATAGCCGGCATGAAGGCCGCGCTCGAAGCCGGCCGGCTCGGCGATCTCACCGAAGACCTTGCCGAGGCCGTGCTGAACGAGGCCGGACGCTTCGCCAGCGAGGAGGTCGCGCCCCTCTACAAAGTCGGCGACCAGCAGGGCGCGGTCTTCAAGGATGGCGCCGTCACGACCCCGCAGGGCTGGAAGGATCTCTACCGTCGCTGGGCGGATGGCGGCTGGAACGCGCTGACCGGTCCGGTCGAGTTCGGCGGCCAGGGCCTGCCGATGATGCTCAGTGTCGCAGCGCTGGAAATGTGGAACGGCGGATCGATGGCCTTTGCCATCGGCCCGACGCTGACGATGGGAGCGGTGGAGGCGCTCGACAAGCATGCGTCGGAGGCGCTCAAGGCGACCTATCTGGAAAAACTCGTCTCCGGCGAGTGGATGGGCACGATGAACCTGACCGAACCGCAGGCCGGCTCCGACCTCGCCGCCTTGAGGACCCGTGCGGAGCGGGTCGGCGACGGCACCTATCGCATCTTCGGCCAGAAGATCTTCATCACCTATGGCGAGCACGATTTCACCGACAACATCGTGCATCTCGTGCTGGCGCGGCTTCCCGACGCGCCGGCCGGCACGCGGGGGATCTCGCTGTTCCTCGTGCCGAAATTTCTGGTCGGGGAAGACGGTTCGCTCGGCGCCCGCAACGACGCCTTCTGCGCCTCGGTCGAGCACAAGCTCGGCATCCACGGCTCGCCGACCTGCACCATGATCTACGGCGACGGGCAGGCAAAGGGTCGGGAGCCAGGCGCGGTGGGCTGGCTGATCGGCGAGGAGAATCGCGGCCTCGCCTGCATGTTCACGATGATGAACAATGCGCGGCTGGCTGTCGGCATGCAGGGAGTCGCGGTCGCCGAGGCAGCCTGCCAGAAGGCGCTCGCCTATGCGCGCGAACGCCGGCAGGGCAAGGCGGCCGGCTATGCGGGGCAGGGCATGGCGCCGATCGTCCATCATCCGGACATCCAGCGCGACCTGCTGACGATGAAGGCGCTGACGCGGGCCGCCCGCGCCATCGCCTATTCCTGTGCGCATGCGCTCGATCTCGCGAGGGCCGGTGGGGAAGACGCCGCGTTCTGGCAGGAGCGCGCCAATCTGCTGACGCCGGTCGCCAAGGCTTTCTGCACCGATGTCGGCGTCGAGGTTGCCTCGCGCGGCGTCCAGGTGCATGGCGGAATGGGCTTCATCGAGGAGACGGGCGCGGCAGCCCTGCTGCGCGACGCGCGCATCGCCCCGATCTACGAAGGCACCAACGGCATCCAGGCGATCGACCTGGTCACCCGCAAGCTGCCGCAGTCGGGCGGCGAGCATGTGCGCGGCTACATGGGCGAATTGCGAGCCGACGTGGAAGCGCTCCGCACCTCCAATCTCGATGGGCTCGGCCGCAGCGCCGACCTGCTCGACCGCGCGCTCGCCGAACTCGGCGCCGCCACCGAGGCCTTGCTCGACATGCAGCGCTCCGGCGCGACGGAGGCGGCGCTCGGCGGAGCAACGCCCTATCTCCGGCTGTTCGCGCTCGCCTCGGGCGGGGCGATGCTGGCGCGCGGAGCGGTGGCGTCGGGCGACCCCCAGCGCATTGCGCTATGCAGGTTCTTCGCCGAAAACCTGGTCGTGGAAGCTCCGGCGCTGCGCGAGACCGTCGTCGACGGTGCCGCCGCCCTTCAGGCCGCCTCGCTTTCGCTTTTCGCCTGAGGGACGCGCCATGGCATCCGAACACATCCTGATCGAGCGCCGCGACGCGGTGCAGATCATCCGCATGAACCGCCCCGACAAGAAGAACGCCATCACCCGCGCCATGTATGCCGCGATGTCGGCTGCGTTGTCGGCCGGCGATGCCGATCCCGGGGTGCGCGCGCACCTGTTCCTCGGCGTCCCAGGCGCCTTCTGTGCCGGCAACGATCTCGCCGATTTCCTGGCCGTCGCCATGGGCAGCGAGAGCGGCATGGAGGTCTGGGATTTCCTGCTGGCGCTCGCGGGCGCGCAAAAGCCGCTCGTCTCCGGGGTCGACGGCATCGCGGTCGGCATCGGCACGACGCTGAACCTGCATTGCGACCTGACCTTCGCCACGCCGCGCACCGTCTTTACGACGCCGTTCGTCGATCTCGGTCTGGTTCCGGAAGCCGCCTCGAGCCTGCTCGTGCCGCGCCTGCTCGGCCATCAGCGGGCCTTCGCGCTGCTGTGCCTCGGCGAGCCGCTGCCGGCGGAGGAGGCCCTGGCGGCGGGGATGGTTCGCGCCGTCGTTGCCGAGGAGATGCTGGAGAGCGCGGCGATCGCGGCCGCGATGCGCATCGCCTCGAAGCCGCCCGAGGCGCTTCGCATGTCGCGCGATCTTTTGCGCGGGCCGCGCGAGGAGGTTGTCCGGCGCATCCGCGACGAGGGTCAGGCGTTCGCGCAGCGTCTCAGGTCGGACGAGGCGCGCAGGGCGCTGTCGGCCTTCATGTCCCGCAAGAAGCCGGCCTGAGCGCCGGCTGCGCTCAGGGATAGAGCCGCGTCTTGCCCCAGCCGTCCGCCGCGCGGCTGAAGACGACGCGGTCATGCAGGCGGAACGGCCGGTCGTGCCAGAATTCGATGGTCGACGGCAGGATGCGGAATCCGGACCAGTAGGGGGGGCGCGGGATCTCGCCGACGACATGCCGTGCCGTGTATTCGGCCACCGCCTTCTCCAGCGCGAAACGGCTTTCGAGCGGCCGCGACTGCTTGGAGGCCCAGGCGCCGATGCGGCTGCCGCGCGGCCGGCTGGCGTAATATTCGTCGGCCTCCGCGTCCGAGACGATCTCCACCGGGCCGCGGATGCGCACCTGGCGGCGCAGCGACTTCCAGTGGAAGCACATTGCGGCCTTTCGGCTCGCCAGGATTTCACGGCCCTTGGCGCTCTCGAAATTCGTGTAGAAGACGAAGCCGCGCGAATCGAAATCCTTCAGGAGGACCATGCGGACATCGGGCAGCCCGTCCTCGTCGACGGTGGCGACGGCGACGGCGTTCGGATCGTTGGGCTCGCTTGCGGTTGCGTCCGCCAGCCAGTCGGCAAACAGCGCGAACGGCTCGGCCGCCGTCGTGAAGTCACCCTTTGTTAACCCGCTCTCGCCCATCATCCCGGTCCTTGTTCTGGCAGTTCGGGGAGATTGCCGATTGATGCGAGGCGCGCAAGCCTCTCTGGAGCTGATCCATCGCGCCAGCCGCTCCGCCCTCGTCCTGTCCTGCATCGCCCTGTCGGGGATGCTCGCGGGGTGCGCTGCCGGCGGATTCAGCCTGAAGCAGGCCGAAGTCGACCCGACCATCCTGACCGGGGCCGTGCCGCCGTCGACCGATCCCGTCGAGGCGCCGCAGCTCTCCGACCAGGCGACGATCCGCAACGCGGTCTCGGCCGCCGACGTCGAATCGGTCGGTTTCGCGCCGCTTGCCTGGGCGAATGCCGAGACCGGCTCGCGCGGCACCATCAGCCGCCTCGTCGAACGCCGGCAGGACGGCAGGCTCTGCCGCAGCTTCACCACCTCGCGCGAAAGCTTCGACGGCGTTTCGCTCTATTCCGGCAAGGCCTGCATGGTGGCGACCGGTGCATGGCGCATGGAGAAATTCGGCGCTCTCTGAACCTTGAATTTCGGCGTCCCGCGTGCGCTGCGCACTGGAATTTCTTCCTAGGCGGTCTCATATAGGCTGCAACACCCGAACCTTTCCGGCGACAGGCAGTCAGAATGCGCGATCCCTATGAGGTCCTGGGCGTTGCGAAGTCCGCGACGGCCAAGGAAATCAAGTCGGCCTACCGAAAGTTGGCCAAGAAATACCATCCGGACCAGAATCCGGACGATCCGAAGGCCAAGGAACGCTTCAACGCGGCGACCCAAGCCTACGACATCGTCGGCGACGACGCCAAGCGCGCATCCTATGAGCGCGGCGAGATCGACGCCGAGGGCAAGCCGAAGTTCCAGGGTTTCGAGTCGGCGGGCGGCGATCCCTTCGCGGGTTTCCGCCGCCAGCAGGCCGGCCCCGGCGGCTCGCGCTTCGAGTTTCGCTCCGGCGGAGACGCGGGAGACATCTTCGGCGACATCTTCGGCCAGGCTTTCGGCGGGCGTCCCGGCATGGGCGGCGGCGGTCCGATGCCGCCCGGCCGCGACCTCAATGCCGCGCTGGCCGTGAGCGTCGAGGAGGTCGCCACGGCGGCGAAGGTGCAGGCCATCTTTCCCGACGGGCGCAAGATGGCCGTGAAGCTGCCGCATTACGTCGAGGACGGGCAGACGATCCGCCTCAAGGGGCAGGGCGAGCAGGGCCCCGGCGGGGCAGGGGATGCGCTGGTCAAGATCCAGATCCGCAGCCATCCGCGTTACCGTGTCGAAGGGCGCGACCTGCATGTCGACCTGCCGGTGGCCATCGAGGACGCGGTGCTCGGCGCCAAGCTCGCTGTGGAAACGCCTTCGGGACGGCTCGGCGTGACGGTTCCCGCCTGGTCCAGTTCCGACAAGGTGCTGCGTCTCAAGGGCAAGGGCCTGCCGGTCAAGACCGGCGGCCATGCCGATCTTTACGTGCATCTGCGCGTCATGCTTCCCGAGAAGCCCGACGCCGACATCGAGGCCCTGGCGCGCCAGCGCCGCGGCTGAGCCGCGCCGCTCCGAACAAAGCTTGAAGGCGCCGATGGCCTATGCGATAGCGACCCGATACTCGCAGGGGAGCTTTCGATGGCTGTTGGACAGGGTCTCATGGCTGGCAAGCGCGGCCTCATCATGGGCGTCGCGAACAACCGCTCGATCGCCTGGGGCATCGCCAAGGCCTGCGCCGACCAGGGCGCCGAGATCGCGCTGACCTATCAGGGCGACGCCTTCAAGAAGCGCGTCGAGCCGCTTGCCAACGAGCTCGGCGCCCATGTCGTCGGCCATTGCGACGTCACCGACCCGGCGACCCTCGACGCCGTCTTCGACAATGTCGCCAGGCTGTGGGGCAGGATCGATTTCGTCGTCCACGCCATCGCCTTCTCCGACAAGGAGGAACTGGACGGCCGCTACGTCGACACCACGCGCGCCAACTTCAACCGGACGATGGAGATTTCGGTGTTTTCCTTCACCGACGTCGCCCGCCGTGCCGAAGCGCTGATGCCCGACGGCGGCTCGCTGCTGACGCTCACCTATTACGGCGCCGAGAAGGTCATGCCGCACTACAACGTCATGGGTATCGCCAAGGCGGGGCTGGAGGCCAGCGTCCGCTACCTGGCGGTCGACCTCGGTTCCAAGGGCATCCGCGTCAACGCCATTTCGGCCGGGCCGATCAAGACGCTCGCCGCCTCCGGCATCGGCGACTTCCGCTACATCCTCAAGTGGAACGAATACAATGCGCCGCTGAAGCGCACGGTGACCCCCGAGGAGGTCGGCGATTCGGGCCTCTATTTCCTGTCGGACCTGTCGCGCGGCGTCACCGGCGAGATCCATCACGTCGATTCGGGCTACCACGTCGTCGGCATGAAGGCCGTCGACGCGCCCGACATCAGCACGATCAAGGATTGAGCCGCGGCTGCGGGAGAGGGCACGCCGGGCAATGCCGTTGATCTATCTGCTCCGCCACGGCCAGACGTCGTGGAACGCCGAGGGACGCCTGCAGGGACAGGCCGAGACCGACATCAACGACCTCGGCAGGAGCCAGGCGACGGCCAACGGCGTCCGCCTGGCCGGTCTGCTCGGCGATGCGGGCGCCTTCGACTTCGTCGCAAGCCCGATGCGCCGCACCCGCCAGACGATGGAACTCGTCCGCGGCACGATGGGCCTCGACCCGCTGGCCTACCGCACCGACCCGCGCCTCATCGAGGTCAGCTTCGGCGACTGGCAGGGCCATACCTTCGTCGAGCTCGACGAGGCCAATCCGGGCACGACCGCCGAGCGTTCGAAGGACAAGTGGAATTTCGTGCCGCCGGGCGTCGGCGCGGAAAGCTACCGGATGATGGCCGACCGCGTGCGTCCGTGGTTCGAGGCGGTCGATCGGCCGACGGTCTGCGTCACCCATGGCGGGGTGATCCGCGCGCTGTTCAACATTGTGGAGAATGCGCCACAGAAGCGGTCCGCCACGATGGAGGTCCATCAGGACCGCATCCTGCGCTACCAGGATGCGCGGCTCGAGTGGCTTTAGGAGGCGTGCCTATTCCGGAAGCTGCATGTCGGTGATCAGGCGCTGTCCGCCGACTTCGTCATAGGCGAGCACGACATCCATGCCTTCCTGGATCGATTCCATGTCGAATTCGCCGGGCAGCTTGTAGGAATTGCCGTCTTCCAGCGTGATTGTCAGGGCGTCCTGGTCGATCGACTTGATATGGCCCTCGGCCTCTGCGGCGAGCGCCGTGCCGGATGCCAGCAGCGTGGCAAGGAATGCCCCGGTAAGGATGCGCATATTCGTCCTCGATTATTGTCTTGAGCCCTTTCGGGCCGTTTCCCCACCCTATCTGACCAGAAACATCCGGAATGTGTCAAAACTAAATCTCGGCGCCTGCGGCGGTTTGACCCTCCGGGAAAACGCCAATAGAAGGCCATCTCGCTCCTAGGGCAGCCTCCATCATGTCGCACAACACCTTCGGTCACCTCTTCCGGGTCACCACCTGGGGCGAAAGCCACGGTCCGGCGCTCGGCTGCGTCGTCGACGGCTGCCCGCCCGGCATCCGCTTCAAGCTGGCCGAGATCCAGGCCGAACTCGACCGCAGGCGTCCCGGCACGTCGCGCTTCGTCACCCAGCGCCGCGAGCCCGACGAGGTGAAGATCCTGTCCGGCGTGCTGCCGGAAGGGGAGGACGGCACGCTGGTCACCACCGGCACGCCGATCTCGATGCTGATCGACAATGTCGACCAGCGCTCGAAGGACTATGGCGAGATCGCCCGCCAGTACCGTCCCGGACACGCCGACTTCGCCTATGACAGGAAATACGGCATCCGCGACCATCGCGGCGGCGGCCGCTCCTCGGCGCGCGAAACGGCGGCGCGCGTGGCGGCCGGCGCGCTGGCGCGCAAGGTCGTGCCCGGCCTCGTGGTGCGCGGCGCGCTCGTCGCGATGGGCACCATGGAGATCGACCGCGACGCCTGGGACTGGGATTTCGTCGACGACGCGCAAAATCCGTTCTTCACGCCCGACCGGCAGTCGGTGGCTCGCTTCGCCACCTATCTCGACGGCATCCGCAAGGCCGGCTCGTCGGTCGGCGCGGTGATCGAGATCGTCGCCGAAGGCGTGCCCGTCGGGCTCGGAGCGCCGATCTACGCCAAGCTCGATCAGGACATCGCCGGCAACTTGATGTCGATCAATGCGGTGAAGGGGGTCGAAATCGGCGAGGGCTTCAATGCCGCGCGCCTGACCGGCGAACAGAACGCCGACGAGATGCGCATGGGCAACGATGGCAAGCCGATCTTCCTGTCGAACCATGCCGGCGGCATCCTCGGCGGCATATCGACCGGCCAGCCGGTCGTGGCGCGCTTCGCCGTCAAGCCGACCTCGTCGATCCTAACCCCGCGCCAGTCCATCGACAGGGACGGCCGCAACGTCGACGTGATGACCAAGGGGCGGCACGATCCCTGCGTCGGCATTCGCGCCGTGCCGATCGGCGAGGCGATGGTCGCCTGCGCCATCGCCGACCACTTTCTGCGCGACCGCGGCCAGACGGGCGGGCGGTAGCGTCCGCCGAGCCGGTCCGGGCAGGTCTTTGTGCGGTTGAAGGTCCGTGCAGGAACTGTTGCCTTTTCCTATGGCCCTCATTGGACTATCTCGCTCTGGCAACATTCCTCGACCCGACAGACTGCGAGCGATCCGACCATGCCTTATGACCAGAAGACCGTCGTCGAAGCGATCCGCGCCTTCGAGCGCGGTGAGATCGTCGTGGTCACCGACGATGACGGCCGCGAGAACGAAGGCGACCTGATCGTCGCCGCGGTCCATTGCACGCCGGAGAAGATGGCCTTCATCGTGCGCCATACCTCCGGCATCGTCTGCACCCCGATGACGCGCGAGGACGCCAAGCGCCTCAATCTGGCGCCGATGGTGGCGGACAATGATTCGGCCCACACGACCGCCTTCACCGTCAGCGTCGACTTCAAGCATGGCACGACCACCGGCATCTCCGCCGAGGACCGCAACCTGACGGTCCGCAATCTCGCCAACGGCAATGCCGGCGCCTCGGATTTCGTGCGGCCCGGCCACGTCTTCCCGCTGATCGCCCGCGAGGGCGGGGTGCTGATGCGCTCCGGCCATACGGAAGCGGCGGTCGACCTCTGCAAGCTCGCCAACCTGCCGCCGGTCGGCGTCATCTGCGAACTGGTCAACGACGACGGCACGGTCATGCGCGGCCCGCAGGTTGCCGCCTTCGCCGCCGGGAACGGCTTGAAGCAGGTCTCGGTGGCCGACCTGATCGCCTACCGGCAGCGCCAGGAGACGCTGGTCCAGCGTCTCGCCTGCACGACGGTCGACACGGTCGCCGGCAAGGCGCAGGCCTACACCTACAGCGTCCCGTGGGACGTCACCCACCATGTCGCCGTGGTCTATGGCGACATCAGGGACGGCGAGGACATCCCCGTCCGCCTCCATCCCGAGGACGTCGTAAACGACGTGTTCGGCACCAAGCCGATGCTGCGCGACATCCTCGCCTCCTTCGCCGAGCACAAGCGCGGCGTCGTCGTCTATCTGCGCGAGGGGTCGGTCGGCGTCGGTCACCAGGCCCGCAACCGGCGCGGCGTCGACGGGCGCGAGGGCCATGACGAGGCGCATCGCCGCGAGATGGAATGGCGCGAGATCGGCCTCGGCGCCCAGATCCTGAAGGACCTCGGCATCGGCTCGATCGTGCTGCTCACCTCGCGCGAGCGCCACTATGTCGGGCTCGAAGGCTTTGGCATAAAGATAACGCGCACCGAGATCATCTGACCTCTGTCCGTCCCCCTCGTGACGCAGTGTGTTGCGAGCGGAGTACACGCCAACACAAGGCGCGCGGGATGACCGACACGACATTCACGTCCAGTGCCGACGAGGAACTGGTACGCCCTTCTGGCGGCGTACCGGATCAGTGCGAAGGCGGCTGAGGTTCACATCCTTCGTCTGCCGCGTGCGGCGCAATGCCGGCCGCCGCGCCCGCTCCGGCGGAGAATTATTTCGCCGGCGACACCGCCGGCCCGGTGAGCGGAAGCGACTGATGCCCGCCCCCCAGGCTCCTCTGGCCGAGCAGCACCGTCAGCAGGGAAATCGCGCCGCAGATCACCGACACCCAAAAGCCGTTGTGCGCGCCGAAATTGTCCACCACCCATCCGGCCGCGAACGATCCCAGCGCCATGCCGATGCCGATGCCGGTGGTCACCCAGGTGATGCCTTCGGTCAGCATAGCCGCGGGCACCCGCCGCTCGATCAGGCCGAAGGCGGTGATGAAGGTCGGCGAGATCGCCACGCCGCTGACGAATACGGCAAGCGCCAGCAGCGGCACTGTGTCGGCGATGAGCAGCGGCAGCGTCGTCAGTGCGATGACCGCGACCGCAATGACGAGCTGGCGCTGCAGCGGCATGGTCAGGTTGAGCGCGCCGACGATCAGGCCGACGACGAAGGATCCGACGGCATAGACGCCGATGACCAGGCTGGCGGCGCTCGGCTGGCCGAGTTCCTTGGTGATCGCCACGGCGCTGACCTCGGCCGTGGCGAAGATCGCGCCGATGAAGATCAGCGCAAAGGTGATGATCTGAACCGGTCTGAGGCCGATCGCCGAGCTGCGCGGGCCTGGCTCTTGCGGCCGGACAAGCGGTTCCGTGGCGCCCTGCAGGATGAAGGCGGCTGACCCGAACACCAGGAACAGCGTGCTCGCCAGCATGCCCGCCTCGGGAAACAGAGCAACGCTCAGGCCCACCGACAGCGACGCGCCGGCGATGTAGACGAGTTCGTCCGCCGCCGATTCGAAGGCGAAAGCAGTGTTGAGTTCGGGCCGGTCGCGAAAAATCTCGGTCCAGCGGGCCCGCACCAGCGCGGGCATGCTGGGCATCGCCGCGGCGAGCAGCGCCGACAGGAACAGTGTCCAGACTGGCCAGCCTTGGTTGGTGGCGGCGATCATCGCCACGAAGGCGATCGCCGAAACGATGGTGGTCGGCACCACCACCGTGGCCTGGCCGAGACGGTCGACCAGCCGTGAGATCTGCGGGGCGACGACGGCGTTGGCGAGCGCATAGGTTGCCGACACCGCGCCGGCCAGCCAGTATTCGCCATGCGTCTGCGACAGCATGGCGACGATGCCGATCGGCGCCATGGCGATCGGCAGCCGGGCGACGAAACCTGCCGCGGCGAACCCCTTGGCGCCTGGTGCGCGAAAAATTTCCGAATAGGGATTGGCCATGGCCGGCTCCTGGATTTCCTGCGTTGCGCCGCTTACATACGAGGCGTATGGCAAGTAGATATTTGCATACGAAGCGTATGTCAATTAACATACCTGGCGTATGTGAAAGGAAATCGATGGTCCACAAATCCCGGTCTGTGATGGTGGCGGAAACGAGGGCGAAGCTGGTCGCCGCGGCGCGCCGGGCCTTCGGCACGGTCGGCTACGCAGGGGCGTCGATGGACGATTTCACCGCAGAGGCCGGGTTGACGCGCGGCGCGCTCTACCACCATTTCGGCGACAAGAAAGGGCTGCTGGAGGCCGTCATCGCGGAGATCGACGCGGAGATGAACGCGCGGCTCTGCGCAATTTCCGCCGGCGCACCTGACCGATGGCAGGGTTTCGTCGCCGAAACCGTCGCCTATATCGAGATGGCGCTCGAGCCGGAGATTCAGCGCATCGTGCTGCGCGACGGGCCGGCGGTGCTCGGCGACCCGTCGCGCTGGCCCAACGCCAATGCCTGCGTCACCTCAATGGCCAGGAGCCTGACGCTGCTGAAGGAGGAGGGCGTTATTGCCGACATCGATCCTGAGGCGGCCGGACGCCTTGTCAGCGGCGCCTCGCTCTACGCCGCGCAGTGGATCGCCAATGCCGACGATCCCGAGGCCACCTCGAAGAAGGCCGTGCAGGCTTTCACCGCGTTGCTGGAGGGCTTGCTGACCCCGCGGCGATAAAGCCGCCGGGGC
>JAHBYY010000092.1 GCA_019635715.1 Rhizobiaceae bacterium | reverse complement strand
TCCTCGACGCGGACGTCCCAACGCGTCATGCGGCCGACCTGCGGAAGGTGCGCGCGACCGGAGCGGGGGCGATGAGGTCGAGAAACTGGCGCACCGACGCCTGATCCGACAGCCCGGCAACCGCGCCGACGATCGCCTTTGCCCGCTCTGCCCCGCAGAAATCGTCGGCATTGGCATGGAACTTCGCAAGGATCTCGTCGTCGGACAGCGGCCGCTCGGCATCGCCGCGCGCCGGCAGCGTCTCGCTTTCGAGCACGCGTCCATCCTTGAGCCTGAAGCGCGCGCGGGCGTAGCGTTCCGCCGGAAAGCGCGCCTCGATGTCCGCGGCCTCGATCAACCTGATGCGGTTGCTGAGCGACAGCACGAGCGGGTCGCGCAGCCCGGCGCCGACGATCGCCGATGGCGGCAGCTCGCCATGGACCACCGCCACCGCGACCGGAAAAGGCAGATTGTACTGCGCGATCTCGGTGGTCTGCGGCATGCGGTCGTCCAGCCGCACCGCATTGTGAAACGTCTCGATCTCGATCTCGTCGATCGTCTCGTGCCGGACGTCGTGCGCGCGGCGTATCGACAGCGCCGCCTCGATCGCCGGCTGCGCCCAGCGGCAGACGGGATAGGGTTTGAAATAGAGCTCCATGATGCGCCAGCGTTCGCCGAGGTCGCTCCACAGATCGACCACCCGGTCATCCTCGATCACCAGGGCAGGCGCACCCGTAAAGCCGTCCGCCGCGAGATGGGCGGCACTCAGGCCGGCCATGGCGCCCCAGCCCGAGCCGTCCTTGACCATGGTCGGGAAGTCGATGCAGCGCATCATCTGGCTGCGCGGCCCATGATATTCGGCGATGCCGACCGCCTCGCGCAGTCGCGCGGCATCCAGCTTGAAGGCACGGGCGGCGACTGCCGCGACGCCCAGCGCGTTCCACGCCCCGGACGTGTGGTAGTCGCAGCAGATCCGGTGCTGCGCGATGCCGGCCCGCACCGCGACCTCGTAGCCGATGACCAGCGACGTCAGGAACTCCGCCCCGCCCATCGGGCCGTCACCGGTCTCCGCCAGCGCGGCGAGCCCCGGCAGGATCGCGCAGCCGGCATGGCCCTTGGTCAGCACATGCCCGTCATGCGAATCGAAGCTGTCGATGGTCATGCCGCCGGCGAGCGCGGCGCCGACCGTGCTGGCCGACCGGCCGTCGAACAGGATACGCGCCGCGCGTTCGCCTGCGCCCGGCCCGAAGAACCGCGCAGCATGGGTGTTGATGATCCGCGACAGGTCGGTCTGGGTGCCGGCCGCCGCCGTGCCGATCAGGTCGAGCAGGCAACGCCGTGCCATTCGCTGCACGGCTTCGGGCAACTCGTCATAACGCGTCGCCGAAACGAACTCGTGAAACGTTCTGGCCATCGCAAGTGCAATTCCCGCTCTGCATTCCTTCCGGGCACTATCGCGCGCCTCTCGCCTGAGCCTTGACTTTTTCCGACGCTTCCTGTGCGTAATTCGCCAGGACTTTCAAGGAGTGCACCGCAAAGCCATGCCGCAACAGCCTCCTTTCCTGGCCCTGGTGATCCTGACGCCCGACTTCTCGATGATGTCGCTTTCCTCGCTCATCGAGCCGATGCGCGGCGCCAACCGCGTCGCGGGCAGCCGGCTGTTCGAGTGGCGCCTGCTGAGCGCAGCCGGTGGACCCGTTGTCGCGAGCAACGGCATCGCCGTCGAGACGGCACCGGTTCCCGGCGTCGACCGGGACTCGGACCTCGTGGTGCTGTGCGGCGGCCAGGAAGACGAGACCTACACCGACAGGCGCATCCGCGAGTTCCTTCGCTACCTGCAGCGGCGCGACGCCATGATCGGCAGCGTCAGCACCGCAAGCTTCATGCTGGCCGAGGCGGGCCTGCTCGACGGGCGCCGCTGCACGACGCACTGGGACTACGTCGAATCGCTCGGCGAGCGCTATCCGCACCTCGACGTCTGCAACGACATCTTCGTCTTCGACCGACGGGTCTTCACCTGCGGCGGCGGCGTGGCTGCCATGGACGCCATGCTCGAGATCATCCGCGGCCTGCGCGGGGCGGAGTTCGCCAATCGTGTCTCGGAGAATTTCGTCTACGGCAGCCTGCGCAGCCACGACGAGAACCAGCGCATGTCGCTGCGCTCCCGCCTCGGCGTTCCGCATACGACGCTGATCGACGCGGTGGCATTGATGGAGTCGCACACGGAAACCCCGCTGCGTACCCCGGCGCTGGCACGGCGGCTCGGCGTCTCGCCCCGGCAACTGGAGAGGCTGTTCGAGGCCTGGCTCGGCACGGCGCCGGCGCAATACTACATCCGCGTGCGGCTCGACCGTGCCCGCGCCCTGCTGCGGCACTCCTCGATGTCGGTCTTCGAGGTCGGTGTCGCCTGCGGCTTCACCTCCGCGTCGCATTTTTCGCGCAGCTACCGCCGCCGGTTCAACTGCGCGCCGAGCAGCGAGCGGAGCGGCATCGAGGGCAAGGGCACCGTTCCTCCGGACCCGGCTGCCCGCAAGGTCCCGGCTGTGCCCGAGTCCGTATAGGCATTGCCGATCCGTCGCCCGCGGCTTCGGACATCCGAGCCCGGGGTATCGCTTCAGATCGCTATGGCAGCCAGCGCGAGCCGCATGCGATCGGCAAGGGGCTTCGGGCGTCGCGACATCCGGTCGACATAGACATGCACGAAGAAGCCTTCGGCGGCAGCATCCTGCTCGTCATTGCGGAACAGCCCGATCTCGTAGCGCACCGACGAGGTCCCGAGGCGCGCTACCTTCAGCCCGGCGGTGACAACATCGGGGAAGGCGAGTTCGGCGAAGTAGCGGCAGCCGGTCTCGACGACCAGTCCGATCTGGTCCCCGCCATGGATGTCCAGCACGCCCTGATCGATCAGCCACCCGTTCACCGCCGTGTCGAACAGCGAATAGTGGATCACATTGTTCATGTGCCCGTAGATGTCGTTGTCCATCCAGCGCGTCGGGATCGTCCGGAAGACGCGGTACGCCTCCCGCCGCGAGGCAGCCGGACGCGGCGCGCTCACCAGGCGGCTCCGTAGATGGCGAGCGCGTCCGCTTCGGCCACGGGGCGGGGATTGTTCGCCATCAGCCGCTGCTGCTTCATCGCATCCGATGCCATGCGCGACAGATCGGCTTCGCCGATCCCGACGTCGCGCAGGCGCGTCGGCATCCCCAGCCGGGCCGGAAGCTCCGCCAGCGCCTCGATGAATGCCGAGCAGAGGCGTTGCGCGCCGAAGCCTGCGTCCAGATCCGGAAAGGCATCGCGGGCAATCTCGGCATATTGGGTAAAGGCCGCCGGCGCGTTGAAGCGCAGCACATGCGGCAGGACAAGTGCGTTCGAAAGCCCGTGCGGCACATGGAACAGCCCGCCGATCGGATAGGCGAGCGCATGCACCGCGGCCACCGGCGAGTTGGCGAAGGCCTGCCCCGCCAGCATCGAGCCGAGCAGCATCGCGGCGCGCGCCTCGATGTTGCGCCCGTCGAACACCGCGGTCTCGATGTTGGCGCCCAGCAGTTGCAGGGCGCGCCGCGCCAGCATCTGCGAGAGCGGATTGTTGTTGGCGCTTCTCGACGTGTACGCCTCGATCGCGTGAACCATGGCGTCCACGCCGGTCGCGGCAGTGATCGGGGCCGGCAGGCCCAGCGTCAGTTCGGCATCGAGCACGGCGATGTCGGGCAGCAGGATGGGGCTGGAGACGCCGCGCTTCTCCGACGCCTCGACCGTGATGATCGATACCGGCGTGACCTCGGAGCCCGTCCCCGCGGTGGTCGGGACGAGCACCAGCGGAAGGCGCGGGCCCCTGGCGTTTCCGACGCCCCAGGCCGCGTCGAGGTCTTCCGCCGAACCGAGCAGCAGCGCCGTCAGCTTGGCAACATCCAGCGACGAACCGCCGCCGAAGCCGACGATCCCGCTGGCGCCTGCCCGGCGTCCCGCCTCGACGGCGTTCATCAGGGTTGCGCGCGACGGATCGGCCTCGACCGCGTCGAAGACGGTGACGCGCCGCCCGCCTTGGCGCAGCGAGCCAAGCGCGTCTTCGCAAAGCCCGAGCCCGCGCAGCCCGCCGTCGGTCACGAAAAGCACCGACGAGCCGAGGGTCCGCCCGACCACCGAATCCAGCCGCCGGCTCGCACCGGCTTCGAAGACGATGGACGGTGGCGTGTTGAAAGCGAACGGCGACATGCCCGGTTTCTATAGAGCATCGGTCGGCGCAAGGTCCATGCGCTGCGACGCATCCGGCGCGGCGTCGCGGTTCATATTGCTTGACGCGGCCCGACGGCCCGACCAAGATTTGCCGACGAGGACTCCGGCAGACGAGTCCCGGGAGGAAATGATGGCCGCGATCAAGCTCTACAGGGGCGAGTTCGGGCACGTCTCTGTCCTGAGCGTGGCCAGCGACTTCGTCACGCATGCCCATCCGGAAGCGCAGCTCATCGTCTGGCTGGACGGGACGGCCGGGGAGATGACGATCGGCGGCGAGACGGTCCGCCTCGGCGCCGGCATGGCCGCCGGCATAAATCCTTTCGAGCCGCACAGCCACCAGCTCTCGGGCGACGGGGAGCCGGGGCAGTTTCTCAATCTCTATCTCGACCCTGAATGGGTCCGGATGCGGCGGGCCGGGAGATCGGCTCCGTTTTTTGCGCGTCCCGCGATCCCGCTGGAGCCCTGGTTGCGTCACGCGGCACTCTCCATGATCGCCCAGGCGGCGTCGGACGAGGCGCCGACCGAGCTTGCCGCCTACGAGATGGAACGGCTTGTCGAGACGCTGGTCGAGGCCGCCGAGGGCGAGCAGCCGGCCGCGGTTCGACGGACCGGTGCCCCGGCGATGGACCACCGCGTGCGCAAGGCGATGGCGCTGATGAGCGAGAACGTCTGCGAGCGCATCTGTTTCGACAGCGTCGCCAGGAGCGTCGGCCTGTCGCGGCCGCACTTCTTCGCGCTGTTCAAGGAACAGACGAATTTGACGCCCAATGTCTACTGGAACACGCTGCGCATGGAGGAGGCGCGTCGCCAGTTGCAGGGCAGCGAGGAGCCGCTGATCTCGGTCGCCTGCAATCTCGGCTTCACGACGCAGGGAAATTTCTCCCGCTTCTTCCGCGACCATTTCGGCGTGCCGCCGACGCTCTACCGCGAGGCAGCCCGCGCCAGCGCCTGATCGGCGTCGATTTTCAGACTGGAGGATAAGCGGGACAGACGCATTGATAAGCGCCGCCCTGGCCTGCGCCCTAACCTAGGCGGAGCGCCACGGGGATCGCAGCCATGCCGACCGTCACCATATCGAGCGTCATAGACGCGCCCATCGAAAAAGTCTGGGAACGCATCCGCGACTACAATGGACTGCCTGGCTGGCATCCGCGCATGGTGGAGAGCCGGATCGAGGATGGTCGGCAGGCGACCGACATCGGCTGCGTCCGCAGCTTCAAGGTCACCAGCGGCGCGACGATCCGCGAAAAGCTCCTCGCCTTCTCGGACGCCGATTGCCTGACCAGCTATTCGATCATCGAGACGCCCCAGCCGATCTCCAACCATACGGCCACACTGCAACTGCGCCGCGTCACCGACGGCGACCGCACCTATGCGGAGTGGACATCGACCTTCGATGCGCCCGCCGACCAGGCGGACGCCGTCGCCAAGGGCATGGGCGAGAACGTCTTCCAGGGTGGATTCAACGCCTTGAAAGCCCACTTCGCCAAGATTTGAGGAGAGGCGGGCCATGGGCATCGCACTGCAGTCCTTCGCCACCGTCGCCGAGGCGGAAAGGGCGCTTTCTGCAAGCGGCGCACAGTATCTCGGCGGAGGCACGCTGGTGCTGCGCGCCCTCAATGAAGGCGACGTTGCGGTCGAACATCTGGTCCGCGTCACGGATGCGGCAATCACCGACATCGCGATCGACGGCGGACGCGCCCGGATCGGCGCCGGCGTGACGATGACTGCCGTCGCGCGCCATACCGGGCTGGAGGCCATCGCCTCCGCGGCGCGCGCCGTCGGCGGGCCGGCGATCCGCAATATGGCGACGGTCGGCGGCAATCTCTTCGCCGCGGCCCCCTATGGCGACTTCGCCGTGGCGCTCCTGGCGCTCGACGCCACAGTCGAAACCGGCGGCGCGGACAGGCCCATCGAGGCCTTCCTGGCGGACCGCGCCGCCGGGAAATCCTCGCCCATCGTCACGTCCGTTTCATTCGCCCTGCCGCCGCCGGGCAGTTTCCGGTTTCGCAAGGTCTCCCGGGTCAAGCCGAAGGGCGTATCGGTTTTAAGCATCGCAGCAGTGATCGAAACGGCCGAGGACGGGCGCGTCTTGGCCGCCCGCATCGCGCTCGGCTGCATGGCGCCGCGTCCGATGCGGGCCAAGGCGGCCGAAGCCGCGCTGGCCGGTCAGCCCATGACCGAGCAGGGCGTGGCTGCCGCCGTCGCCGCTGTTGCCGAGGGGATTGATCCGATCACCGACGCGATCGCCAGCGCCTGGTATCGCGCCGAAGTATTGCCCGTGCATCTGCGCAGGCTGCTGCTGGAATAGCTCATCGGCGTCCACCCAGCCGACCGGATGGTGCAGCGAGGAGGAAAGATGCCCAAGGTTCCTGTCCAGTTCACGCTCAACGGCGAGGAGAAGGCCGAGTTCGTCGACAGCGGCGCGACGCTGCTCAAGGCGCTGCGCGACAAGATCGGCGACCACTCGCCCAAGGGCGGATGCCATCAGGGCACCTGCGGCGCCTGTTCCGTACTGGTCGACGGCGAACTCAAACTGTCCTGCCTCGTGCTGGCCGAGACGTGCCAGGGCGCCTCCGTCACCACGGCGGCCGGGTTGGCGGAGAACGGCGTGCTGCATCCGCTGCAGCGTGCCTTCATCGACGGCTTCGCCGCGCAGTGCGGCTTCTGCACGCCCGGCATGCTGATGGCCGCGAAGTCGCTGCTCGACCGGGTGCCGAACCCGACGCGCGACGACGTGGTCGAGGCGATCTCCGGCAACATCTGCCGCTGCACCGGCTACGAGCCGATCATCCAGGCGGTGCTGACCGCCGCCCGCGCAAATTCCCAGAACGCCGCCTGAGGAGGCTGTCGATGAAACTCGCCAAGGAGTATTTCGCCGACCAGCGGCAGGACGATCTGAACGAACTCGGCCAGTCGCGCCAGCGTTCCGACGTGCCCGGCCACGTGACAGGCAAGACCGCCTATTTCGCCGACCGGAATTTCCCGGGGATGCTCTACCTGAAGATGGTGCGCAGTCCGCACCATCACGCCCGCATCCGCGGCATCGACGTGTCGGAGGCCGAAAAGCATCCTGGCGTGGCGCGCGTGCTGACCTCGAAGGACATTCCGCACAATGTCTACACCATCCTGATCCTGATCCAGGTCGGCCCGGAAGACGAGCAGGTGCTGGCCGAAGACAAGGTGCGCTGGAAGGGCGAGGCGGTCGTCGCCGTGCTGGCCGACAGCGAGCGCGCCGCGAGCGAGGCCGCCGCGAAGGTCAGGATCGACTACGAGGTGCTGCCGGCGGTGTTCGACATGGAGCAGGCGCTCGCCCCCGGCGCGCCGCTGGTCAACGAGTACCACGGCCAGAACCACTACATGTACGATAGCGGCGCCTCGCGAAAAGTCCGCTTCGGCGATGTCGAGAAAGGTTTTGCCGAGGCCGACCACATCCTCGAACAGACCTATTTGTCCTCGCCGATCGAACAGGCGCCGACCGAGACGACCGGCTGCATCGCCGTTCCAGAAGGCAACGACCGCTACACCTGCTACACCAACACGCAGGCGATGTTCTTCACGCTCGACAACACCTCGATCATCCTGCAGATGCCGGGCCACAAGCTGCACATGGTCGGCGGCACCGTCGGCGGCGGCTTCGGCGGCAAGGTCGACGTCACCGTCGAACCGATCGCCATCCTCGCCGCAAAGCTGACCGGACGGCCGGTGTCCTTCATCTACAGCCGGCAGGAGGAGATGCAGATCTCCTCGCCGCGCGCCGCCGAGAAGATCGTCATCAAGGACGGCGTGATGAAGGACGGGCGGCTGGTCGCCCGCAAGGTCACCGGCTACACGGATGCCGGCGCCTATTCGCGCCACTCGCCCTACGGCGCCCAGAAAGGTGCCGCGCACTATCCCGGCCCCTATACGGTGCCCAATGTCTCGGTCGACACCTGGTGCGTCTACACCAACCGCACGCCGTCCTCGGCGATGCGCGGCTTCGGCGTCACCATCGCCGACTTCGCGCTGGAGGTGCAGATGGACAAGCTGGCGCGGCTGATCGGCATGGACCCGCTCGAGTTCCGCTTCATCAACGCCTACCGCGACGGCGACATGAAGGCCCACCGGCAGAAGACCGAGGGGGCGGCGCTGATCGAGTGCATGCAGGAGGCCGCGCGGGTCTCGAACTGGCCGGTCGCCGACAGATACATGAAAATGTCATCCTACGAGGGGACGTGAGCATGGCCGTCAAGCGCGGACGCGGGGTTGCCGCGGTCAACTATCCGACCGGCATGAATCTTGGCGGCGATCCCAGCCAGGCGCTGGTGCATTCGACCCCGACGGGCAGTTTCATGGTCACGCTGTCCTCGGTCGATCTCGGCCAGGGGCTGAAGCAGGTGATGGCGCAGATCTGCGCCGAGACCATCGGCGTGCCGACCGAGCAGGTGACGATCGACACCGCCGATACCGACACCGGCCCGCATTGCATGGGAACGTTCGCGTCGCGCGGCACGCATCGCATCGGCAATGCCGTGATCCAGGCGGCGAAGGAGGCGCGTCAGGTCATGCTCGAAGTGGCGGCCGAAGCACTGGAGGTCGATGCCGCCGACCTGGAGACCGACGGCACCGGCAATATCCTGGTAAAGGGCGCGCCCCAGAAATCGATCTCGATCTTCGACACGGCACTGACGGCGCATTTCAAGCTCGGCCGCTCGATCTCGGGACGCGGCATGTTCTTGATCCCCCGCTCCTATCCGGAGGTGGAGACGGGCGCCATGAAGCCGTCGACCTGCTATGCACACGCCTGCACGGTGGCCGAAGTGGACGTCGACGACGAGACGGGCGAAGTCACCGTCGTGTCGGTCAAGAACGTCTTCGAGATCGGGCGCGCGCTCAACCCGCGCATGGTCGAGCAGCAACTGGTCGGCGGCTCGTGGATGGGCGTCAGCCACGCGCTCTACGAGACGACGGAGCCGTACTATCCGAACCGCGATCATGGCGGCACCGACTTCAACGAATATCTGATGCCGGGTCCGGGCGATCTGGCGGACACCGAGATCATCGTTCTCGAACGTCCGGCCGCCGATGGCCCATACGGCGCCAAGGGGCCGGGCGAGATGTGCGCAAATCCGCAGATTCCGGCGATCGCCAACGCGGTGTTCGACGCGGTCGGCGTTCGCATCGACATGCTGCCGATCACGCCGGAGCGCATTTTGAGGGCGCTGCGGGACCAGCGGGCGGACTAGCATGGGGCTGTCCCCCTCCCCCGAGGCGCTCGCCGTTCGCCTGCACGACGCGCGCTACCTCGCCGACGACGGCCTCGCCACCGCCATCTTCCTCGCCCTGCATCTCGGCAAGCCGCTGCTTCTCGAAGGCGCACCGGGCGTCGGCAAGACCGAAGCGGCCAAGGCCGTCGCGTCGATCCTCGGCCGCGATCTGGTGCGCCTGCAATGCTACGAGGGCATCGACGCGGCACACGCGCTCTACGAGTGGAACTACCAGCGGCAATTGCTGGCGATCCGCCAGGCCGGGGAGCGCGAGCTCGACATTTACGGCGATCGGTTCCTGATCGACCGGCCACTGCTCCAGGTGCTTCGCGAACCGGTGCGACGTATTCTTCTGGTCGACGAGATCGACCGTTCGGACCATGAGTTCGAGGCGCTGCTGCTCGAATTCCTGTCCGACTTCCAGATCACCATTCCGGAGCGCGGCAGCATCGTCGCCGCCGCGCGTCCCGTGGTTGTCCTCACCTCCAACCGCACCCGCGAACTCGCCGAGGCGCTGCGGCGGCGCTGCATCTACCACTGGATCGCCTATCCGGACGCCGGTCGCGAGGCCGAGATCATCATGGCGCGGGCCGGGCATGTCGCGGAAGCGACGGCCCGGGCGGTGGCGACCGCGGTGGCGACCATCCGGACGAAGCCGCTCGCCAAGCCCCCCGGCATCGCCGAGGCGATCGAATGGGCGAATGCGGCGACCGTGCTGGAGAAATCCGGCAGTCCCTGGCCGGAGGCGTTCCGCCGCGCCATCGGCGTGCTGATCAAGGACGAGGAGGATTTGAGCTACCTCGACCAGGACTTCTCCCGCATCGTCGAGGAGGCGCTGGGATGAAGACGCAGAAACCTCCATCGGTTCGCCATGTGACGACCGCGCCGCGACCGGAACGCCTCATCCGACCTCGCTTCGCTCGGCCATCTTGTCCGGCAAGGGGAGAAGGGAAGTCAGGACATCGAAATCGTCGCCAGTCGTCCCGGTCGGTCTCTGGCACGGGCCAAGCAGCACGCCTCTTCCTTCTCCCCTTGTGGGAGAAAGTGGCCGAGCGAAGCGAGGTCGGATGAGGGGTATCGGCCGAGCGCCTGCGAGTCCCACACCTGCGGCCACGCGCCTCCCACCCACCGCGGCGCCCCTCCTCGACTTCGCAAGCCTGCTGCGGCGATTCGGCTTCGCGGTGGCACCCGAGCAGTCCGTCACCTTCATGCGCGCCGTGACGTTGCTCGGACCGCGTTCGATGTCCGACATCTACGAGGCGGCGCTGGCCTCGCTCGCTCCGCCGCCCGAGCGCCGCGCCGAGTTCGAGGCGCTGTTCCGCGACTTCTTTTTTGGTGAAGCGACGATCACGGGCGACACGTCCGGCGACGACGAGGAAACGGCCGTCAGGGACGACGCCGGGGCACGCTGGCGGGAGAATGTCGATGTCCGTGACATGGAGGGTGGAGCGCTCGCCTCCGCCGCCGAACAGCTTGGCGTTCGCGGCTTTGCCGGCGCTGCCGATCCGCTCGCGCCCTTCCGCCGGGATTTCGCCACCTCGCTCCCCATGCGCCGCAGCTTCCGCCACTTCACGGTACGCACGCGCGGCAGGCTCGACCTGCGGCGGTCGCTGCGCGATATCGTGCGGGCGGATGGCGACGTCCCTGCTCCGCGTCTGCGCCGCCGGGCGGAGGTCGCGCGGCGCGTCATCCTGCTGATCGACATCTCCGGCTCGATGAAGCGGCACACGGCGGACCATCTCCGGCTGGCGCATTGCGTGGTGCAGGCAGCGGCGGCCGCGGAAGTGTTCACGCTCGGGACACGCCTGACCCGCATCACGCCCGCGCTCCGGACCCGCGCGCCCGAACTGGCCCTGCGGCGCGCGGCAGCACTGGTCGAGGATTGGGACGGGGGCACGCGTATCGGTCCCACCCTGCTCGCCTTCCTCTCGGTGCCGCGCTACGCCGCCATGGCGCGCGGCGCGGCAATCATCATCGTGTCCGATGCGCTGGAACGCGGCGACCCGTCGCAGATGGTCACCGCGATGACGCGCCTCGCCGGACGCGCTCATCGGCTGTCGCTCGCCACGCCGCTGGCCGGCGACCCGCGCTTCCGTCCCGCGACGGCCGCGCTGCGGGCCATCCTGCCGCTGCTCGACGACCTCGTGGACGGCTCGTCATTGCCTGCCCTAACCTCCTTCCTCTTGACGCTTGCCCGCCCGGCATCTTCCGCCGCGACGGTCTGGAGGCATCGCTGATGCAGAAGATCATCGACTCCCACTTCCACATCTGGCGGCAGCAGGATCAGCCCTGGCTGGTCGGCCCGATGGTGCCGCGCATCTTCGGTGCCTACGAGCCGATCCGGCGCGACTATCCGATCGAGGAATATCTGGCCGACAGGCAAGGTTCGGGCGTCCAGAAATCCGTCTATGTCCAGACCAACTGGGCCAAGGAGGATTTCGAGAAGGAGGTGGCGTGGCTCCAGCAGACGGCCGACCGCACCGGCTGGCCGCACGCCATCGTCGGCTTTGCCGACATGAGCGTCGACGATGTCCGGCCGCAGCTCGATCGGCTGATGAACTATCCGCTGCTGCGCGGCGTGCGCATGCAGCTTCACTGGCATGAGACACCCGCCTTCCGCTTCGCCGTATCGGCCGATCAGGTCATCGACCCGCATGTCCGGCGCAACGTCGCGCGGCTGAAGGCGTATGGCCTGTCCTTCGATCTCCAGCTCTTTCCCGCGCAGATGAAGGACGGGCTGCAGCTCGTCGGCGAGAACCCCGAAACCAGCTTCATTCTCACCCATTGCGGCATGCTGACGGCGACCGACGAGGCGACCATCGAAGCCTGGAAGGACGGGCTGCGGACGCTGGCGGCGGCGCCCAATCTCTACGCCAAGCTTTCCGGGCTCGGCACCTTCGCCCACGCCAACGACCCCGAATTGATCGCCTTGATCCACCATGCGGCCATTGGGATCCTCGGCAGCGAGCGGCTGATGTTCGGTTCCAACTTTCCGATCGAAAAGCTCTGGACGGACTTTGCCGCCCTCGTCTCGGCGCATCGCGCCGCCGCGGCGAATCTCTCCGCGGAGGATCAGGCGAACGTATTCTGGAACACCGCCGAGCGGGTCTACCGGCCGGCCTGATCGGCGCGTCCCGGCGGCACGTCTGCGTCGTCGATCAGGATGCGCTCGGCGCTTCCGTCGAGATCCTCGTACTGGCCGCTGCGCAGTGCCCAGAGGAAGGCGACCAGCCCGAGGCCGCCGAGGAACAGCGCCACCGGGATCAGGAAGGTCAGCATCGTCATGCGACGGCACCCCGCAGGCCCGGTGCCGCAACCCGTCGCAACGGGACGGCCGGGACTGCCGCCCCGCCGGCCGTCAGCCGCAATGCGTTGACGATGACGACGATCGACGAGGTCGACATGGCAATTGCCGCGACCAGCGGCGTGACGTGACCGAGGATGGCGATCGGCACCGCCACCGCGTTGTAGGCGATCGCGAAGGCGAGGTTCTGGCGGATCAGTCGCCCGGCTCGGCGCGACACGTCCACGGCGAAAGGGATCGCCGACAGGCTGGACCGCAGGAAGACGAAGTCGGCGGCGTTGCGGCCAACGTCGGCCGCCGTGGCCGGCGCCATCGAAACATGCGCGGCGGCCAGCGCCGGCGTGTCGTTGAGGCCGTCGCCGACCATCAGCACGCGGTGCCCCTCTTGCGCAAGTTGCGCGATCCGCTTCTGCTTGCCGGCGGGCAGCACGCCGGCCTCGACCTTGTCGATGCCGAGTTCGATCGCGACGCCACGCGCCACCGCCTCGCGATCTCCCGACAGCATTTCCACCGGGAGGCCGTCGGCGGCGAGCGCCGAAACCGTCGACGCCGCATCAGGCCGCAGCCGGTCCTCGCAGGCGAAGACGGCCAGCAGGACGCCGTCGCGCGACAGGACGGGACCCGCCGCATCGGCCGTGTCGTCGCCGCTGTCGCAGGCCCACTCCGCCCGCCCGAGCCGCCAGCGATGGCCATCGGCCTGCGCTTCGAGGCCGCAGCCTGGAATTTCGCGCACCTCGGCAAATGCGGCGACCGCCCTGCGCGCGCCGGCCGCCTCGCCGATCGCCCGTGCGGCCGGATGGCGCGAATGCGCGGCCAGCGCGCCGGCGATCGCCAGATGATCGCCATCGATCGCGTCAACGTTCGCGAGCCTTGGGCTCCCAAGCGTCAGCGTGCCGGTCTTGTCGAAGACCACCGTGTCCACCTCGGCCAGCCGTTCCATGGCCGATCCGTCGCGCACCATGATACCGCGCTCGAACAGCCGCCTTGCCGCCACGACCTGGACGATCGGCACCGCCAGCCCGAGCGCGCAGGGGCAGGTGATGATCAGTACGGCGATCGCGATGGTCAGTGACCGGTGCCAGTCTCCCGATACGGCCATCCAGCCGAGGAAGGTCAGGAGCGCGGTCAGGTGGACCACCGGCGAGTAGAGCGCCGAGGCGCGATCGGCGATGCGCCGGTAGCGCGCGCGGCCGCCTTCGGCCGCCTCCATTAGCCGCACCATCTCGGCGAGGAAGGAATCCCTGGCCGCGGCGACCGCGACCACAGTCAGCGATCCCGTCAGGTTCATCGTCCCGGCCACGATCCGCATCCCCGGTCCGGCGGCCTGTGGATCGCTCTCGCCGCTGACCAGCGAGCAATCGACCTCCGACCGTCCGTCACGCACGACCGCGTCCACCGGCACGCGGTCCCCCGGCGCCAGGAGGATCGTATCGCCTGTCTCAATCTCCTCGACCGGCACGAAGTCGCGGCTGCCGTCCGCCCGCAGCAGGGTCGCGCCGCGTGCCGCCAGCCGCCGCAGCCCGTTCACCGCCACTCGGGCCCGCTCGCGCATCACATGATCGAGCGTGCGGCCGATCAGCAGGAAGAACAGCAGCGAGACCGCTGCGTCGAAATAGGCGTGCTGCCCATGCGTGATCGTCTCGTACAGGCTCATGGCATAGGCCAGGCTGACACCGATGGCGATCGGCACGTCCATGTTCATGCGGCCGTGGCGGAGCGCGCTCCACGCCGAGCGGAAATAGATGCGGCCGGCGAACACCAGCGCGGGAATGGCGATCAGCGCCGACAGCCAGTGGAACAGGTCGCGCGTCGCGGCATCCGCGCCCGACCAGACCGAGACGGAGAGCAGCATGATGTTGCTGGCCGCGAAGCCGGCGACCGCGACCGCGCGGATCAGCTCCGACAGGGTCGTGTCAGCCTGGTCGCCGCTGAAGTCGAACAGATGCGCCCGATAGCCGAGCCGGTCCAGCGTCTCGAAGACGGCCGGAGGTTGCTGGTCCGCGGTCCAGCGCAGGCCGACGCGTTTCGTCGACAGGTTCACCCGCGCCGAAATGACGCCGGGCAGCCGGGACAGCGCCTGCTCGATCGTCTGGATGCAGGCGGCGCAGTGCACGTCCGGCACCGCGAGATCGACCTGCTGCACGCCCGGCGCGACGCTCCGCGACGCCAGCCTCATCTCTTCGCGGGACGGCGCCGTCATGGCATCGATGTCGGCCGCGCCTTCGATGCCGGGAGCGCAGCAGCTCATCTGATCGTTCCGCCGCTGACGACCACGCGCTGCACCTGCCGATACGGTCTCTCGCCGCCGGCGTCGACGTCCAGCTCGGCGATCCACACGCCATCCGGCACGGTCTCACTGGACCGGAAGTCGCCGCGGGACACGGCTTCCAGCACAAGGGTGACGTCCTTGCGGTCGTAGGCCGGATGGCGGAAGTGCGCCGTCGCCGACTTCGCATCGATCGGCCGGGCATCGCTGTCTTCGAGCGTGTAGCGGACGAACCCCTTGTCCAGCGTGAGCTTGCCGCTCCAGCCCAGCGCATCCTGCGCCCTTCCCTGCCGCGCCTTCTCGTTGAACTGCTGGCTGGCGACGTAGGAGTTCTCGACCACAAGCCCGGTCCAGCTCGTCCGGGCCAAGGTCGCCATGACGAGGTTGACCGCGATGATCACGCCGAAGAAGGCGAGCGTGATCACCAGCATGTGGCGGCCGGTGAATTCGCGGCTTCGTCGGGTGCTCACTTGGAAGTCTCCGGGACCATGAAGTTTGCGGCGGTGGAAACGCTTTCCTGTCCGTCGACGTCGCGCACCACGAAATGGAACGGGACGGTCTCGCCTGGGAGCGCGTCCGGGGGGAGCCTGACGAACAGTTTCAGCGACTTCAGCACGTCCGGTTCGACCGCGACGAGCAGCGTGCCGTCCTGTGCGTCGGTGGCACCCAGCCCCGACATCGAGGCGCCGTCGAGACCGTCGAGCGCGATTGCGAAGGTGCGCGGCTCCGGGACCATGTTGAGCAGCTTGACGGTGTAGCCGTTGCGGATCGAGCCGTCGGAAAGCGTGACATATTGCGGGTTGCGGTCGTGCAGCACGTTGACCTGCAGGCGGTCCCGCGTCGCCAGGGCATAAAGCATGACGAGCCCGATCAGCGACCACGTGCCCAGATAGACGAAGGCGCGCGGCCGGAAGATCTTCGACAGGTGGAAATGCCGCAGGCCGGGTGCCGGCTGACCGTCCGGGCCCCGAACCGCGCGCGGATCGATCGGATGCGCGCCGCCTCCGGTCGCCACGGCCATGTTGGCATTGTAGTCGCTGAGCGTCGCGTAGGAGATCAGGCTGCGCTCGCGTCCGAGCTTGCTCATCACCCCGTCGCAGGCGTCGATGCACAGCGCGCAGGTGATGCATTCGAGCTGCTGGCCGTCGCGGATGTCGATCCCCATCGGGCAGACCGCGACACAGGCGTTGCAGTCGACGCAGTCGCCGACCGGCTGGCCCGCCGCGGCGGCCTTCTTGGCGTGACGGGAGCGCGGCTCGCCGCGCCAGTCGTTGTAGGTG
>JAHBYY010000091.1 GCA_019635715.1 Rhizobiaceae bacterium | reverse complement strand
CGATCCTGTTCACGCTCGGCATTTTCGGCATCTTCCTCAACCGGAAGAACGTGATCGTCATCCTGATGTCGATCGAGCTCATCCTGCTCGCGGTCAATATCAATCTGGTGTCGTTCTCGGCCTTCCTCGGCGATCTGGTCGGGCAGGTCTATGCGCTGCTGGTGCTCACCGTCGCCGCGGCGGAAGCCGCCATCGGCCTCGCCATTCTCGTGGCGTTCTACCGCAACCGCGGCTCCATCGCGGTTGAAGACATCAACCTGATGAAGGGCTGAGACACTCATGTATCAGGCGATTGTCTTTCTGCCGCTGCTCGGCGCGATCCTCGGGGGATTGATTGCGCTGGCCGGCGCGCGCGCGCGGTTTCCGGGGCAAGACCCCAAGCCTGACACCGGGCATCATGCGGACCATCACGCCGCTCATCATCATGATGCACATCATGCTGCCCATCACGACGATCACGGCGACCATGCGCACGAGCCGCCGGCGGCGGGTTCGCGGCTCGTCGAACTGATCACCACCTCGCTGCTGTTCGTCGCCGCGATCCTGTCGTGGGTCGCCTTCGTCCAGGTCGGCTTCGGCCATCAGGATATCCGCATCGACCTGATGCCGTGGATCATCTCCGGCGACCTCAAGGTGCACTGGGCGATCCGCGTCGACACGCTGACCGCGGTGATGCTCGTCGTCGTCAATACCGTGTCGGCGCTCGTGCATCTCTATTCCATCGGCTACATGCACGAGGATCCGAACCGGCCGCGGTTCTTCGCCTATCTGTCGCTGTTCACCTTCGCCATGCTGATGCTGGTGACGTCGGACAACCTCGTCCAGATGTTCTTCGGCTGGGAGGGCGTCGGCCTGGCGTCCTATCTGCTGATCGGATTCTGGTACAAGAAGCCGTCGGCGAGTGCTGCCGCCATCAAGGCCTTCGTCGTCAACCGCGTCGGCGATTTCGGCTTCGCGCTCGGCATCTTCGGCGTCTTCGTGCTGTTCGGGTCGGTGAATTTCGACACGATCTTCGCCAACGCGCAGAATTACGCGCCGGCCGCGGTGCATGGCTCGGCCGAGGCCGGCGGCCATGAGGCGGCACCCGCGGCTGAGGGTGACCATGCAGCGGCGGAAGCTCCTGCGGCTGAAGCTGCTGCACCGGCCGCGGAAGCTGCTGCGCCCGCCGAGGCGGCACCGGCCGCCGAAGAGGGACACGGCGCCCCGGCGGCTGCCGAGGCCGCGCCCACGGGCGAGACCGTGCTGAACTTCCTCGGCTACAGCCTCGACAAATACGCCGCGCTGACCGTCGTCTGCCTGCTGCTGTTCATGGGCGCCATGGGCAAGTCGGCGCAGGTGCCGCTGCACACCTGGCTGCCGGACGCCATGGAAGGCCCGACGCCGGTGTCGGCACTCATCCATGCGGCGACCATGGTTACCGCCGGCGTGTTCATGCTGGCGCGGCTGTCGCCGATCTTCGAGCTGTCGCACACCGCGCTGACGGTGGTGACCTTCATCGGTGCGATCACCGCGATCTTCGCGGCGACCGTCGGCCTCGTCCAGAACGACATCAAGCGCGTCATCGCCTACTCGACTTGCTCGCAGCTCGGCTACATGTTCGTGGCGCTGGGCTTGGGCTTCTATTCGGCGGCGATCTTCCATCTGTTCACGCATGCCTTCTTCAAGGCGCTGCTGTTCCTCGGCTCGGGCTCGGTGATCCACGCCGTCTCCGACGAGCAGGACATGCGCAAGATGGGCGGCCTCCACAAGCTGATCCCGAAAACCTACTGGATGATGGTCATCGGCACGATCGCGCTGACCGGCGTCGGCATCCCGATGACGGTGATCGGCACCGCCGGCTTCTTCTCCAAGGATGCGATCATCGAGGGCGCCTTCGCGGGCCACAATGTGATGGCCGGCTTCGCCTTCACCCTTTTGGTCGTCGCGGCGATGTTCACCAGCTTCTATTCGTGGCGGCTGATCTTCATGACCTTCCACGGCAAGCCGCGCGCCACCGCCGACGTCATGCACCATGTGCATGAATCGCCGCCGGTCATGCTGGTGCCGCTCTACATCCTGGCGGTCGGGGCGCTGCTCGCCGGCTTCGTGTTCCACGATGCCTTCATCGGCGAGGGCTATGCGGCGTTCTGGAAGGCGTCGCTGTTCACGCTGCCCGACAACCACATCCTGCACGACTTCCACGGCGTGCCGGTCTGGGTGAAGCTGGCGCCGTTCGTCGCCATGCTGATCGGCTTCGCCGTCGCCTATCAGTTCTACATCCGCAATCCGGAAGCGCCGAAGACGCTCGCCGCGCGCCATCACGGGCTGTACCAGTTCCTGCTCAACAAATGGTACTTCGACGAGCTCTACGACTTCCTGTTCGTGCGGCCGGCCAAGCGCATCGGCACCTTCTTCTGGAAGCGCGGCGACGGCTGGCTGATCGACGGCTTCGGGCCGGACGGCGTTTCGGCGCGCGTCATCGACGTGACCAACCGCGTCGTCAAGCTGCAGACCGGTTACCTCTACCACTACGCTTTCGTCATGCTGATCGGCGTCGCCGCGCTCGTGACCTGGATGATGCTCGGGAGCAGCTTCTAAGCCATGACTGACTGGCCAATCCTCTCGACGGTCACCTTCCTGCCGCTGGTCGGCGCCTTCCTCATCCTGCTGATCCGGGACGAGGGCGAGGCGGCGCGCAGGAACATTCGCAACGTGGCGCTGCTGACGACGGTCTTCACCTTCCTGGTGTCGCTGTTCGTCTGGATCGGCTTCGACAATTCGGTGCCGGGCTTCCAGATGGTCGAGAAGGCGGAGTGGCTCGACTCCGGCATTTCCTACCACATGGGCGTCGACGGCATCTCGATGCTGTTCGTCATCCTGACGACCTTCCTGATGCCGATCTGCATCCTGGCCTCGTGGGAGGCGATCGAGAAGCGCGTCAAGGAGTACATGATCGCGTTCCTGATCCTGGAAACGCTGATGATCGGCGTGTTCTGCGCGCTGGACATCGTGCTGTTCTACGTGTTCTTCGAGGCTGGCCTCATCCCGATGTTCATCATCATCGGCGTGTGGGGCGGCAAGCGCCGCGTCTATGCCAGCTTCAAGTTCTTCCTCTACACGCTGCTTGGCTCGGTGCTGATGCTGCTCGCCATCATGGCGATGTTCTTCCAGGCGGGCACCACCGACATCCCGACGCTGCTGACCTACGCCTTCCCGGCCGGCATGCAGCCTTGGCTATGGTTAGCCTTCTTCGCCTCCTTCGCGGTGAAGATGCCGATGTGGCCGGTGCACACCTGGCTGCCGGACGCGCACGTCGAAGCGCCGACCGCCGGCTCGGTCATCCTGGCAGGCATTCTCCTGAAGATGGGCGGCTACGGCTTCCTGCGCTTCTCGCTGCCGATGTTCCCGATCGCCTCGGCCGACTTCGCGCCGTTGGTCTTCGCGCTCTCCGTCGTCGCCATCATCTACACCTCGCTGGTGGCGCTGATGCAGGAGGACATGAAGAAGCTCATCGCCTATTCCTCTGTCGCGCATATGGGCTACGTGACGATGGGCATCTTCGCGATGAACCCGGAGGGCATCCAGGGCGCCATCTTCCAGATGCTGAGCCACGGGCTGGTCTCGGGCGCGCTCTTCCTGTGCGTCGGCGTCGTCTACGACCGCCTGCATACCCGCGAGATCGCCGCCTATGGCGGCCTGGTCAACAACATGCCGAAATACGCCGTGGCGTTCCTCATCTTCACCATGGCCAATGTCGGCCTGCCGGGCACCAGCGGCTTCGTCGGCGAGTTCCTGACGCTGATCGGCATCTTCCAGGTCAATACCTGGGTGGCGCTGTTCGCCACCACCGGTGTCGTCCTGTCGGCGGCCTACGCGCTTTGGCTGTACCGCCGCGTGATGTTCGGTGCGCTGACCAAGGAGAGCCTGAAGGGCATGCTCGACCTGTCGCCGCGCGAGAAGCTGATCATCTACCCGCTGGTCGTGCTGACCATCTTCTTCGGCGTCTATCCGGCGCCGGTGTTCGATGCGACGGCCGCCTCGGTGCAGGCGCTGGTGACGTCGGTGGGCGATTCGATCGGTGCGGCGCAGACCGCGGCGGCCAACTGAGAGGCAATATGACACTCGACCTTGCCACAAGCCTCTCGCTTGCCGCACCGGAACTGATCCTGGCGCTCGGCGCCATGGCCCTGCTGATGATCGGTGTGTTCTCCGGCGAGCGCGCCAACACGACCGTGACCGGCCTTGCCGTGGCGTTGCTCATCGCGGCCGGCGCCTGGATGCTGGTGTTCACCGGCGACGGCGAAGCCTTCGGCGGCGCCTTCGTCAGCGATTCCTTCGCGCGCTTCATGAAGGTGCTGACGCTGATCGGTTCGGTGGTGACGCTGATCATGTCGGTCGGCTTCGCCAAGGCGGAAAAGTTCGACAAGTTCGAATATCCGGTGCTGATCGTGCTGGCGACGCTCGGCATGCTGCTGATGGTGTCGGCCAACGACATGATCTCGCTGTATCTGGCGCTGGAGCTCCAGTCGCTGGCGCTCTACGTCGTGGCCGCCATCAATCGCGACAATGTGCGCTCGACCGAGGCGGGCCTCAAATATTTCGTGCTCGGCGCGCTGTCCTCCGGCATGCTGCTCTACGGTATCAGCCTCGTCTACGGCTATACCGGCGGCACCAGCTTCACGGCGATCGCCGCGGCGCTCGGCGAGGGCGAACGCCAGCTCGGCCTGGTGTTCGGCCTGGTCTTCGTGCTCGCCGGCCTGTCGTTCAAGATCTCGGCCGTGCCGTTCCACATGTGGACGCCGGACGTCTACGAAGGCGCTCCGACGCCGGTGACCGCGTTCTTCGCGGCGGCGCCGAAGATGGCGGCGATGGCCCTGCTGGTGCGCGTCACCATGGGCGCGTTCGAGCCGATCGCCGCCGACTGGCAGCAGATCATCGTTTTCGTGGCGATCGCCTCGATGCTGCTCGGCTCCTTCGCGGCCATCGGCCAGAAGAACATCAAGCGGCTGATGGCCTATTCGTCGATCGGCCATGTCGGCTTCGCGCTGGTCGGCCTTGCCGCCAACAGCGAGGCGGGCGCGCGCGGCGTCGCCATCTACATGCTGATCTACCTGGCGATGACGCTGGGCACCTTCGCCTTCATTCTCGCCATGCGGCGCAAGGACGGCAATGTCGAGCAGATCAGCGATCTCGCCGGCCTGTCGGCAACCAATCCCGCCATGGCGACCATCATGACGATCCTGATGTTCTCGCTGGCCGGCATCCCGCCGCTCGCCGGGTTCTGGGCGAAGTGGTACGTCTTCCTGGCGGCGATCAATGCCGAGCTCTATGCGTTGGCGGTGATCGGCGTTCTGGCTTCCGTGGTGGGCGCATATTACTACCTGCGCATCATCAAGATCATGTGGTTCGACGAGCCGGCCGGCGGCTTCGTGCCGATGGCGGGCGAGCTCCGGCTCGTCCTCGGCGTGTCCGGCGCGTTCGTGCTGTTCTATGTGCTGATCGGCGGACCGATCGCGACGATGGCGGAAGCCGCTTCGAAGAGCTTCTTCTGATGGCCTTTGTGCTGCCTCACCCTCCCCCTTGCGGGGAGGGTCGGCGCGGAACGCGCCGGGGTGGGGGTGGCGCAGGATCGAGTGCAATCTTCACCACCCGCACCCCGCTGACCTCGTTCGCGACGCTCCGCGCAAGGGGGAGGGCGGGCGCATGAGCTTCGTCCTGGCCCCCACCGCACAATCGGAAGGCTATCGGCTCGACGCCCATGACAGCGTCGGGTCGACCAATGCGCTGGCGCTCGACCACGCCCGCGCCGGCGATGCCGGGCGCCTGTGGGTCGTCGCCCGTCGGCAGGAGGCGGGGCGCGGCCGCAGGGGGCGCGCCTGGGCGACGCCGTCCGGCAATCTCGCGGCGACGCTGCTCCTCGTCACCGACGGCAACCTCCAGACCGCCGCGACGCTCGGCTTCGTGGCGGGGCTCGCCCTTTCCGACGCGCTGGAGGCGGTGGCGCCCGGCCTGCCGGTGTCGGTGGCGCCGGACGGCGGCAGCGGGCCCGGCTCCGTCCGCTTCGAGCTCAAATGGCCGAACGACGTGTTGGCGCGCGGCGCCAAGATGGCCGGCATCCTGCTCGAATCGGCGCTCCTGCCGGGCGGCCGGGCGGCGATCGCGATCGGCATCGGCATCAACGTCGTCGCCTATCCGGAGGATGTGCCGTATCCCGCGACATCGCTGCGCGCGCTCGGCAGTTCGTGCGATGCGGAGACGCTGTTCCTGGCGCTGTCGGATGCCTGGAGCGTCAACATGCGCCTGTGGGACGACGGGCGGGGGCTGGCGAGGGTGCGCGGCAGGTGGCTGGAACGCGCCGCCGGCCTCGGCGGCGAGGTGGCGGTTCGGATCGAGGGCAGCGTCGTGCGCGGTGTGTTCGAGACGATCGATGCCGACTGCCGGTTCGTGATCCGCGGGCGCGACGGCGCGCTGGTCACCGTGGCGGCCGGCGACGTGCATTTCGGCGCGGTGGCGTCGGCTGGCGTGGCGTAAATTAGTGCCGGATGCGCCAGTCCTGAAGCGCTGCGGCCTTTCTGCGGAAGGAATATAATACTCCGTCTACCGGAGAATCCGAAATCGGCTTATGAAGTTCGCGGCCGAGACGACGTAGGTGCCGGGGACAGTTTACTTTTTTCGGCCCGCGTGACTTCCGAGCGTTGCGGCTTTTCTGCCGAAAGAAAGTAAACTGTCCCCTGCGATTCCCGTTCGGTCCTGAACTCATGCGAACGGTTTTCGGTTTATCGGGTAGGCGGGGTAAAACTGTCCCAGGCTGCGCGACGACGAATGTTTCGGCGGCATGAAAGAAGAAGCAGACCATGGCAAAATATTCCGGTCCCGAACTCGTCTTCGCGCCGCTCGGCGGCGTCGGCGAGATCGGCATGAACTTCGCCCTTTATGGGATCGGCCCGGCCGATCGTCGCGAATGGCTGATCGTCGACGTCGGCGTCACCTTTCCGGATCCGACGCTGCCGGGCGTCGACCTCGTGCTGCCGGACATCCGCTTCATCGAGGAGCGGGTCGACATGCTGCGCGGCATCGTCATCACCCATGCGCATGAGGATCACTACGGTGCCCTGATGGACCTGTGGCCGCGCCTGAAGGCCCCCGTCTGGATGACGCCGTTCGCCGCCGGACTGCTGGAGGCCAAGCGGCAATACGAGGGAGCGGGCGCCAAGGTGCCGGTGACCATCTATCGCCCCGGTGAACGGTTCAGCGTCGGTCCGTTCCAGATCGAGGCGATCCCGGTCGCCCATTCGATCCCCGAGCCGGTGTCGCTGGCGATCACCACCTCGTTCGGAACGGTGATCCATACGGCGGACTGGAAGATCGATCCGGCGCCGGAGATCGGTCCGCTGACCGACGAGAGCCGGTTTCGCGCGCTCGGCGATGCCGGGGTGCTGGCGCTGATCTGCGATTCGACAAATGCCCTGCGCGACGGCGATTCGCCTTCGGAGCAGGATGTCGGCAAGGGCCTGCGCCAGGTGATCGAGCAGGCGCCGGGGCGCGTCGCCGTCACCACCTTCTCCTCGAATGTCGGCCGCATCCGCTCGATCGCCGAGGCTGCGCGGGACGCCGGGCGCCAGTGCCTGGTGCTGGGCTCCTCGCTGAAGCGGGCCATCAACGTGGCGCGCGAGGTCGGCTACATGGACGGCCTGCCGCCGTTCATCGCGGAGGAGGATTACGGCTACATCCCGCGCGAGAACATCGTCGTCATCTGTACCGGCAGTCAGGGCGAGCCGCGCGCCGCGCTCGCCAAGATCGCGCGCGACGAGCTGAAGACCGTGACTTTCGCGCCGGGCGACATCGTCGTGTTCTCGTCACGCACCATCCCGGGCAACGAGAAGGCGATCCTCGAGATCAAGAACAAGCTCATCGATCGCGGGCTGAAGATCGTCGAGGACGGCGACGGACCGATCGTCCACGTGTCGGGGCATCCGCGGCGTGCCGAGCTGAAACGCATGTATGAATGGACGCGGCCGCGGATCGGCATTCCGGTGCATGGCGAGGCGGCGCATCTCGTCGCCCAGGGCTCGCTGATGGCGCAGGCCGGGATCGGCCAGGTGGCGCAGGTGCGCGACGGCGACATGATCCGCCTGGCGCCCGGACCGGCCGAGATCGTCGACAAGCTGCCGTTCGGCCGGATCTTCAAGGACGGCAAGCTGATCGGCGACGACGAGGCCATGGGCATTCGCGAGCGGCGCAAACTGTCTTTTGCCGGGCATGTCGCGGTCAACGTGGTGCTCGACGACCGCTATGAGCTGTCGGGCGATCCCGACCTGGTGGCGATCGGCGTCGCCAAGCTCGATGCCGACGGCGAGGACATGGAGGAACTGCTGATCGACGCGGTGGTGGGGACCATCGATTCCATCCCGAGGGCGCGTCGCAAGGATCTCGACATGGTCAGCGAGGCAGTGCGCCGGGCGGTACGGGGTGCGGCCAACGAGAGCTGGGGCAAAAAGCCGCTCGTGACGGTGTTCGTGACGCGGTAGAAGATCTGGTGCTTCCTTCGAGGCTCGCTTCGCCCGCACCTCAGGATGAGGCAGGTAGGCGCCCCCACGCCAGATTTGATGGCGGTCGGGTGACTGCCCTAACACTGATGGAAGTTGGGCGCTTACGTCACAAGCGTGACGGACATCACCAACGCTCCTCATCCTGAGGTGCGAGCGAAGCGAGCCTCGAAGGACGCGCCCGAATCCTTTGCCTGGGAGATCAAGATGCTTGGCCGCCTCAACCATGTCGCCATCGTCGTACCCGACCTCAAAGCGGCGACGGCGGTCTATCGCGATACGCTGGGTGCCAGCGTGACCGCTCCGCAAGCCCTTCCGGAGCATGGGGTGACCGTCGTCTTCATCGACACGGGCAACACCAAGGTCGAGCTGCTCGAGCCGCTCGGGGAGGCGTCGCCGGTCGCGGCCTTCCTGGAGAAGAACCCGTCGGGTGGCATGCATCATGTCTGCTACGAGGTCGACGACATCCTGGCGGCGCGCGACCGCCTGAAGGCCGCCGGCGCGCGGGTGCTGGGCGACGGCAGCCCGAAGACCGGCGCGCACGGCAAGCCGGTGCTGTTCCTGCACCCTAAGGATTTCTGCGGAACGCTCGTCGAACTCGAGCAGGCCTGAGCGGAGCGCATCGTGACCTACGCCTCCATCTTCGCCGTCTACTTCATCTTCTGGTGGATCACGCTATTCGCGATCCTGCCGTTCAGTCTCAAGACTCAGGACGACGACGGGGAGACGACGCTGGGCACCGTTTCCAGCGCACCGCGCGGCGCGCACGTGCTCCGCGCGATGGCGCGCACCACGGTGATCTCGCTGGTCCTGTACGGCCTGTTCTTTGCGTTGACGCGTTACTTCGGCCTGTCGCTCAGCGATCTGCCGCAGTTCGTTCCGGACTTCAAATAAGGGCGGCAGCGGCCAAATCATCTCCCTGCGACCGGAAGCTCCTTCCGCTGCGGCAGCGCCCGAAACTGCTCAAAAAAAAAGCAAGGCACGAAGCCTTGCAATTTTAACGCGTCCGACCTGTTTCCGTCGCCGGCGGCAGCAATTTCTCGCGCCTAGATCGCATCCTCCCAAGACTTGACCGCGTAGGAAGGCGAATTGGACATCGCCCTCTCGGTTATGACTGCACCTTAGAACAAGGCGGGTCGAAATGTCACGGAAAATATTGCCGGGAAACACCGATTGATGTGCTGCACTGCACAACGGTTTCGCAAGCATTGCGCGAAAAATCGGCAGTCGTGGCGGCAAGTCAAGGCAGGCCGCGTGGCGGGTTTCCATGACGCCCCGAAATCGCTATGAAGCGCCAGCAAACCTTCCCTCTGAGGTCGATTCCGGCCCGGATTCCGCTCCATCGGATCTCATTCATGCGGCTGTCGCGCTACTTCCTTCCCATCCTCAAAGAGACGCCCCGCGAAGCCGACATCGTTTCGCATCGTCTGATGCTGAGGGCGGGCATGATCCGCCAGCAGGCGGCCGGCAGCTTCTCCTGGCTGCCGCTCGGCAAGCGCGTGCTCGACAAAGTGTGCCGCATCGTGCGCGAGGAGCAGGATCGGGCCGGAGCGCTCGAGATCCTGATGCCGACAATCCAGTCCGCAGATCTCTGGCGCGAGAGCGGCCGCTACGACGACTACGGCAAGGAGATGCTGCGCATCAAGGACCGGCATGAACGCGACATGCTGTTCGGCCCGACCAACGAGGAGATGGTGACGGAGATCTTCCGGTCCTACGTCCGCTCCTACAAGGACCTGCCGCTCAACCTCTACCATATCCAGTGGAAGTTCCGCGACGAGGTGCGGCCGCGCTTCGGCGTGATGCGCAGCAGAGAATTCCTGATGAAGGACGCCTATTCGTTCGACCTCGACTACGAGGGCGCGAAGGCGGCCTACAACCGCATGTTCGTCTCCTATCTGCGCACCTTCACGCGGATGGGCCTGCAGGCGATCCCGATGCGCGCCGACACCGGGCCGATCGGCGGCGATCTCAGCCACGAGTTCATCATCCTGGCCGACACCGGCGAAAGCCAGGTGTTCTGCCACCGCGATTTCCTGTCGCTGCCGGTTCCGGGCGAGGCCACGAACTTCTCCGACGATGCCGAGATCGGCGGCATCGTCAGGCAGTGGACCACGCCCTACGCGGCGACCGACGAGATGCACGACGAAGCCGCCTGGAGCCAGATCCCGGAAGCCGAGCGGGTGTCGGCGCGCGGCATCGAGGTCGGCCACATCTTCCATTTCGGCGAGAAATACGCCAAGCCGATGGGCGCCAAGGTGACCGGCCCCGACGGCAAGGACCATTTCGTCTCGATGGGCTCCTACGGCATCGGGCCGACCCGGCTGATCGCCGCGATCATCGAGGCGAGCCATGACGAGGCCGGCATCATCTGGCCCGAGAGCGTGGCGCCGTTCGATGTCGTCATCATCAACATGAAGGTCGGCGACCCTGGCTGCGACAAGGTCTGCGAGGAACTCTACAAGGCCCACGAGGCTGCAGGGCTCGACGTGCTCTATGACGACACCGACCAGCGGGCCGGCGGCAAGTTCGCCTCCGCCGACCTCATCGGCGTGCCGTGGCAGGTCATCGTCGGGCCGCGCGGCGTGGCCGCCGGCGAGGTCGAGGTCAAGCGCCGGGCAACCGGCGAGCGCGACACCAAGAAGATCGAGACGCTGCTGGCGTCGCTCGGGCCGAAAGGATGAGCGGCGGGACAGCCGCGACGCGCAGGCCGGCGGCCGGCGCGGGTGCCTTTTCGGCATTCGAGCGCCTGGTGGCGTGGCGCTATCTCCGATCGCGGCGCAAGGAGACCGTCATCTCGGTGATCGCCTCGATCTCCTTCGTCGGCATCATGCTCGGTGTCGCGACGCTCATCATCGTGATGGCGGTGATGAACGGTTTCCGCGCCGAGCTGCTCAACCGCATCCTCGGCGTCAACGGCCACCTCATCCTGCAGGCGACCGACCTGCCGCTCGACGACTACGATGCGATCGCGCAGCGCATCAACGGCGTCTCGGGGGTGAAATATGCGATCCCGCTGATCGACGGCCAGGTGCTCGCCTCCGGCATGGCCGGGCCGGGAACCGGCGCGCTGGTGCGCGGCATCCAGGGCGACAATCTCGGCAAGATCGCGATGGTGGCGAACAACATCCGGCAGGGCTCGCTCGTCGGCTTCGACGCGGGCGAGGGCGTGGCGATCGGCCGGCGGATGGCCGACAATCTCGGCCTGGCGCTGGGCGACCGGATCACCCTGGTTTCGCCGGAGGGCGACGAGACGCCGTTCGGCACCACGCCGCGCGTCAAGGCCTATCCGGTCGCGGCGATCTTCGAAGTCGGCATGTCGGAATATGATTCCTCGATCATCTACATGCCGCTGCACGAGGCCCAGCTCTACTTCAACATGGAGAACCAGGCCCAGTCGATCGAGATCTTCGTCGACAATCCGGACGGCGTCGAGGGCCTCAAGGCCGGTGTCGAAGAGGCGGCGCAGCGCCCCATCTATCTCTCGGACTGGAGGCAGCGCAACCAGACCTTCTTCTCGGCGCTGCAGGTCGAACGCAACGTCATGTTCATGATCCTGACGCTGATCGTGCTGGTCGCGGCGCTCAACATCATCTCCGGGCTGGTCATGCTGGTGAAGGACAAGGGCCGCGACATCGCCATCCTGCGCACCATGGGCGCGACGCGCGGCGCGGTGCTGCGCATCTTCCTGATGACCGGAGCCGCGATCGGCATCACCGGCACGCTCGCCGGCGTCGCGCTCGGCATCGTCGTCTGCCTCAATGTCGAGCGGATCCGGCAGTTCTTCTCCTGGCTGTCGGGCACGGTGCTGTTCAACCCGGAGCTCTATTTCCTCAGCCAGTTGCCGGCCCGCATGGATATGAGCGAGACGCTCTCGGTGATCGCCATGGCGCTGGTGCTTTCGTTCATCGCGACGATCTTCCCGGCGTGGCGGGCCGCCCGGCTCGATCCCGTCGACGCCTTGCGGTACGAATAGATGGCCGCCGAGATCGTCCTGGAACTGCGCGCCGTCGAGCGCCACTACGAGCAGGGCCAGCGCAAGCTGACCATCCTCAACGGCGTCGACTTCACCCTGTCGAAGGGCGAGATGGTGGCGCTGGTGGCGCCGTCGGGCACCGGCAAGTCGACATTGCTTCACACGGCCGGCTTGCTCGAGCGGCCGGACGGCGGCGACGTGATCCTGGGCGGGCGGGCCTGCGGCCGTCTGTCGGACGACGACCGCACGGCGATCCGCCGCAACGACATCGGCTTCGTCTACCAGTTCCACCATCTGCTGCCCGAGTTCTCGGCGGTGGAGAACATCATGATGCCGCAGATGGTGAAGGGGCTGAGGGCCGACGAGGCGCGGGCGCGGGCCATGCAACTGCTCGACTACATGCAGATCGCCAAGCGCGCCGACCATCGTCCCGCCGAGCTTTCCGGCGGCGAGCAGCAGCGCGTGGCGATCGCCCGGGCGGTGGCCAATGCGCCGCTGGTGCTGCTCGCCGATGAGCCGACCGGCAACCTCGATCCGACGACCGCCCACTACGTGTTCGACGCGCTGTCGGCCCTGGTGCGCCAGTCGGGGCTCGCGGCGCTGATCGCCACGCACAACCACGACCTCGCCGCCCGCATGGATCGGCGGGTGACGATCTCCGACGGGCACGTCGTGCCGCTCTGAGCGGCGTCGGCGGGACCGTACCACGGCGGGACCGTCTTCCGGCGCCCGTCGCCGTCCTCACGACCGGCCGGGAGCGACACGGCCGGGCGGATGTGCCGGCCCGCTCCCGCCGCCTCTTCGCATCTTCCAGCCGCGCATGAAGACCACGCGACGGGCCGAGTTCGTCGCCCGCCGGCAGACCCCGTTTCCCTTCGTTTCCCTTCCTCCGCCCATCAGCGCCCAGGATGAACATCGTGGCCGGCCTGCCGCCGGCGCTGTCAGCAGGCCTGTGGAAAGTGGGGAAAACTCGATTGACTTTAGAACAAAAATGGAACAAATTGGATACATAGTCAAAACAGGAGGGACCGATGACCGACTTTGTCCAGGATGTCATTTCTCTGGTTTGCATGAGCACGTTTCTGATCACCGCGTCCTTCTGGATAGGAGCGCTGTAGCGGCGGAGGGGTATCAGTCGCCCCGAGCGATGCCTTCGCGGCGCGGGTCGGCGGCGCCGACGATGCTCCCGTCGACCCAGGCGGTGCCGTGCAGGCCGGAATTCAGGTCCTTGCCGGAGACGGCATAGCCGAGAGCCTCGAGGTCGCCGGCCATGTCCTCGGCCGACGTGCCGGCCTCGAGATCATAGACGCCGAAGCGATTGACCAGATGCGGCATGGCGACCGCTTCGGGCAGGCTCATGCCCCAGTCGATCAGCCCGACGAGGGTCGCCGTGACATAGGGGATGATGTTGCTGCCGCCCGGCGAGCCGAGGGCGAAGGCTGGCCGCCCGTCCTTCAGGACGATGGTGGGCGACATGGATGAGCGGGGCCGCTTGCCGGGCTCAACGCGGTTGGCGACATTCGTGCCGTCGGCGACCGGCGAGAAGGAGAAGTCGGTGAGCTGATTGTTGAGCAGGAAGCCGCCGACCATCAGCCGCGCGCCGAAGGCATTCTCTATCGAACTCGTCATCGAGGCGACGTTGCCGGCCGCATCGACGATGACGAAATGCGAGGTGGAGGGAAGGTCAAGCGGCATGCCGTCGCGACGCAGTTCCGCCTTGTCCCAGGGCGGCTCGCCTGCTGTGGCCTCATCCTTGCCGATGGCGGTCGGCCGGCGCAGCAGGGATGATCGGGAGGCGAGATAGGAAGGGTCGAGCAGCCCCTTGGGAATCGAGACGAAATCGCTGTCGGCCAGGTAGCGCTCCCGGTCGGCGAAGGCCAGCCGCGTGGCGTCGCCGATCAGGCGCCAGCTCGTCGGATCGTCGGGGCCGAGGGCGGCGAGATCGAAAGGCTGCAGCATGCCGAGAATCTGGCCGATCGCCGTCGCGCCGGACGAGGGTGGTCCCATGCCGCAGACGTCGTAGCCGCGATAGGGCGCGCAGAGCGCGGGACGTTCCTTGACGCGGTAGGCCTCCAGGTCTGAGGCGGAAAGCAGGCCCGGATTGGCGGGGTGAGACCGCACCGCGTCGACGATCCGGGCGGCGAGCGGCCCCTGGTAGAAGGCCGCGGCACCGGTGCTGGCCAGTGCCCGCAGTGTTTGTGCATAGTCGGGGCTGCGCAACGTTTCACCCGCGGTGAGCGGCGTGCGGTCGGCATGGAAGAAATAGGCGCGGGTGGAGGGCTGGCCGTCCAGCCGGCCGGCATCCTCGGCGATGGAGGCGGCGAGGCGGGGACTGACCTTGAAACCCTGCTCGGCAAGGTTGAGTGCCGGGGCGAACAGCGACGGCCAGGGCCGTTGGCCGTAACGGCGATGGATCGTCTCCAGCAGGCGCGGAACGCCCGGCACTCCGACCGACCGGCCGCCCACCACGGCATCGAAGAAGGGCAGGGGCTTGCCGGCATCGTCGCGGAAGAGATCGGGGGTGGCCTGCGCCGGGGCGGTTTCGCGTGCGTCGAAGGTGGTGAGCGTGCGGCTCGCCGCATCGTACCAGACCAGGAATGCGCCGCCGCCGAGGCCGGACGATTGCGGTTCGACCAGACCGAGGACGGTCTGGACGGCGACCACGGCGTCGGCGGCGCTGCCGCCGGCCCGCAGGATCTCCAGGCCGGCATCGGCGGCAAGCGGATGGGCGGCGACGACGATCTGCCGGGTCGCGGTGGCCGAGCGTGCCGTCCCCGTTCCGAATGCCTGTTCCGGAGCGACGAGATCGGACGCCTGCTGGGCCCACGCCGGCGAAACGGTCGCGGCAGCGATCGCGGCGGCCGCGATCATTGCTCGGATCGCCGCGGCTCCCCGGCTCATCCGGCGAGCCGGCGCGGATCGATGCCGAGCGTGGCGGCCGGGCCGAAGACATCGACGAACGCGGCCTTGAGCGCGACGTCGAGGTCGGCCATCGCCAGCGGCAAGCCGAGATCGACGAGGCTGGTGACGCCGTGGTCGCTGACACCGCACGGCACGATGCCGCCGAAATGCGACAGGTCCGGCTCGACATTGATGGCGATGCCATGGAAGCTCACCCAGCGGCGCAACCGGATGCCGACCGCCGCCACCTTGTCTTCGGCCGGCGAACCGTCGCGGGCCGGGGGGCGATCCGGCCGGACCACCCAGACGCCGACACGATCCTCGCGCCGTTCGCCGCGCACGTTGAACGCGGCAAGCGTGCGGATGATCCAGGCTTCGAGTGCCGCGACGAAGGCCCGCACGTCCTCGCGGCGCCGCTTCAGGTCGAGCATGACATAGGCGACGCGCTGTCCAGGCCCGTGATAGGTATATTCGCCGCCGCGTCCCGACCTGAAGACCGGAAAACGGTCCGGATCGATCAGATCCGCCGGTTTGGCGCTCGTGCCGGCGGTGTAGAGCGGCATGTGCTCGACCAGCCAGACCAGTTCGCCGGCAGAACCGTCGCGAATCGCGGCGGCACGCTGCTCCATGAAGGCGACGGCATCGTCATAGGCGGTCAGGCCTGGCGAGACGAGCCATTCGACCGGCGGCGAGCCGGGAAAGGCCAGAAAGGCGGAATCGATGTCGCTGCGCTGCATGGTCCAGTGTCCGTTCCCGCGAACATAGGCAGCCTCGGCGGGGGCGTCCAGCTTTCCAGGATGCGCTGAGACGCGGCTGGTCGTTGCAGCGCCCGACCGCGAGATGCTTCAGGCTTGGAGACTTGCGACGGGGTGTTCGAGGCGACCGGGTCGTTCGCGAAGGCTTGATCGTGCGCGAAACGAGGGAAATTCTTCGGCACCTGAAGATGTTTCCGGCCGAAAGACCGGCACCGGTCAGGAGCCGATCTCGGGATCCGGCTGGGTGCCGTCGAAGGCGTT
>JAHBYY010000090.1 GCA_019635715.1 Rhizobiaceae bacterium | reverse complement strand
AATATCGGCCTCGTCGGCGCTATCGAGCTGAGCCCGATCGAGGGCCAGCCGACCAAGCGGGCCTTCTCGGCCTTCGTGAAGGCCTTCGAGGCCGGTGTCCTGATCCGCACCACCGGCGACATCATCGCGCTCAGCCCCCCGCTGATCGTCGAGAAGAGCCACATCGACACCATCGTCGAAACGCTGCGGGGCATCCTCAAGACGCTTGAGTGAAATGGAACGAATGTTCTATATCGCACCCAATAGAACGGACATTCCAATTCCCGGCGGAGAAATATGATGCAGACCATCCAGAACGCCATCGGCGGCAAGCTCGTGACGAGCACCAGCACTCGGACGCAGCCGGTGTTTAACCCGGCGACCGGCGAGCAGTCGGCGACGCTGCCGCTCTCGACCATCGACGAGATCAACGCCGCGGTGGCCTCGGCCAAGGCGGCCTTCCCCGCCTGGAGCAACACCCCGCCGATGAAGCGGGCCCGCGTCATGTTCCGCTTCAAGGAACTGCTGGACAAGCACGCCGCCGACATTGCCCGTGAGATTTCCAAGGAGCACGGCAAGGTCCACGACGACGCCATGGGCGAGGTGGCGCGCGGCATCGATGTGGTCGATTTCGCCTGCGGCATCCCGCACCTGCTCAAGGGCGAGTTCTCCCGCAATGCCGGGCCGGGCATCGACTCCTATTCCGACCGGCAGGCGCTCGGCGTCGTCGCCGGCATCACGCCGTTCAACTTCCCCGCCATGATCCCGCTGTGGAAGATCGGTCCGGCGCTCGCCGCCGGCAACGCCTTCATCCTCAAGCCGTCCGAGCGTGACCCGGGCGTGCCGATGCGCATCGCCGAACTCTTCCTCGAGGCCGGTCTGCCCGCCGGCGTGCTCAACGTCGTCAACGGCGACAAGGAAGTGGTGGACGCGATCCTCGACGATCCGGACATCAAGGCCGTCGGCTTCGTCGGCTCCACCCCCATCGCGCAGTACATCTATTCCCGCGCCACGGCCAACGGCAAGCGCGTCCAGTGCTTCGGCGGCGCCAAGAACCACATGATCATCATGCCCGACGCCGACATGGACCAGACGGTCGACGCGCTGATCGGCGCCGGCTATGGATCGGCCGGCGAGCGCTGCATGGCGATCTCGGTCGCCGTGCCGGTCGGCAAGGAAACCGCCGACCGCCTGATCGAGCGGCTGATCCCGCGCGTCGAAAGCCTGAGGGTCGGTCCGTCGACGGACGCCTCGGCCGATTTCGGTCCGCTCGTCACCGCCCAGGCGCTTGAGCGCGTCAAGGGCTATGTCGACACCGGCGTCAAGGAAGGCGCCAAGCTCGTCGTCGACGGCCGCGGCTTCAAGATGCAGGGCTACGAGAACGGCTACTATATGGGCGGCTGCCTGTTCGACGACGTGACCGCCGACATGCGCATCTACAAGGAAGAGATTTTTGGGCCGGTGCTCTCGGTGGTGCGCGCCAAGAATTACGAGGAAGCCCTCAAGCTGCCGAACGACCATGAATACGGCAACGGCGTCGCCATCTTCACCCGCGACGGCGATGCCGCCCGCGACTTCGCATCAAAGGTGCAGGTCGGCATGGTCGGCATCAACGTGCCGATCCCCGTGCCGATCGCCTACTACACCTTCGGCGGCTGGAAGGGCTCGGGCTTCGGCGACCTGAACCAGCACGGCCCCGACGCCTTCCGCTTCTACACCAAGACCAAGACGGTCACCTCGCGCTGGCCGTCGGGCGTCAAGGAAGGCGCCGAATTCGTCATCCCGACGATGAACTGACGCCCCACGGGCCATCTGATCTGCGCGTCCTCGCTTCGCTGCGGGCGCGCGGGCCGGGCGTCAAGGAAGGCGCCGAATTCGTCATTCCGACGATGAACTGAGGCCCGGACGCTTCAAGTTCTTTGGCGGTTTGCGCCGCCCCTCGCTGCCCTGCCGGGCATCTCTCCCCGCAAGCGGGGAGAGAGACGCCCTCGCCTATGAATTCGTCAATCGTCGGCCTTGCAGAACAGTGCCTTCATGGCGGCCGGCGATCTTCTCGCCGTTTACGGCAGGGCTATCGCATATGGCGGCAGGCAGTCGGGTCTGCGGCTGAATACCCCCACCCCTAACCCCTCCCCGCAAGGGGGAGGGGTTAGGGGTGGGGGTAGCTTCAAATGCGATCGCCCTGCCGTATGCGGGGAGAAGTGCCCGGCAGGGCGATGAGGGGCAAAGCCCGCGGAGAAGCGCCTCGGCGAAGGCGAGGCGCCCTTTGCTATTGCGCAGCCGCCTGCGGCAGCTCGCTCCAGATGCCGGCCTTGTCGCCCCGCGCCTTGTGCTCGGCTTCGTCGTAGCGTTCGGCATCGCCGGCAACCAACGCGTTGCCCGAGGTGACCAGCGCCTCGCCGACGTCCTTGCCGGCACGGCGGCATTCCACCTCGACCACGTCTCCTTCCGTGCCGCGCGGCGCGCAACGCAGCGGCCGGCCCGTGATCAGGCCGCCCAGCGCCGCGCGGGCCCGCAGGCCGCAGGCCCATCGCCCGCCCTTCGGATAGGTGCAGATCCTGTCCGAGGGCACCGCGTCGAGGCCCGCCAGCCGGTAGCGCTTACCGCCTTCCTCGAAGGTGACGCTGTCGATGATCGCATAGCGCGACTTGCCGGAGAACCGGAGCGTGAACGGGTCCGGCGCCGCCACGGGCGCCGGCTTGGCCTTGAGCCGTTCGTAGCTCTGCGACGTGCGATCGACCCGGACGGGCCGGTCGGTCCACACGGGGGTGTCGTCCTCCGCCGCGGACTGCGCGCGCACGGCACCGCCCGCGCTCAAGAGAACCAGCGCCGCGAGACCGGCGGTGGCCCACCGCCGCGCCGGCGCACCGCGGCCCCGTCCTTCGAACCGTGAACGACCCATCGCGCATCCTCCTCCCAGACCGAAGTCTAGACGCGTTCCGGCGAGCGGAAAACCGGCAGTTCGCCCGCCGCCGGCGGCGCCCGGCACAAGCAAGGTGACATGGTTAACCCTTTGCGATGACAGCGCTGACATTGCTGTGCTATCGCTGCACCACCGCATCTGACGGACGGCTCTCGGGAGGACATCATGGTGGAACGCATCGGCTTTGTCGGCCTCGGCAATATGGGGGCGGGCATGGCCGCCAATCTTCTCAGGAAGGGCTTTCCGCTGACGGTCACGGCCAACCGCAGCCGCGAGGCGCTCGAAAAGCTGGTCGCACAGGGTGCGCGCGAGGCCGGAAGCCTTCGCCAGATGGCGGAGCAGACCGACATCGTCGTGCTTTGCGTCACCGGCTCGCCGGAAGTGCTGCGCGTCATCAACGGGCCGGACGGCCTCGCCTCGGCCGGCAAGGCGCTGATGATCATCGACTGCTCGACCTCGGATCCGGCGGTTACCGTGCCCTTGTCCGAGGATCTGGCGACGCGCGGCATCACCCTGATCGACGCCCCGCTCGGCCGCACGCCGCGCGAGGCGGAGGCCGGAACGCTCGACGTCATGGTCGGCGCCTCCGATGCGGAGCTTGCCCGCGCCCGCCCCGTGCTGGAGGCCTTCGCCGGTCGGATCATCCACACCGGCCGCGTCGGCACCGGCCACACGATGAAGCTGCTCAACAACTTCCTGTCGATGGGCTATGCGGCGCTCTATGCGGAAGCGCTGGCGATCGGCGCCAAGAGCGGCCTCTCGGCAAGGACCTTCGACAGCGTCATCCGCGGCGGCCGGATGGACTGCGGCTTCTACCAGACCTTCTTCGAATATGTGGTCGGCGGCAACGAGAACGCGCACCGCTTCGCGATCTCCAATGCGCTTAAGGACATGAGCTACCTCGCCTCGCTGGCCCAGTCGGTCGGCGCCGCGAATCCGGTGAATGCCGCCGTCCGCAACAGTTTCGCCCTGGCGGCCGGCACCGGCCACGGCAGCGCCTTCGTGCCGAAGCTCTCCGACATCATAGCCGGGCTGAACGGGGTCGCGCTGACGCGCGGCTGATCGGTCGGGCTGCCGATCGTCGGGGCTTGTCACGGACGGCGGCTCTGCCCCTCATCCCCTGCCGGGACCTTCTGCCCGCAAAAATGGGGAGAAGGAGGCTGGCCGCAACCTCGCCGCTTCCCCTTCTCCCCGTTTCACGGGGAGAAGGTCCCGGCAGGGGGATGAGGGGCAATTCCAACGCTCGGGATCGGGCGCGTAGCCTCAGATGTGCAGCGCCTGGCCGAGCCCCTTCAGCGCCGCCTCCTGGAAGGCCTCGCCCAGCGTCGGATGCGCATGGATGGTGCCGGCGACGTCCTCCAGTCTCGCGCCCATCTCGATCGCCAGGCCGAAGGCGGCGGACAGTTCGGAGGCACCCTGGCCCACCGCCTGGACGCCGAGCACCAGATGGTTGTCGGCGCGCGCCACGACGCGGACGAAGCCGTCCTCGGCGTGCCTGGTCATGGCGCGTCCATTGGCCGAGAAGGGAAACTGGCCGATGTCGACCTCATGACCCGCCGCGCGCGCCTCGTCCGGCGTAAGGCCGGCGGTGACGATCTCCGGATCGGTGAAGCAGATCGCCGGAATGCAGCTTTTGTCCCAGTTTCGCCTGTGCCCCGCGACGATCTCCGCCACCATCTCGCCCTGCGCCATCGCGCGGTGCGCCAGCATCGGCTCGCCGGTGACGTCGCCAATGGCGAAGATGCCGCGCATCGAGCTGCGGCATTGGTCGTCGATGCGGATGAAGCGGCCCTTTCGGTCGAGGTCGAGCTCCTCGAGCCCCCAGCCGTCGATCGCCGGCCGGCGTCCGACCGCCACGAGGATGCGGTCGGCGGCGATCTGCCGGGCCGCGCCGTCCGCGGTCTCAACGACGAGCTGGTCGCGCCTGGGCTCGATCTCGCGTGCCTTGGCGCGGAGCAGCAGCTCGATGCCGAGGGCGGCCAGGCGCTTGGCGACCGGCTTTGTCAGATCGGCATCGTAGAGCGGCAGGATGCGCTCCGCCGCCTCGACGACGGTCACCTGCGCGCCCAGCTTGGCATAGGCGATGCCCAGCTCCAGGCCGATATAGCCGGCGCCGACAACGGCCAGCCTTTCGGGAACGCCGTCGAGGGACAGCGCCTCCGTCGACGAGATCACCGGCCCGCCGAACGGAATCGACGGCAGTTCGACGGGCGCCGATCCGGTGGCGATCACCACCGTCTCGGCGCGGATCAGTTGCCTGCCGGTTTCCGTCTCGACCTCGACCGTCTTGCCGTCGCGGAACCGCGCCCAGCCATGCACGATCTTGACCTTCTGCCGCTTCAGCAGCGCCGTCACCCCGCCGGTCAGGCGGCCGACGATATGGTCCTTCCAGGCCATGGTGCGCGTGAGCTCTATGGACGGCGAGGCGGTGGAGATGCCGAGCGGGCTGGCGCCAGCGGCGGCGCGGCGCACCGCGTCGAACTCCTCGGCGGCATGGATCAGCGCCTTCGACGGAATGCAGCCGACGGTCAGGCAGGTGCCGCCCGGCTTCTTCGCCTCGACGATCACCGTGTCGATGCCGAGCTGCCCGGCGCGGATGGCGCAGACATAGCCGCCCGGACCCGCTCCGATGATGAGCAGCTTGCAGGCGATTTCCTTCATATGCGTCCTGCCTCCCGTGCAAATAGAGGTGGGTGCTCGATGTTGCCCCCCTCTGTCCTGCCGGACATCTCCCCCTCAAGGGGGGAGATCAAGCTGCGGGGCTGACTTCGCCAATCGGCAGCCTTGCGAACTGGACACTGCGAGAGCGGCCAGCCGATCTCCCCCCTTGAGGGGGAGATGGCCGGCGGGACAGAGGGGGGTGCGAGGAAGCTCGACGCCATCACCAGCATGCTCCTCACCCCTCGACAAAAATCAGCGCCGGCGTCTCCAGCAGCGTCTTGATGCGCTGCACGAAGACGGCCGCATCCCAGCCGTCGACGACGCGGTGGTCGAACGACGACGACAGGTTCATCATCTTGCGCGGCATGAACTGCGAACCGTCCCAGACCGGGCGGACCATGATCTTGTTGACGCCGACGATCGCCACCTCCGGGTGGTTGATGATCGGCGTCGTCGCCACCCCGCCCATGGCGCCGAGCGAGGTGATGGTGATGGTCGAGCCGGAAAGCTCGTCGCGCGTTGCGCTGCCCGCCTTCGCCGCATCGGCGAGACGGTTGAGCTCGGCCGCGCAATCCCACAGGTCGCGGGCCTCGGCGTGACGCACCACCGGCACGACCAGCCCCGCCGGCGTCTGCGCGGCGATCCCGACATGCACCCCGCCATATCGATGGATGATGCCCGCCTCGTCGTCGAACAGGGCGTTGATCGCCGGCTGCTCGCCGATCGCCCGGACCATGGCGCGCATCAGGAACGGCAGGATGGTCAGCTTCGGCCGGCCGGGGCGCTTCTCCTTGTTCAGCGCGGCGCGCAGCTCCTCCAGCGCGGTGACGTCGATCTCTTCGACATAGGTGATGTGCGGGATGCGCGACGCCGACAGCGCCATCTTCTCGGCGATCCTGCGGCGCAGGCCGACGACCTTGATCTGCTCGACAGTGGTGTCGCGCTGCAGGCCGGAGCGGGATGCGGGCGCCCGATGTCCGCCGGCGCGGAACGCGTCGAGGTCTTCATGACCGATGCGCCCGGCCGGTCCGGTGCCGGCAACCTGCCTGAGGTCGATGCCCGCCTCCTTCGCCCGCAGCCGCACCGCCGGCGATGCCAGAGGCTTCTCGCCTTCGGCGCGCGACGCGCCGGACGACGTGGCGGTCGCTTTGGCATTTTTGGCCGCTTCAGCAGTCGCACCCCCACCCCTAACCCCTCCCCGCAAGGGGGAGGGGGATGGGGATTGCGCCCTCCCGCGATCATCTGGAACCGGCTTCGGGGTGTCGATATCGGGCACGATGGCCGGTCGTCCCCCTCCCCCTTGCGGGGGTCCGAAGGACGGGCGAGACCGGTGGCTCGCCCTGAAAGGGGTGGGGGTACTGCCAGGCTCTTCCTTAGACAGGTCCTTTTCAGCTTTAGGCGGAGCTTCGCTGCCCTCCGCCCCGGCCACACCCGCCACCTTCAGCCGCACGATCGGCGATCCAACTGCGACCGTGTCTCCGATCTCGGCGCCTAGCCACAACACCTCGCCGTCGACCGGCGACGGGATCTCGACGGTCGCCTTGTCGGTCATGACGGCGGCGAGCACGGCGTCCTCGCGCACCAGATCGCCGATCTTGACGTGCCACTCCACCAGTTCCGCCTCCGCGACCCCTTCGCCGACGTCGGGCAGCTTGATGACGTGTTCGCCCATGCGTCAGCCCTCCATCGTCTCGATCATCGCACGGCCGACGCGCGCCGGTCCGGGAAAATAGTCCCATTCCTGCGCATGCGGATAGGGCGTGTCCCATCCGGTGACGCGCACCACCGGCGCTTCCAGATGGTAGAAGCAGTGCCTTTGAACGAGCGCCGCGAGCTCGGCGCCGAAGCCCGATGTCAGCGTCGCCTCGTGGACGACGACGCAGCGGCCGGTCTTGCGGACGGACGCCAGGATGGCGTCGAGGTCGAGCGGCAGCAGCGTGCGCAGGTCGAGGATCTCGGCGTCGATCCCGGTTTCGGCGGCCGCCGCCTCGGCGACATAGACCATGGTGCCATAGGCGAGCACCGTCAGCGCCGCGCCCTCGCGCCGCACCGCCGCCTTGCCGAGCGGCAGCGCGTAATGTCCGTCGGCCACCTCGCCGAGCGGGTGCTTCGACCATGGCGTCACCGGCCGCTCGTGGTGGCCGTCGAACGGGCCGTTGTAGAGCCGCTTGGGCTCCAGGAAGATCACCGGATCGGGATCCTCGATCGCCGCGATCAGCAGGCCCTTGGCGTCGGCCGGGTTGGACGGGACGACCACCTTCAGGCCGGAGACATGGGTGAACAGCGCCTCCGGACTCTGGCTGTGGGTCTGGCCGCCGAAGATACCGCCGCCGGTCGGCATGCGCACGACGATCGGGCAGGTGAAGTCGCCGTTGGAGCGATAGCGCAGCCGTGCCGCCTCCGAGACGATCTGGTCGTAGGCGGGGTAGACATAGTCGGCGAACTGCACCTCGACGCAGGGCTTCAGCCCATAGGCCGCCATGCCGATCGCCGCGCCGACGATGCCCAGTTCGCTGATCGGCGCGTCGAAGCAGCGGGTGCGGCCATATTTCTGCTGCAGCCCGGCGGTGCAGCGGAACACGCCGCCGAAATAGCCGACATCCTCGCCGAACACGACGACGCTGTCGTCACGGCCCATCGACACGTCCATCGCGTCGCGGATCGCCTCGATCATGGTTTTGCGGGGCATCAGAAAGCCTCGGCAAATAGAGGGACCGGGGCAGAAACATGTCGGCGAACTGCGCCCTGTCGCGCCCCCCTCTGTCCTGCCGGACATCTCCCCCTCAAGGGGGGAGATTGGCCGGCACCCTTGTCTTCGCCAATCGTCAAGGTAGCAGGAGAAGTGCCGCCAAAAGCGGCCGGCCGATCTCCCCCCTTGAGGGGGAGATGGCCGGCAGGCCAGAGGGGGGCAACGTAGAGCGAAGATGTCGGAAAGCTGATTTCCATCTCACACCCCCGCCTGCTGCCGCTGGCGCCTGAGATGCGGCGGCATGTCGGCATAGACGCCTTCGAACATATCGCGCACCGAGGGCTTTCCGCCGGTGTGCAGCGTGCCGTGGCTCTCGGCCTCCTTCTGCGCGGCGATCACCGCGTCGAGGATCTCGGCTTCCGCCTGGACGTGCCGCTCCTCCGACCAGGCGCCCTTGCGGATGAGATGCCCCTTCAGCCTCAGCACGGGATCGCCGAGCGGCCAGGCAGAGGACTCCTCCTTCGGTCGGTAGGCGGACGGATCGTCCGACGTCGAATGGGCGCCGACGCGATAGGTGACGTACTCCACCAGCGTCGGCCCGAGATTCTTGCGCGCGCGCTCGGCCGCCCATTTGGCGACGGCGTGCACGGCGAGATAGTCGTTGCCGTCGACGCGCAGCGCCGGAATGCCGAAGCCCAGCCCGCGCGCCGCGAAGGTGCCGGAGCCGCCCCGTGCAATGCCCTGGAAGGTCGAGATCGCCCATTGATTGTTGACGATGTTGAGCACGACGGGCGCCCGGTAGGTCGAGGCGAAGACGAGGGCGGCATGGAAGTCGCTTTCGGCCGTCGAGCCGTCTCCCACCCAGGCAGCCGCGATCTTCGTATCGTTGCGGATCGCCGAGGCCATCGCCCAGCCGACCGCCTGGATGAACTGCGTGGCGAGATTGCCCGAGATCGAGAAGAAGCCGAACGCCTTCGACGAATACATGATCGGCAGTTGCCGGCCCTTCAGCGGATCGCGCTCGTTGGAATAGATCTGGTTCATCATGTCGACCATCGGATAGCCGCCGGCGATCAGCAGGCCGGCCTGGCGGTAGGTCGGAAAGTTCATGTCGCCGGGTTCCAGCGCCTTGCGGAAGGCGCAGCTCACCGCCTCCTCGCCCATATGCTGCATGTAGAAGGAGGTCTTGCCCTGCCGCTGCGCCGTCTGCATGCGCGCGTCGAAGGCCCGCAGCGTCAGCATGTGGCGCAGCCCCTCGAGCAGTTCCGCGTCGGTCAGCGTGCCGGCCCACGGGCCGACCGCCTCGCCTTCGCGATTCAGCACGCGGATGATCGAGTAGGCGAGGTCGCGGATCTCGCGCGGATCGACGTCGATCGGCGGGCGCGGCACGGATCCCGCCTTCGGGATCGGAACGTTGGAGAAATCCGGCGTTCCCCCCGGGCGCACCTCGGGTTCGGGCACGTGCAGGCTCAGCGGCATCCGGTCCGGCATCGGCAAGCTCCTTCCGCGGCGCGGCGACCTCGCTCCTTGTTCGCCGCTTCCGCATGGGCCCAGTCACGCGATTTCGACGGAAAGCCACGCAATTCCGATTGCGATGCTCCGCCGAGCCGCTATCTGACATGAAGCTAGCGCAATCATGCGGGAAGTTCTTGTCGATGTCGCCTCCGCTATCGCAATTTGATGACGCGGAGGCGCGGTCCGGCATGTGCGATCTTGCGCCGGAGCCTCTCGCCGCGCCGACTGCCGATTCGGGCGGCGTGGCGTGACGCTGCTCGGGCCCGGAATGACGCGGCGGCTCCGGCTCTGGTCCGGGCTGGTGCTGTTTCTCTACGCCTCGTGCCACCTCGTGAACCATGCGTTCGGTATTCGCTCGATCGAAGCGATGGACGCGGCCGGTGACGTGCTGCTCGACCCCTGGCAGAGCCCGCCGGGACTTGCGGTCCTCTACGCCGCATTACTCCTGCATGCCGGCCTCGGGATAAGGGCCTTCTGGCGTCGCCGCCATCTGCGCATTCCGCTTCTCGAGAAGGCGCAGTTGCTGCTGGGCCTGGCGATCCCCATCCTGCTGATCGCGCATGCGGCCGCCATCAGATATGCCGAGGCGGTGTACGATCTGCCGATCGGCTTCGACCGGGTCGTCTACCAGCTTTGGGTCGTCTATCCGGAAATCGGCGTGCCGCGGCAGACCCTGCTGATGATCGTGGTCTGGCTGCACGGTTGCATCGGCATGCGCAACTGGCTGCGGACCTTCCCCTGGTATGCGGCGGCCGTGCCGGCCTTGACCGCCGCGGCGACGCTCGTGCCGGTGCTCGCGGTCATCGGCTTCATCAATGCCGGGCTAGACATGCGCGCCTTCGCGCTGGCCGACCCGGCGCTGCTTCCCACCCACGTCGTCGACGTCCCCGGAACCGAACAGGCGCGCAGGTTCGGCAGCGTCGGCCACTTCGTCGACAGGCTGACGCTTGCCTATATCGCGCTGCTCGGCGCCATCGTGGCCTTGCGCGCGGCACGCGACTGGCACTCGGCCCGCTTCCGCGCGCTGCGCGTCACCTATCCGGGCGGGCGCGTCGTGACCGTGCCCATCGGCTTCTCGGTTCTCGAGGCGAGCCGCTGGGCTGGCATCCCGCATGCCTCCGTGTGCGGCGGGCGCGGCCGCTGTTCGACGTGCAGGGTCGACGTCGTCGCCGGCGCGGAAGGCCTGCCGCCGCCCGGCAACGAGGAGCGCAAGCTTCTGCAACGGATCGGCGCGCCGGCGTCGGTTCGGCTCGCCTGCCAGATCCGACCCGAGCGCGACATCGCCGTGGTGCCGCTGGTCCACGCCGAACTGGTCGCCGGACCGGCGACGGCGAATGCCGGCCTGCCGGGCGGAGGGCGGCGCGAGGCGCTGGTGGCGGCGCTGTTCATCGACCTTCGGCAGTCGACCCGCCTGGCCGACGACCGCCTGCCCTACGACACGCTGTTCATCGTCGAACGCTACATCAAAGCCGTCTCGTCCGCCGTCCGCGAATGGGACGGTCACGTCACCAACATTGCCGGTGACGGCATCATGTCGGTGTTCGGCTCGGCCGGCGCCGGCCACAGCGCGGCGCGCGACGCCTTCCGGGCGGCGCTCAGCATCTGGGAAGGCATCGACGCCCTCAACCGCGAACTCGGACAGGAACTGTCGGAGCCTCTGCGCGTCGGCATCGGCCTTCACGTCGGCGTGGCGCTGGTCAGTCTGAAATGGACAGGCACCTTGCAGGACATGCCGTTCCTCGGCGACACCGGAAATGTCGCGGCGAGGCTCGAAGCTCAGACCAAACGTCTCGACGCCGTCATGCTGGCGTCGAAGGAGGCCGTCTCGATGGTTGCCGGCGGCCGTTTGCTGCCGAGCTTTTCGCCCATCGATCTACCCGGCAAGCAGGAACCTGTGCAGGCAGCTTGCTTCCGCGACATCGGGCAGTTGCGCGAGCTTCTGGGTCAGGGCGGCCGCTCCTCCGGAGCCCCTGCTTCACAAGCCTGAAGCGATCGGCGCCGTCGCGCAACTCCCTGCCCACGGCTCTTCGAGAGGGAAGCCGCTGGGGCATCGAAAATGGCAATCCGATCGTTTCAGTGCCCCGCAAAACAAAAAAGCGGAGCAAATGCCCCGCTTTCATGGCCTCAGGCGGGCGCAGCGCTCACGCCGGAACGACGATGCCTTCCAGCGTCGTGAGCTGATGCAAAAACTCCTCCGCCTTGGTGCGTGCGCCGTGATCGGTGTGGGCGGCGAGTTCCGCCTTCGCGGCCTCGATGCGGCGCGCGATGTCGGCGCGGTCGAAATCCTTCACGGATACCGCCGATTCGGCCAGCAAGGTGCAACCGGTCGGCAGGATGTCGGCGAACCCGCCGAACACCACGTAGCGCTCCTCGGCCCCCGAGGCCGGCTTCACGGTGACGACGCCGGGCTTGATCGTCGTCATCACCGGGGCGTGGTTCGCCATCACGGTCATCTCGCCTTCCGACCCCGGAATGACGACCGACTCCACCTTCTCGGACACAAGCAGGCGCTCGGGCGAGACGAGTTCGAACTGGAAGGATTCAGCCATGTCAATCTAGCGAATAGCGACTAGCGAATAGCCAATAGAGTTCGCACTCGGCTGCCGCTTAGATCTCTATTCGCTACTCCCTATTCGCTATTCGCTCAGATTACGCCGCTTCGGCGGCGAGGCGCTGCGCCTTCTCGACCGCTTCCTCGATGTTGCCGACCATGTAGAAGGCAGCCTCGGGGAGATGATCGTACTCGCCGTTCACCAGGCCCTTGAAGCCCTTGATCGTGTCGGCGAGGTCGACGAGCTTGCCCGGCGAGCCGGTGAACACTTCGGCGACGAAAAACGGCTGCGACAGGAAGCGCTCGACCTTGCGGGCGCGGGCCACCGTCAGCTTGTCCTCTTCCGACAATTCGTCCATGCCCAGGATGGCGATGATGTCCTGCAGCGACTTGTAGCGCTGCAGCGTCTGCTGCACCTGGCGGGCGACCTGGTAGTGCTCGTCGCCGACCACCATCGGGTCGAGCATGCGGGAGGTCGAATCCAGCGGATCCACCGCCGGGTAGATACCCTTCTCGGCGATGGCGCGGTTCAGCGTCGTCGTCGCATCCAGATGGGCGAAGGAGGTCGCCGGCGCCGGATCGGTCAGGTCGTCGGCCGGCACGTAGATCGCCTGCACCGAGGTGATCGAGCCGGTGGTCGTCGTCGTGATGCGCTCCTGCAGCGCGCCCATGTCGGTGGCCAGCGTCGGCTGATAACCCACGGCCGACGGAATACGGCCGAGCAGCGCCGACACTTCCGAACCCGCCTGGGTGAAGCGGAAGATGTTGTCGACGAAGAACAGCACGTCCTGGCCCTGGTCGCGGAAATACTCGGCGACGGTCAGGCCGGACAGGGCGACGCGGGCGCGCGCGCCCGGCGGCTCGTTCATCTGGCCGAACACCAGGGCGCACTTGGAGCCCTCGGTCGAGCCGTTGTTCTTGGCCGGGTCCTTGTTCACGCCCGACTCGATCATCTCGTGATAGAGGTCGTTGCCCTCTCGGGTGCGCTCGCCGACGCCGGCGAACACCGAGTAGCCGCCATGCGCCTTGGCGACGTTGTTGATCAGTTCCTGGATCAGCACCGTCTTGCCGACCCCGGCGCCGCCGAACAGGCCGATCTTGCCGCCGCGGGCGTAGGGCGCGAGCAGGTCGACGACCTTGATGCCGGTGACCAGGATCTGCGCCTCGGTCGACTGGTCGACATAGGCCGGCGCCGGCTGGTGGATGGTGCGCCGCTGTTGGGTCTTGACCGGTCCGGCCTCGTCCACCGCCTCGCCGATGACGTTCATGATGCGGCCGAGCGTCTCCTCGCCCACCGGCACCGCGATCGGCTCTCCGGTGTCGGTGACCTCCTGGTCGCGGACCAGTCCGTCGGTCGAATCCATCGCCACGGTGCGAACCGTGTTCTCGCCGAGATGCTGGGCAACCTCGAGGATCAGCCGGTTGCCGTTGTTGTCGGTCTCGAGCGCGTTCAGGATCGCCGGCAGGTGGTCCTTGAACTGCACGTCGACGACGGCGCCGGTCACCTGGGTGATGCGTCCGAAAACGCCCTTGACGTTTGCATTGTGTGCGGCCTGAGCCATGTCTTGTTCCTTCTCTCGTGCCCTTGGGGGCTACGAACCCATTCGATTCCCCAGCGAAACTCTAAGCTTCGACTAGGTCGAGCCGCCGCTCGATTCGCGCCATACGCTCGTCGAAGCGATCGATCCGCAGTGTCTGGGATGCGATCTGTGTCTGAAGGTGCCCGATCTGCGAGGTGATCTGGCCAAGCGAACCCTCGACGCCGGTCATCCGCGCCTTGAGGTCGACAATATCGGTCTGCATCTCGTCGACGGCACGGCGAATGTGCCGGAGATGCTCCAGAACCAGATTGTCCGCTTGCTCAGCCATTCGCCGACCTCGGAGCCATCCTGTTTCCAAATCCTACCACGCTACAGCGCCTCGGCGCCGGAAATGATCTCGATCAGTTCCTTGGTGATCTGCGCCTGGCGCGATCGGTTGTAGTTGAGCGTCAGCTTGTTGATCATATCGCCGGCGTTCCGCGTGGCGGAGTCCATCGCCGTCATCTTGGCGCCCATCTCCGACGCGGCGTTCTCGAGGAGCGCGCGGAAGATCTGGACCGACAGGTTGCGCGGCAGGAGGTCGGCGAGGATCGACTCCTCATCCGCCTCGTATTCGTAGATGCCGGCTCCGCCGCCGGGGGCCTCGTCGGCCTCCGGGATCTGCGCCGGAATAAGCTGCAGCGCCGTCGGCACCTGCGAGATCACTGAGCGGAATTCGGAGTAGAACACCGTGGCGACGTCGAACTGGCCCTCTTCGAACAGCGCCCGCACCTTGGCGCCGATCGCATCGGCGTCGGAGAAGGCGAGCCGCTTTACCGCGCGGAGGTCGACCACCTCTAGGATCTGCTTGGCATAGATGCGCCGGAGCGCGTCATAGCCCTTCTTGCCGACGCAGAGGATCTTGACGTCCTTGCCCTCGGCCATGAGCTTGGCGGCATGGTCGCGGGCGAGCCGGGCGATCGACGAGTTGAACGCACCGCAAAGGCCGCGCTCCGCGGTGCACACGACGAGGAGATGCGTCTGGTCACGGCCGGTGCCGGCGAGCAATGGCGGCGCATCGTCCTTGCCCTGCATCGGCCCGGCGAGGTTGGCGAGCACCGCGTTCATCCGCGCCGCATAGGGCCGGGCCGCCTCGGCGGCGGCCTGGGCGCGGCGAAGCTTCGACGCCGCGACCATCTGCATGGCCTTGGTGATTTTCTGCGTCGCCTTGACCGAGGCGATGCGGTTGCGGAGCGCCTTGAGTGACGGCATGGGCTGTTACGCAAACGCCTTGGAATAGGAGTCGGCCGCGGACTTCAGCTGCTCGCGGATGCCGTCGGTCAGCTCCTTCTTGGTGCGGATCTCGCTGAGCAGCTCCTTGTGCTGGGTGCGCAAGAGCGTCAGGAAGCCCTGCTCGAACTCGCCCACCTTGCTGACCGGCAGCTTGTCGAGATAGCCGTTCACGCCGGCATAGATGACCACCACTTCCTCCTCGACGGCCAGCGGCGAGAACTGCGGCTGCTTGAGGAGTTCGGTGAGCCGGGCGCCGCGGTTGAGGAGGCGCTGGGTCGCGGCGTCGAGGTCGGAGCCGAACTGGGCGAAGGCGGCCATCTCGCGGTACTGGGCGAGCTCACCCTTGATCGAGCCGGCGACCTGCTTCATCGCCTTGATCTGGGCGGCCGAGCCGACGCGGGAGACCGAGATGCCGACGTTCACCGCCGGGCGGATGCCCTGGTAGAACAGATCGGTCTCGAGGAAGATCTGGCCGTCGGTGATCGAAATGACGTTGGTCGGGATGTAGGCCGACACGTCGTTCGCCTGCGTCTCGATGATCGGCAGCGCGGTGAGCGACCCCGAGCCGTTGTCCGCGTTGAGCTTGGCGGCCCGCTCGAGGAGGCGCGAGTGGAGATAGAACACGTCGCCGGGATACGCCTCGCGTCCCGGCGGTCGGCGCAGGAGCAGCGACATCTGGCGGTAGGCGACGGCCTGCTTCGAGAGGTCGTCATAGACGATCAGCGCATGCATGCCGTTGTCGCGGAAGAATTCGCCCATCGTGCAGCCCGCGAACGGCGCAAGATACTGGAGCGCCGCAGGCTCGGAGGCGGTGGCGGCGACGATGATCGAATATTCGAGCGCGCCGTTCTCTTCGAGCGTCTTCACGAGCTGGGCGACGCTCGACCGCTTCTGGCCGATTGCGACATAGACGCAGTAGAGCTTCTGCTGTTCGTCGCCCGAGGCGTTGACCGATTTCTGGTTGAGGATGGTGTCGATGGCGACGGCGGTCTTGCCGGTCTGGCGGTCGCCGATGATCAGCTCGCGCTGGCCGCGGCCGATCGGCACCATCGCGTCGACCGACTTGAGACCCGTCTGCACCGGCTGCGACACCGACTTGCGCGCGATGACGCCGGGCGCGACCTTCTCGATGATGTCGGTCATCTTCGCGTTGATCGGGCCCTTGCCGTCGATCGGCTTGCCCAGCGCGTCGACGACGCGGCCGATCAGCTCGGGGCCGACCGGCACTTCCAGGATGCGGCCGGTGGCCTTGACCGTCATGCCCTCGGAGATGTGCTCGTACGAGCCCAGCACGACGGCGCCGACCGAGTCGCGCTCGAGGTTCAGCGCCAGCCCGAAGGTGTCGCCGGGGAAC
>JAHBYY010000009.1 GCA_019635715.1 Rhizobiaceae bacterium | reverse complement strand
TCCGAGTGCCAGAATTTTACGATGGTGCGCAACGGGACATGCGAAAAGTGCGATACCTGCGGGGCCACGAGCGGGTGTAGCTAGCTAGCGGGAACGGCCGAGCCATCGCGCGCAAGGCGACTGCCTTGCATGCGATGGCTTATCGAAAAGAGAAGAAACATCTCAGGCGTCGATGTTCAAACACTCGCTGACAATCCGCAACTTTCGGTCTATTGCCAAGCCGTTGACGCTTCCTTTTCAACGTAAATCTACTCTTTTGGTGGGTCAGAATAATATCGGAAAATCCAACGTACTGCGGTTGCTGGCGATATTATTTAACAATGCATCAGACAGAATTGATGAAACCTACGACTTTGGACAAGAAGATATTAAGGTCTACCTTTCAGCAACGATAACAAAATGCGACTTTCTAGATCTTCTAAAAGATTATAACTCTGCACGATCTCTTGCAATTAGGAAGGATTTTGAATCAATAAATCTCGGTTACTTCCTAAGTAAAAAGGGATTGTCTACGGACCCGTCGTCGCACTCATCTATATCGTCCGTTATACCGGATAACTATTTTCACACCGATTTTTTGAATGATTTTGGTCAGCGAAATTCCGACTACAGGGCCAATATCGCGATTATGGCCCAGCGCATTTCTGTGCTCCGAGCATTGGAGGGAACTACATATCTGCCCAACATTCGTTTCATTACGCAAGAAAATCAAGAACCAGCACATTTCTCCGCCACTCCTTTTCCGGGTCATACAGTAGCTTTCGGTGAGGTAATTCGCACTTTATCGATAATGGACCGCCCAGAATATGAGCATATCTCCAAGCAAAAAGAACTCATGGAGGCCCTGTGTGACTTCATGGCATTCTGTTTGGATTGCCGATCTGTTACGCTGCAAATTCCTACAGGTCGAAAAACAATTCTCATAAATATAAATGGACAGGTTCGTCCCATATCTAGCTTGGGTACAGGGGTTGAGCAGATATTGATGATAGGTCTCGCTTCAATTGGATTTCCTGGGAAGCTTGTACTGATCGACGAACCAGAATTGCACCTTCATCCGCGAGCGCAACGTCAGGTAATGCGCTATCTGAACGAGAATGTTGATGCTCAATTTGTAATGGCGACTCACTCAGCGGCAATACTTGATTCAGTTGAAGCCGACATCATTCAAATCTACACCGAGGATGGCGAGTCTAGCAGCAAGACGGTCTCGAGCAATAGGAAGCGCTATCTTGCCATCCGCGACCTTGGACACTCGCCAAGTGACTTGGTTCAGACACGGTTCGCAATATGGGTTGAAGGTCCATCCGATCGCATTTACTTAAATCATTGGATTAGCAGGACAGATAATGGCCTCAACGAGGGGATTGATTACACAATTTTATACTATGGAGGTCGAGTCCTTGCTCAGCACTCATTTGAGGATGTTGAAAAAGATCTAGTAAAGGCCGTCACGCTGTGTCGAGCATTCGCAGTAATAATGGACAGCGACCGAAGACCCGGCAAGCTTGACATCAATGCTACAAAGAATCGTATCCGCGACGAGGTAGAACGCGAGGGAGGATTCTGCTGGATAACAGAGGGACGGGAGATTGAAAATTACCTACCAGTAGCAGTGATAGAGCAGCTAGCGACGGATGTAAGAGGCGTTAACATCCCTACTGACAAACTAGATCAGATTTTAGACCCCTCGACAGTGAGCAAAGTCGATTTTGCACGGAAAGCAATATCGATTCCAAACGAGGAGTGGCCGATGGATCTTGCAGCAAGGGTAGCCGCCCTAGTGAGCCAAATCCGGGCAGCTCGGTAGCCGTCGGATGATTGCAGTATAGATTTTACTGTAACGCTTGGCGACTCCAACTTCATGATCTTTGTCCCTGGGTGTGATGGTCGCGGAGTGAGGCGCTACGACGATCTCGGTCTGTATGGCGGAGGATGACGAAGAGGGGCGTCATCGAAGTGATTCCTGCCTCGGCTGCGGTCGGCGGTTCGCTCTACCGACGAAATCTATCCCCCTCCCCGGAACCCCAGCCATAATTCCGCACGCAGTCTGCTGGTGGGAACGGGTGTGCACAACCGAGCATCCAGGCAGATGTGGCGCCGGAGGACGAACCCCGCATCGGTGAGCGGGGCCTTCCGGCCCGTCACGGCAAGCCGCCGGGCCGACCGGTCGCCCCTGCCGCGCCGGGAACAGACGCCGGCGGCGCGAGGTCATGCGTCACCATCCTATCCAATCGAGGCGCAACGCCTCGCGCCGTCTCCCGCAAACCCCGGCCGAAAGGCGCGGCATCGCGAACCCGCGCCCTGAGGCCGGAGCCACCAAGGACAACCGATGCCGCCACCCGGCCAGATTCTATCGCACCAGATCGGCCGCCCTGGCCTCCAGCACCCGCAGCAGGTCGCCCGGGGCAAGGCGCACCTGCAATCCGCGCTGCCCGCCATTGAGATAGACGAAGGGCTCCAGCATCGACACCTCCTCGATCGCCGTGGGAACGCGCTTGCGCTGGCCGAGCGGGCTGATGCCGCCGACATGATAGCCGGTCAGGCGCTCGGCCTCGGCCGGCTTCATCATCTCGGCCGCCTTGCCGCCGAAGGCCGCCGCGAGCTTCTTCATCGCGACCTCGCAGTCGGACGGCACGACCACGCAGGCGGGCCGGCCGTCGACCTCGACCATCAGCGTCTTCAAGACGATCGCCGGCGGCACGCCCAGCGCCTCGGCGGCCTGCAGCCCGACCCGCGCCGCGTCGGGATCGTAGTCGTAGGCGATCACCTCGAAGGCGACGCCGGCCTTGGCGAGCGCGAGGGTGGCGGGCGTGGTCTTCGACATCGGGCGGATGTAGCCGGTCGGCGGCGGCGTGTCAGCCGCCGTGACGGTTGTGGCGAGGCTCAGTCGCGGAACAGCGCCCGGTATTTGTCGGCCTGCTCCTTCGGCAGATCCTTGAGCGCGGCGCGCGCCGTGTAGCCGCCATAGATCGCGTCGTCGCTGCGGATCATCCAGTCCTCGATGTCGGCCTCGGCGACCGTCATCTCGTCGCCCATCGCATATTTGGTGCCGTTGACCGGCTTGTTGGCGAGCAGGCCGACGAACTGCCCGTCGCGATAATCCGTCAGTTGCAGCCAGATGTGCTCGGTGGCGCCGTTCTGGGTCAGCGGAAACTTGACCGTGTAGGTGCCGGGCGTGCCGGCGGCGATCAGCTCGCGGAAGCGCGGCAGCGTCGACCTGCCGGTCTGCTTCGCAGCATTCATCTTGGCGTCACCCGTGTGATAGGCGACGACATTCTCCTTGATGGCGCGCGGCGCGGTCGGCGAAGCGCCCGGCGCCGCGTCGGGAATTCGCGCCGGCTCGTCGGACGACCAGCCGAGATTGTGGAAAACGCCGATGCCGATGCCCGCCAGCATGGCGACGCCGAAGATGATGCTGCGCACAGGAAGCCCCCCGATTGTCGAGGCGACCCTAGCAGGCAAGCTTTTCGGCCCGGCTAAGGGAGAGGGTCAACGAACGATGAGCGCAATCCGTAAGATTGCGCCGAAACGGATCCGCCGCCGCAAGATCCACAATTCGTTCGAGATGCCGGAACGCGGCGGGACGCTCCGTCCGCAGCTCGGGAAACAGTGCCGGCCGGTCTCCCGCAACCTCCCGCGACATTCTCAATCTGACAATCGTAGGAGGTGCGGCGGCGGGCGCGATCCCTCAATACTGCGGTGCGCGTGGAGGAGTCCGCGATCCGTGACGATTGCCCGACCGGCATCGCAGACGGCGCGGAGAGGTCATGCAGGGGCGCGGCGATATTGAGGAGAACAGCCGAATGACACTCGAAAGGAAGAGCCCGCGCATCGCGTTCCTGGGCACCGGCGCGCAGGGCGCCTCGATCGCTGCGGACTTCGTGCTGGCGGGGCTCGACGTGACCTTCATCGACCAGTGGCCGTCGCATGTCGAGGCGATGAATGCCAAGGGCATCACGGTGAACATGCCGACCCGCACCATTCATGCCGACGTGAAGGCGTTGCATCTGTGCCAGGTGGCGGAGATCAAGGAGCCGTTCGACGTCGTGTTCCTGGTCGTCAAGGCCTACGACACGCGCTGGGCTGCCGAAATGATCAAGCCGGTGCTCGCCAGGGACGGTTTCGTCGTCGGCCTGCAGAACGGCATGACGCATGAGGAAATCGCCTCGATCGTCGGTCGCGAGCGCACCATCGGCGCGGTGATCGAGATCGCATCGAACATGTGGACGCCCGGCGTCACCAACCGCCAGAACGACCACGACGAATCCTGGTTCGCCATGGGCGCTCTGGACCCCGAACAGCAGCACCGCGTCGAGGCGGTCGCCGACCTGCTGCGCAGTTCCGGCACGGTCGAAGTGGTTGACGACATCCGATCCGCGAAGTGGATGAAGTTGGTCGTGAACGCCGCCGAGCTCATTCCCTCGGCGATCGTCAACACGGCGCTCAACGACGCGGCGCGCGCGCCCGGCATGCTCGACGTCATGCGGGCGGCCGGCTACGAGGCGATGCAGGCGGCCCTCGCCGACGGCGCGACGATCATGCCGATCATCGGCATGCCGCCGGTGATGAGCAACCATCCGGAGCGCTATGTCGACCAGATCTTCGAGAAGGTGCTGACCACCTTCTCGCGCGAGGACACGCTGACCACTTCGCTGCAGGACTGGCGCAAGGGCCGCCGCGCCGAGGTGCAGGAGGTCAACGGCTGGGTCGTCGACATCCTCAAGGCGCATGGCCGCGAAGCGCCCGTCAACGCCCGGGTTGTGGAGATCGCCTTCGACATCGAGGCGGGCCGGCTGGAGGCCAGGCCGGAAAACGCCGCCCTGATGTTCGACGTCAGCGCCGAGGCGCTGGGCAAGCACTGATCCGGCGCGCACGGCACGCAAGGCGACCGGCCATTCGGGCCGTCAACGAAATCGCAACCACGCCATCAGCGGCGGCTTGCCTCATGGCAGGCCGGCGGCCAAGACTGGCGGCCGGTCGCGGTGGGGGATGCCATGGGCGTGAGGAAAGCTTCCGGCGGAGCGCGCGCTTGCGTCATCGGCGCCCTGCTCTGCCTCGCCTCGCCTGCCCTGGCGCTCGATCCCGGCCAGCCGGTCGTCGTCACGCCGCTCGCCTCGACGACGCAGACCGCCGCCGGCCAGCCGATCGTGCCGCCGCGACGCGATGTGCGGGTCGTCGCCTCGCAATTCGACATCGCGCCGGGCGCAAGACTGCCGGTGCACAAGCACCCCTTCCCGCGCTACGCCTATGTCGCGCAGGGTACGCTGACCGTCACCGACGTCGAAGCCGGGACCGAGACCACCTACAAGGCCGGCGATTTCATCGTGGAAATGGTCGAGCGCTGGCATTTCGGCGCCAATACCGGGAAGGATCCGGTACGGCTCATCGTCATCGACCAGGTCGAAGGCGACGCGCAGTCGACGATACTGAAAAAGCCTTAGGCCGCCGGGACGGTCCGGCGCGGCGCCGCCGGGCGCGCCGAACGACGGTGCCAGATGGATTGGCCGCCGGTGCTTACCTGCTTGACCTCGCGGCGCGCCATGATACCGGATTGGCGGCGGCCACGCCCGCGGGAGAATGAGAGTGCATACGCCGAGTCCCCGAAAGACGCTGGCCTTCGTGTCGTCCGGGACACCGGAGGCGGATGCCGCGCTGGCCGAGCTGGAAAGCGCCTATGGAAGCTTCGGAACCAGCGAAGCCGATGTCGTCGTGGCGCTCGGCGGCGACGGCTTCCTGCTTCAGACGCTGCGCGAGACGATGGGCACGGGAAAGTGCGTGTTCGGCATGAACCGCGGCACGATCGGTTTCCTGATGAACGAGTTTCGCGCCGACGGCCTGTACGAGCGCATCGCGGCGGCCGACGCCGAGAAGATCACCCCGCTGGAGATGGAAACCGTGTCGGTGGACGGGACGACGGCACGGGCCCTGGCGATCAACGAGGTTTCGCTGTTCCGCCAATCCTACCAGGCGGCCAAGATCCGCATCACCATCGACGAGAAGGTGCGCATGGAGGAGCTGATCTGCGACGGCGTGATGGTCGCGACGCCCGCCGGCTCGACCGCCTACAATCTGTCGGCGCAGGGACCGATCATTCCGCTCGATGCGCCGCTGCTGGCGCTCACCGCCGTCAGCCCGTTCCGGCCGCGACGCTGGCGCGGCGCCTTGCTGTCCAACCGTTCGTCGGTGCGCTTCGACGTGCTGGAACAGGAGAAGCGGCCGGTCAATGCCGTGGCAGACCACACGGAAGTGAAGTCGGTGACCTCGGTCACCGTGCGCGAGGCGCCGTCGCTGACGGCCAGCCTGCTGTTCGACGCCGGCCACTCCTGGGACGAGCGTATCCTGGCCGAGCAGTTCCGCTACTGACCGTGTTGCAAAGCAAAAGCGCCAACACCATATGGTGATGACTGGCGTTCGGGCAAAATCGGCCTGATTATATTGACAAATCGGGAACGAACCCGTAACGCGATGCGATAATCCGCACGAGCGTGATATGGCGGCGGCCCGATGGCCCGCCTCGAACAGCAAAAGCAGCCGAAACCATTGTCCACTGACGACACCGCCGCTGAAAAAGCGATGACTTTCGCCGATCTCGGGCTTTCCCCGAAGGTTCTGTCCGCCGTCACCGACGCGGGCTACACGATTCCGACGCCGATCCAGGCGGGCGCCATCCCGCACGCGCTGCTGGGCAAGGACGTGCTCGGCATCGCCCAGACCGGCACCGGCAAGACGGCGGCCTTCGTGTTGCCGATGATCACCCGCCTCGAAAAGGGCCGCGCCCGCGCGCGCATGCCGCGCACCCTGATCCTGGAGCCGACGCGCGAACTCGCCGCGCAGGTCGAGGAAAACTTCGTCAAATACGGCAAGAACCACCGCCTCAACATCTCGCTGCTGATCGGCGGCGTATCGTTCGACGAACAGGACAAGAAGCTGGAGCGCGGCGCCGACGTGCTGATCGCCACGCCCGGCCGGCTGCTCGACCACCGCGAGCGCGGCAAGCTGCTGCTCAACGGCGTCGAGATCCTGGTCATCGACGAAGCCGACCGGATGCTCGACATGGGCTTCATCCCGGACATCGAGCGCATCTGCGAGATGATCCCCTTCACCCGCCAGACGCTGTTCTTCTCGGCGACGATGCCGCCGGAAATCACCAAGCTGACGGAGAAATTCCTGCATGCGCCGGTGCGCGTCGAGGTCGCCCGCGCGGCCTCCACCAACACCAGCATCACCCAGCGCCTGGTCAAGGCGGGCCGCAAGCCGTGGGACAAGCGGCAGGCGCTGCGCGACATCATCCGCGCCGAGGAAGACACGCTGAAGAACGCGATCATCTTCTGCAATCGCAAGATCGAGGTGTCGGAACTGTTCCGCTCCCTCGTCAAGCACGATTTCGACGCGGGCGCGCTGCATGGCGACATGGACCAGCGGGCGCGCATGGCCATGCTGTCGAGCTTCCGCGACGGCAAGCTCAAGTTCCTCGTCGCATCGGACGTGGCGGCACGCGGCCTCGATATCCCCGACGTCAGCCACGTGTTCAATTTCGACGTGCCGATTCACGCCGAGGACTACGTGCACCGCATCGGACGCACCGGCCGCGCCGGCAAGTCGGGCAAGTCGTTCACGCTGGTGACGAAGGCAGACCAGAAATATCTCGATGCGATCGAGAAACTGATCGGCCAGGACATCGAATGGCACGGCGGCGATCTTTCGACGCTGGTGGTGAGCGAGGAGTCCGACGAGGCGCCGCGCCGCGGCCGCGGCGACAAGCGCAGCGGCGACAAGCGCGGCAGCGACCGCCGCTCGCGCGAGCCTCGCGGCCGTTCCGCCCGTGAACCGGCCCCCACCGTGACTGCCGCAGAACCGTCGGACGAGATCGCGCCGGTCGCCAAGGAAGCACGCGCCGAGCGCCGCCGCGCCGAAGAACCGGCGCAGCGCCGAGAGGCGATCCGCAACGACAATGCCGTCCGCAAGGAGATGAACCGCAAGCCGGAGCAGCGGCGCGCCCGCCCCGACCACGACGGCGACGACCATCCGGTGCTCGGCTTCGGCAACGACATGCCGGCCTTCATGACGGTTGCCGGCAAGGTCTGAAGTTTTCCGATCGTATCAAAAGCAACGGCCCGGGTTCGATGAACCCGGGCCGTTGCCTTTTTCAGCTACCGACCGCCGCGGTCAGTAGCGGGCGTCCTGCGTCAGCGGCGAGATCTGGATCTCGACGCGCCGGTTCTGGGCGCGGCCTTCCTGGGTATCGTTCGAGGCGATCGGCCGGGTCTTGCCGAAGCCGGTGACGGCGAAGCGGCGCTGGTCGACGCCCTGCGCGTTCAGGTAATTGGCCACCGACAGCGCGCGGCGCTGCGACAGATCGAAATTGTGGCTGTCGCTGCCGGTCGAGTCGGTATGACCGTAGACGTCGACGATCGTCTGGCGATAGCGCTGGAGGACCAGCGCAACGGAATTCAGCACCGAATAGAAGTTCGGCTTGATCGCGTCCTGATCGATGTTGAACGTGATGTCCGACGGCATGTTCAAGATGATCTGGTCGCCGGCACGCGTCACGCTGACCCCCGTTCCCTGGAGCTGGGCGCGCAGGTCGGCCTCGTTCTTGTCCATGGTGGCGCCGATGGCGCCGCCGGCCAGCGCACCGATGCCGGCGCCGATCAGCACGGCGTTGCGCTGCGCCACCTTGCTGCCGCCGACCATCGCGCCGGCAAGCGCGCCGAGGCCGGCGCCGAGCGCAACCCCGCCGGCGGTGTTGGATACTTTCTGTTCGCCCGTATAGGGGTCGGTGGTGCAGGCCCCGAGCAGGGCGGCGGCGGCCACCACGGCGACGATCTTCGACTTCATTCCAAAATCCCTCTCCGGCCCGCGCCCGGCGCGGTGCGAATCCCTTCGAGGGTTTGTAGCATGAATTGCGGCGAAAAGCCGATCGGCCGGCCGGCCCGCATGCGACGGTCAGTAGGAGCGCGGCGGCACGAACAGGCAGATGGTGCGGGAATCGTCGGCACCGGCCACCGAACACCAGTGGAACTCGCCGTCCGGCGAGTCCTTCAGCCTCACGTCCCTGTAGCCGACGATCTCGCCCGTGCCGTCGATGACATAGCCTTCCGGCCGTTCGCTGATGGCGTTTTCCGGCACGGCACGGCAGTCATAGCCGGAGCAGCAGGAGAAGGGATAGCTCCAGCCCCGCGGCTTGGCCGACGTCGGCAGGGCGTCATGCGCCATCGCCGTGCCGCAAAAGACGGAGAGGCAGAGCAGGCCGACGGCCGGCACTGTGCCGGAGGAAGATGTGGGGAACCGCAATCCGGTTGCGGAAGCTGTGATCGAAGGAGTTTGCATGGCTCATTCCTGTGCAACGAGATCTTCAAGCGCTAGCTTGCCCCGTCCCCGGAATTGCCGTCCCTATCGAAAGCCGGTTGGTCGGCGACCACTCATGCCGAACCCGGCAGCGATGCTTTTGTGTCCTCCAATGCGTCCACTCTGCGGCGATTCCCTCGGCCGCGCAACAGTTGTGCTGCACTGCACAATCCCATTCGCCGCAACATCTCGGTCTACCGCAGGACAGCCTGCACGCGCATGGTTAATGAATCCTTACCCCGTGGATTTGTTCCACTGGGGAAGGAGAGCGCCTCGAAATGCCGGATTGCAGCCCAGGGCAGTCGCGTGAACGGTCGTTGCCGTTCCTCACCCCCGTCAAGGACAAGGCCTTCGCGTATGGCGACGGCTGCCAGGTCGGTGACTTGCTACCGCCACCCCTTTTCAGGGCAGGGCAATCGCATTTGATGCTACCCCCACCCCTAACCCCTCCCCACAAGGGGGAGGGGAACCAGCCCGCAGCCTCATCGAACGTAAATCGTCGCCGAATTTGACCGGCAAAGCGGTCGCGAAGTCCCCTCCCCCTTGTGGGGGTCCGAAGGACGGGCGAGACCGGTGGCTCGCCCTGAAAAGGGATGGAGATAGCAACGTCGAAGGGCGGCACCGAGGTGCCAAGGGTTCAGTCGATGTCGGCGACCGCACCTGCCCCGCCCTCGATGCGGTGCGACAGCGACGCTTCCATGAAGTCGTCGAGGTCGCCGTCGAGCACGTCGGACGGGCTGGTGCTTTCTACCCCGGTGCGCAGATCCTTCACCAACTGATAGGGCTGCAGCACGTAGGAACGGATCTGATGGCCCCAGCCGATGTCGGTCTTGGAGGCTTCCGTCGCATTGGCCGCCGCCTCGCGCTTCTTCAGCTCCTCCTCGTAGAGCCGCGAGCGCAGCATCTCCCAGGCCTTGGCGCGGTTCTTGTGCTGCGAGCGCTCCGCCTGGCAGGCCACGGCGATGCCGGTCGCGAGATGGGTGATGCGCACGGCCGAGTCGGTGGTGTTGACGTGCTGGCCGCCTGATCCGGACGATCGATAGGTGTCGATGCGGACATCGGATTCGCTGACGTCGATCTGGATCGAATCGTCGACCACCGGATAGACCCAGATGCTCGAGAACGAGGTGTGGCGTCGCGCATTGCTGTCATAGGGCGAGATGCGGACAAGGCGATGCACGCCCGATTCCGTCTTCAGCCAGCCATAGGCGTTGTGGCCCTTGATCAGCACGGTGGCGGACTTGATGCCTGCCTCTTCGCCGTCGTGCATTTCCAGCACTTCGACCTTGAAGCCACGCCGCTCGGCCCAGCGCGTATACATGCGCAGGAGCATGTTGGCCCAGTCCTGGCTCTCGGTGCCGCCGGCGCCGGCGTGCACTTCCAGATAGGTGTCGTTGGCGTCGGCCTCGCCGGACAGCAGCGTCTCGATCTGGCGCGCGCGAATCTCGCCCGACAGCGAGCGGATCGCCGTTTCGGCTTCGGAGACGATGGACGCATCGCCCTCCTCCTCGCCAAGTTCGATCAGACCGACATTGTCCTCCAGCGCCTGGCCGAGCTTGCGGATCGAGGTGATCGCGTCGTCCAGGTTCTGCCGCTCGCGCATGAGTTTCTGCGCTTCCTGCGGGTCGTTCCAGAGATTGGGGTCTTCGGCGAGGCTGTTCAGATAGTCGAGACGCTTGAGGGACGGATCCCAGTCAAAGATGCCTCCTCAGCAGGCCGATCGCCTGCTTGATGTCATCGACGAGCTTTTCGGTTTCTGCACGCATGGTGCTGTGCTTGCCTTCCTGGCTGGTGGGGAGAGTCGGCGCGGACCATAGGGACGGGGCAGCCGCCTGTAAAGCCATCGGCGAGCCGCCGGCGAGACCGGTCGGGCGGTCAGTAGAGACCGCCGGCCGCGCCCTCGCTGATCGCCTTGCTCGCCGTCGGCGAGCGCGTCTCGGCAGACATCGATTCGCCCTCGCCCATGCCGATCACCCAGTAGCTGTCGGCGGGGCCGGTGCCCGGCTTGAACGCCTCGATGATGGTGCCGCCATCGCCTTCGCGCGCCTGCATTCCGGTCTTGCGGTTGATCGGAATGAGCTTCATGCCCTCCGGGACCTGGAAGTCGACCACCGGCGTATCCTTCAGGATCTCGCCCATGAACTCCTTGAACACCGGAGCGGCGAGACCGCCGCCGGTCGCGCCCTTGCCGAGCGACTGCGGCTTGTCGTAGCCGATGTAGAGACCGACGACGAGGTTGGGCGTGAAGCCGATGAACCAGGTGTCCTTCTCGTCATTGGTCGTGCCGGTCTTGCCGGCGATCGGACGACCGAGTTCGGAGATGGTGACGGCGGTGCCGCGCTGGACGACGCCTTCCATCATCGAGGTGATCTGGTAGGCCGTCATCGGGTCCAGCACCTGCTCGGCATTGTCGATCAGCTCCGGCTCCTTCTGGTTTTCCCAATCGGTGGCGACGCAGCCCTCGCAGGCGCGCTCGTCGTGCTTGAAGACGGTCTTGCCGTAGCGGTCCTGGATGCGGTCGATGAGGGACGGCTTGATCTGCCGGCCACCATTGGCCATGACCGAATAGGCCGAGACCATGCGCATCACCGTGGTTTCGCCGGAGCCCAGCGCCAGCGAGATGTGCTGGGGCATCTTGTCGTAGACGCCGAACCGCTCGGCATATTCGGCCACCAGCTTCATGCCCATGTCGTTGGCGAGGCGTACCGTCATCAGGTTGCGCGACCGCTCGATGCCGTTGCGCAGCGTCGACGGGCCGGCCGCCTTGCCGTCGTAGTTCTTCGGCGTCCAGACTTCGGTGCCGATCTTGATGGTGATCGGGCCGTCCATGATCACCGATGCCGGCGTGTAGCCGTTGTCGAGAGCCGCCGCGTAGACGATCGGCTTGAACGAGGAGCCAGGCTGGCGGTAGGCCTGCGTGGCGCGGTTGAACTCCGACTGCGAGAACGAGAAGCCGCCGACCATCGCCATCACGCGGCCGGTGTGCGGATCCATGGCGACGAGGCCGCCCGAGACTTCCGGCACCTGACGCAGGCGATAGCCGTCGCCCTGATCGTCCTTCTGCACGTAGATCACGTCGCCCGGCTTGAAGACGTCGGCGGGCGAACCTGCCTTCTGGCGCTTGCCGTCCACGACGTAGCGCATGGCGAACGCCATGTCCTCCTTCGAGACGGTCGCCAGCTCGCGCTCGGCCGACAGCGCGCCCGACACGTCGGGATTGGGCTGGAGACCGACGGTCAGTCCTTCCTTGGTCGCATCCAGCACCACGGCCAGCCGCCATTCCGGCACGTCGTCGAGCCGCTTGACCGGGCCGACCGCCTTGCCCCAGTCCTCGCCGAGCTCGACATGCGTGACCGGACCGCGATAGCCGCGCAGCGTGTCGTATTTCAGCAGTCCGTTCTGCATGGCACGGCGTGCGACGAGCTGCATCTTGGGATCGAGGGTCGTGCGCACCGACAGGCCGCCTTCGTAAAGCGCGGTCTCGCCGTAGCGCGAGATGATCTCGCGGCGAACCTCCTCGGTGAAGTACTCGCCGGCGAACAGGTAGCCGCCCTTGCGCCGCGGATTGACCCCCAGCGGCTCGGCCTTGGCCTTGGCGCCTTCCTCGGGCGAGACGTAGCGGTTGTCGACCATCTGGTCGATGACCCAGTTGCGGCGCTCGATCGCGCGATCCGTATATTTGAACGGATGGTAGTTCGACGGCCCCTTCGGCAGCGCCGCGAGATAGGCCGCCTCGGCGACGGTCAGCTCGTTCACCGACTTGTCGAAATAGGTCAGAGCCGCACCGGCGATGCCGTAGGCGCCGAGACCGAAGAAGATCTCGTTGACGTAGAGTTCGAGGATGCGGTCCTTGGAATAGGCCTGCTCGATGCGGAAGGCGAGCAGCATCTCGCGAATCTTGCGGTCATAGGTCTGGCTGGACGACAGAAGGAAATTCTTCGCCACCTGCTGGGTGATGGTCGAGGCGCCGACCGGACGGCGGCCCGAGCCCATGTTGCGCAGGTTGGTCATGACGGCGCGGCCGAGGCCGGTCACGTCGACGCCGGGATGCTTGTAGAAATTCTTGTCCTCGGCAGACAGGAAGGCCGCCTTCACCCGATCCGGCACCGCCTGGATGGGCAGGTAGAGGCGACGCTCATGGGCGAATTCCCCCATCAACGATCCGTCCACCGCATGGACGCGGGTGGTCACCGGCGGCTCGTAATTGGCGAGCACCTCATAATCCGGCAGGTCCTTGGCCAGTTTGCCGATATAGACGGCAATGCCACCCGCGACGAGCAGGGCCAGCATGGTCCCGATGCCGAAAAAGTAGCCGATCAGACGAATCATTACCACTCCAGTGCTCGCAACGCCGCCCGCCACGCAGCCGCCGCAGGGTCGGCCGCACCGTGCCCAATGTCGCAGCGCAAGCCATGTCGCCCACATATGGACAAAATGGGGCAGGCAGGCCGCCGTCCTCGCATATGCCGCCTTTGTTCAGGCACCTGTGGCGCTTCGGCAACGTCCGCCGCGGCGCCAGCCGCAAATCAGAGCCTTAGCATATCCGCGGCGACAGTTCAGCCGCCCGCGGCCCGCGACGTGGCGAATTGTGAGATCGCGCCGGCGATCGACTGGACCGCCTTGTCGCGCCAGGCCGGATCGCGAAGCTGCGCCTCATCCTTGGGGTTGGACAGATAGCCGAGCTCGACCAGCACGGACGGGACGTCGGGAGCCTTGAGCACCCGGAAGCCGGCGAAGCGGTGGGGATTGTTGATCAGCCCGACCGTATCCGACAGTTCTCCGACCAGCGTGCGGGCGAACGCGATCGAGAAGGCGTGGGTCTCGCGGCGGATGAGATCGACGAGGATATCCGCCACCTGATGATTCTCGTCCTGGACCTCGATGCCTGCGAGCTGGTCCGACAGATTCTCGCGATCGGCGAGCGCCTGCGCGTCGGCGTCCGACGCGGTGTCGGAGACGGTGTAGACCGTGGCGCCGCGGATCCCCTTCTGGCTGATCGTATCGGCGTGGATCGAGATGAACAGGTCGGCCTCGTGCTGGCGGGCGATGCGCACCCGATCGTCCAGCCGAAGGAATTCGTCGGTGTTGCGCGTCAGGAAGACGGCGTAGCGGTTGGTCCGGCGCAGGTCGTCGGCCAGGGACCGCGCGAACGCCAAGGTGATTTCCTTCTCGACGGTGCCGGAGGCCCCCTCCGCGCCGCCGTCGATACCGCCGTGTCCGGCGTCGATGACGATGGTGAAGGGTTTTGCGGGCCGATCGACCGACGGGCCGACACGCTGCCCCTTCTGGGCCGCGACCGTCGAGGCCGTCGTCTCGGCCTGTTCGGCAAGCGCTGCCTCGAACGCCCTTTCGCCGGCCGCGGAAAGGTCGAGAACGAAGCGGTAGCCGTCACCGCTCTCCTCGGCGACCAGGTCCGCCCTGTCGATCACGAACGGCCCCTTGGTCGCCAGGACGACCCGCGATTCGTCGTCGCCGGCCCTGCCGTATTGAACGTGGCTGACGAGGCCCCTCGCCTTCAGATCCTGCCGCTCATAGGAGAACCGCGCCTTCGGAAAGGAGATCATCAGCCGGTGCGGCGCCCTCAGCAGCATCCAGCGTATCTCGGGCTCGTTGTTGAAGCGCAGGATGACGCGCGTGCGCGTGGCGTCCCCGGCCACCTTGAACGACCGCGCCAGCAATGGATCGGCATCGGCTGCCGACGCGGCGACGGCACCGAAGGCGAGGCACAGCGCGAGAGCCAAGGCGGCGGCGGCATGCCAGCCGCGACCGACGATTTCCGGGATCGGCAACCATCCCCTGGCAACACTGCGCACGTCCATACCAGCCCCAACTCATGAGCCGTTCCGCGCGCCGGTACGGTACCGAGGCGCCTCGATTAAGGATTGGTATCCGAACAAGGTTAACCAAAACCTGTGCCGAGCCGCCCCCAAAGCGGGCCGCGATCTTCCAGGCAGCAACGATCCGGGGTTGCCTAAAAGACAGTCAAATCATAAAAGCAGAGTCGGCGCTCTGCAATGCTCGCAGCCCGAATCGATCCAGGATCAGATGGGGCATGACATGGGACATTTGTGTCCCATGCATGGCGGGCAGGCGGCAGCCAAAGAATTTCGTTCGGGGCGCCACGCATGCGTGGTTTCCTGGGCGGCGGGAAACGGTGCAGGGCTTCGTGCCCGGACCGGCTCAACACGAGCAAAAGCAGCTGGTCCGGGATTTCCGGGCCTTGGTTCAAAAGGATCCGCGAAAGACGCGATGACCGGAAGCGCACACACGGAAGGAGTCGCAGGATACCGCGCCATTGTGGCTGCGGGCGACCTGACCGATGTGCGGCGGCAGCGACAGGCGGACATCATTATGACCGACACGACGGCATCCGGCGGCGAGGCACGGCAGTTCCTGCCGTTCCCGAGCCGCCTGCCTGCGTTCGGCAGAAAGAATTGCAATGCCCAACAAGATGCTCATCGACGCTTCCCACCCGGAAGAAACCCGGGTGGTCGTGGTTCACGGCAACCGCATTGAAGAATTCGATTTCGAATCCCAGGACAAGAAACAACTAAAAGGCAATATCTATCTCGCCCGTGTGACGCGGGTGGAGCCGTCGCTCCAGGCGGCGTTCGTCGAGTATGGCGGCAACCGCCACGGCTTCCTCGCCTTCAGCGAGATCCACCCCGACTACTACCAGATCCCCGTCGCCGACCGGCAGGCCCTGCTGCGCGCCGAGGCCGAGTCCCACGAGGACGAGGACGAGGACGAGGACGAGCGCGGCAACCGCAACCGGCGGCGCCGCCGCGGCGGAAAGAACCGCAACCGCGGCGAGGAGCCGGGCTCGACGGCCGCGGCCTCGGAGAGCGACGAGGCAGCGTCCGTCGACGAGGCGGTTTCCGCCGAAGACGCTCCGGCCGCCGAAGCGTCGGCTTCCGACACTCCGACCGCGGCGGAGGACGCTCCTCAGCCTTCCGAGGCCCCGGCCGGCGAGGACGAGGAGCGCGACCCCAGTGGCCCCAGCATGGCGGCCAGCGTCGACGCCGACGTGATCTCCGAGGAGGTGCGGTCCGACGATCAGGATGCTTCGGCCACGCCGGGCGGCGGGGGCGTCGAGGACGTTCAGGACGGCGGCTCCGACGAGTCCGAAATCGAATCCGTCGGCGCGGAGGACGCGCTGGAGGAAGTGCAGGCCCGCCGCCGTCCGGTGCGGCGGCAGTACAAGATCCAGGAAGTGATCAAGCGCCGGCAGATCCTCCTGGTCCAGGTGGTCAAGGAGGAACGCGGCAACAAGGGCGCAGCGCTCACCACCTACCTGTCGCTGGCCGGCCGCTACTCCGTGCTGATGCCGAACACGGCGCGCGGCGGCGGCATCTCGCGAAAGATCACCAATGCGCAGGACCGCAAGCGCCTGAAGGAAGTGGTGCAGGATCTCGAAGTGCCGCAAGGCATGGGTGTGATCCTGCGCACCGCCGGCGAGAGCCGCACCAAGGCGGAAATCAAGCGCGACTACGAATATCTGATGCGGCTTTGGGAGAACGTCCGCACGTTGACCCTGCAGTCCACCGCGCCGGCGCTCGTCTACGAGGAAGGCAGCCTGATCAAGCGGTCGGTGCGCGACCTCTACAACAAGGACATCGACGAGATCCTGGTGTCCGGCGAGGAAAGCTATCGCGAGGCCAAGGACTTCATGCGCATGCTGATGCCCAGCCATGCGAAGGTGGTGCAGCCCTACCGAGACACGGTCCCGATCTTCGTGCGCCAGGGCGTCGAGGCGCAGCTCGACAAGATGCTGCAGCCGCAGGTCAACCTGAAGTCCGGCGGCTACATCATCATCAACCAGACCGAGGCGCTGGTCGCCATCGACGTCAACTCCGGCCGCTCGACGCGAGAGCATTCGATCGAGGAGACGGCGCTCCACACCAATCTCGAAGCCGCCGAGGAGGTGGCGCGGCAGTTGCGCCTGCGCGACCTCGCGGGCCTGATCGTCATCGACTTCATCGACATGGAGGAGAACCGCAACAACCGCACGGTCGAGAAGCGGCTGAAGGACCATCTGAAGAACGACCGCGCGCGCATCCAGCTCGGCCGCATCTCGCATTTCGGCCTGATGGAGATGAGCCGGCAGCGCATCCGCGCCAGCGTGCTCGAGTCGACCACAAAGCCCTGCCCGCATTGCGGCGGCACCGGTCATGTGCGCTCCGATTCCTCCGTTGCGCTGCTGGTCGTGCGGGCCATCGAGGAGTTCCTGCTGAAGGACTCGCGCACCCACATCACCGTGCGCACGCCGATGACCACGGCGATGTATGTGCTGAACCACAAGCGCGCGACGCTCGCCGAACTGGAAAGCCGTTTCGGCGTCACCATCACGATCGAGATGGATGAGACGCTGGGTTCGCAGCACTATGCCATCGCGCGCGGCGCGGTCGCCGAGAAGCCGGCGGTCACCGCGCAGCCGGTCATCGTGCCGCCCGAGCCGGAGATCGAGGACGACGACATCGTCGAGGAGGAGGTCGAGGAGACCGTCGCCGCGGACGTTGCACCCCGCGCGCCGGCGGAACAGACCGACGAGCGCGGCGATCGCAAGCGCCGCCGCCGCCGCCGCCGCCGTGGCGGTCGGGATCGCGACCAGGCCGAAACCGGCGCGGCGGCGAGCACGGCGACCGCCGAGGATGAGGACGAGGGTCCGGACGACGACGACGTGTCGGCCGACGGCGCCGACGCTGCGGAGGCCGCGGCTGACCGGGGCCAGGACGAACGCAAGAAGCGCCGCCGCGGACGCCGTGGCGGCCGGCGCAACCGCGCCGAAGGATCCGAGGACGGCGCCGTCGACGACGTCGGCGCCGAGACGGGCTTCAGGGAAGCGCTCGACGCCATGTCGGACGGCGAACCGGTCGATGCCGTCGTGGCGGAACCGGCATCCGAGGCTGACGAAGCCCCCGGCACCGCGCCGGAAGCCGTCCCTGCCGGCGATGCCGAGACCGCGGAGGCGGAAGCCCCTGCCGAGGTGGTGAAGAAGCCCCGCCGCGCGTCGCCGCGCAAGAAGGCCGCGGCGGCGGACGAAGGCGTTGCCGCCGCGCCGAGCGAGGCGCCGGCCCCCAAGCGCGCGCCCCGCAAGCGCACGACGAAGGCCGCAGCCGCGGAGCCGGTCGAACAGACCGAGACGGCGATCGAGGTTGCCGAGACGGCCACGATCAGTGTCGAGGCCGTCGATCTGCCGCCGGAACAGCCGTCGCCCGAGACCGCCGAGCCGACCGCTGCTCCGCAGCCCGAGGTGCCGGAACAGGCAGCCCAGCCCGACTCCACCCCGCCGCCGGAGCCCGATCGCCCGAAGCGGCAGGGATGGTGGCAGCGCAAGGGTTTTTTCTGAGCCGCACCTGATCGTCCAGAGCCGATCATCCGAATGAAGCGGCCGGAAACGCCGGCCGTTTCATTCCCGGGGAAGGACGGACGGCGGGTGCTCAGTCTGCCGGCATCCGCGCCGCGACCTCGAGCGCCAGCAACGCCATGTTGCGGAATATCTCGTGCCGTTCCGACAGCGGCGTCTCTTCGCCGGTCCAAAGGTTGTCGACCAGGGTGCAGATCGACAGTGCGCGGGCCTGGTATTGCTCCGCCAGCGTGAACAGGTTGGCGGTCTCCATGTCGACGGCGACAATTCCCGCGGCGCGCGGCACGTCGAAGCGGGTCTCCGGCGTCGGATGGTAGAAGACGTCGCTGGAAACGAGCGGGCCGCTCAAGCAGTCGATGCCGATGTCGTGCGCGGCCTGCAGTGCCGCGGCATGGAGCACAGGGTCCGGCCGTCCCGGCGAGACGCCGTTGGCCATGTCGACGTCCATCACCGCGCTGTCGGCAATGAAGACCTTGCGCAGCGGCTGATCCGGCAACAGCGCCCCGCAGGAGCCGATGCGGATGAAGGTACGCACGCCATAGCCGGCAGCGAGTTCGTGAAAATAGATCGTGAACGACGGCCGGCCGATGCCGGTCGCCTGCAGGCTGACGGGCCGCCCGCGAAACGATCCGGTGAAGCCGTAGGCGCCGCGCACACGGTTGACGCAGCGCGGCGCATCAAGGAACGTCCCGGCGATCCACTCCGCCCGCAACGGGTCGCCGGGCAACAGAACCGTGCCGGCGAAATCTCCCGGGGCGGCCTCGTTGTGCGGCGTCATCTGCTTCCCATCATCGGCCTGCCGGCGCCACGTCCGTCCTACTTCCCCTCCAGGACTTCCTTGACGACGGTGGCCAATTGCTTGAGCGAGAAGGGCTTCGGCAGGAACCCGAACTTCGCGTCGGCCGGCAGATTGCGGGCGAAGGCATCCTCGGCGTAGCCCGAGACGAAGATGAACTTGATGTCGGGATCGCGCTTGCGCAACTCGCCGAGCAGCGTCGGACCGTCCATCTCGGGCATCACCACGTCGGAGACGACGATGTCGATCTTGCCGTCGAGCTCCGTGTAGACCTCCAGCGCCTCGACGCCGGACGACGCCTCGTGGACCGTGTAGCCGCGCGAGGTCAGCGCCCTCAGTCCGCCCATGCGCACGGCGTCCTCGTCTTCCACCAGCAGGACGGTGGCCGAGCCGGACAGGTCGCGCGCCTCGGTCGCCTCCTTGGCCGGCGCCGGCTTGACGACGGCGGCGTCGCCCGCCAGTTGCAGCGGCGCGTCGGCCGCCGGCTGCTGCGCGGCGGCCTGCGCCTGCGCGACATGCCGGGGCAGGAAGATGCGGAACACCGTGCCCTTGCCGACCTCGGACTCGCAGAAGATGAAGCCGCCGGTCTGCTTGATGATGCCGTAGACCATCGACAGGCCGAGGCCGGTGCCCTTCCCCACCTCCTTGGTGGTGAAGAACGGCTCGAATATCTGCTTGAGGACGTCCGGCGGAATGCCCGTTCCGGTATCCTCGATCTCGACCAGCACGAAATCGGCACTGTCCAGCTCGCGGTGGTAGGCAAAGGTCGCCGCCTCGTCCGCCGGCAGGTTGCGGGTCCGGACGGTGAGCGTGCCGCCGCCCGGCATCGCGTCACGGGCATTGACCGCGAGGTTGACGATCACCTGTTCGAACTGCCCGATGTCAACGCGCACCGGCCAGAGATCGCGGCCGTGATCGATCTTGAGCTTAACCTCGTTGCCGACAAGCCGCGCCAGCAGCATGCGCAGGTCCGCCAGCACATCGGTGAGGTTCAGCACTTCGGGGCGCAGCGTCTGCTTGCGCGAGAACGCCAGCAACTGCCGGACCAGCGAGGCGGCACGGTTGGCGTTCTGCTTGATGTTCATGATGTCGGGGAACGACGGATCCGACGGCCGGTGGCTGGTCAGCAGCAGGTCCGACGCCATGATGATGGCGGTGAGCACGTTGTTGAAGTCGTGCGCGATGCCGCCGGCGAGCTGTCCGACGGCCTGCATCTTCTGACTCTGCGCCATCTGGCCTTCGAGCGCCTTCTGCTCGGTCGTCTCCACGGCGTAGACGATCGCGGCCTCGTCGGCATCTCCGGTTTCCGGCACGTCGGCCACCGCGTTGACGTAGAAGCGGATATGCCGGTCCTCATTGCCGGGAAGCACCGTATCGATCGGCTCGATCTCGGCCCGCCGCTGCCGCGCCTTTTCCAGCGCCGCCGCGAATTGCGCCCGGTCGCGCTCGTGGATCACCAGGTCGAACCGCACGTGGCGGTCGATCGCATCGCGGTCGACGATCGACGAGAACAGCGAGAAGAACGGCGCATTGGTGCGCACGATCCGTCCCTGATGGTCGATGCCGGCGATCGCCATCGGCGTCGAGTTGAAGAAGCGCGTGAACCGGATCTCCGCCGCCCGCAGATCGGCGGACGAATCTTCACCCTGGGTGCGATTGAGCACGATGGTCCGTGTCGCGCCGGTGGTGCCGTCGCGATTGGCGGTCACCCGATGCAGGAAGCGCACGGGCAGCGCCTGGCCGGCAGCCGTCGTCAGATCGAGGTCGACGACGGTGTTGCGCACCGTGCCCGGATCCGCCTTGACGGAACGGACCAGCGCCATGCCGTCGCGCGCGACGATTTCGTCGAGGCGCATGGCGCCGGCGGTAAAACTCGCCAGGTCGAGGCCGAGCCATTCGGCAAGGGTTGCGTTTATGTAGGTGATGCGGCTTTCCGGATCGGCGGCGAAAAAGCCGGCGGGCGCATGGTCGAGGTGATCGATCGCCTGCTGCAGATCGAGGAAGAACCGCTCCTGTTCGGCGCGCTCGCGCGAAATGTCGGCGAGCTGCCAACTGAAATAGGGCTGCCGCTCGCCGGGCACCTTGAAGGTGCGGGCCTGCACGCGGTACCAGCGCGGCGCGACGTCCTGGCCGGGCTTCAGCGAACGCGACATGCGGAACTCGCCGGAGCCCGCCACCCCATCCTTGAGGCCGGATGCGAGCCTGTAGACGGTGTCGGAGGCCTCCGGCACATCAGAAAGCAGCGACTCGACCGTCTTCAGGTCGGCGGCGCTGGTCGCGCCGGTCATGTCGGCATAGGCACGGTTGGCGTAGATCACCCGCCCCCTGCCATCGGTGACGACGAGGCCCTGGGCGAGCGAATCGATGAACGATTTGGAGAGGTCGTCGGTGGTCGACCTCCCCGCGATCTGGACGAAGCCGATGGCGGTGGCGAACAGGAAGCCGACGCCGGTCATCGCCAGGACGCCCAGCATGCCGAGCAGGAAGGGATCGCCCAGCCTGTCGCGGAAAATGCCGAAGACGACCGCGGCACCGGTCAGCACCACGATGAACACGATCAGCCGGGCGATCGCGCCCGGTCGCGTTCCCTGATCCACGATCGGAACGGGATAGAAATCGCCGCGCATGTCCTTGGCCATCAGAGCGCGATCCCCGCCTTGTCCTGCCGCTCCGGCGGCGCCTCAGCCGAATCGGTTAAATCATCTTCTGTATTGCCCGAATTCCCGCCATATCGAAAGCGCGAGGCGGCTTTCGCCGTCAGTTCCGACGCGGGGCGCGGACCGCCGGGCCTGGTCGGGGCGATCGGCCGGAACTTCTCGAAAAGGCCCCCAGGGCCGGTCGCGCAACTTGCGGTCGGCGCGCCCTACGGGCTAGTGTCGCGGCCTTGAAACCGGAGCGATTTCCCCGTGCTTGAATGGTTGGACGAGGTGGCGGGGCCGGGCTATGCGCAGGCAGTGCTGTGGACGCTGCTGGCGCTGCTGCTTCTGGTGGTTCTGCTGGTCATCATCAAGCTGGTGCGCTCCATGACGCACGGCACCTTCGTCGCCGGCGGGCGCAACCGGAAAGCCCGGCTTGCCGTCACCGACGCCGCCGCCATCGACAGCCATCGACGGCTGGTGCTGGTGCGGCGCGACGAGGTCGAGCATCTGCTGCTGATCGGCGGGGCGACCGATCTGGTGATCGAGCACGACATCCGCATCGGCCAACCGCGCCGGGTCGCCGCGCCGGCCGAACCGCACCGCGATCCACCCCCGCCGGTCGCCCCGGCGCCGGCCCATCACGTCACGGCCCCTCCCCCGCCGCGCCCGCGGCCGGCGGAACCTCCGCGACCGGCCGCCCAGCCGCCGCGTGCCGCGCCGGAGCGCCTGCCCGCGCCGCCCCCGCCACGCCATGTCGAGACCCTGCCGCAGCGCCCTGCCCCGCGCGTCGAAGCACCGCGCGCCGCCGAGCCGCGTGCCGAGCCGCGGATGACACCGCCCGTCCAGGCCGCGCCAGCCGTTCAGGCTCCCGTGCCACGACCGGCGCCGCCGGTCGCCGTCGCGCCTTCGCCTGACGATCTGGACAGCGCGCTGCTCAAGGAATTGGAAGTTTCGCTCGACGACGAGAGGCCGGCCAAGCCGTCGCTCGACGACGAGATGTCGAGGCTGCTCGGCGAACTCGCCAACCCGCGCCGCTGATCCTGCGCTCGGCGGACGGCGGACGGTTGCCGGCGGGATTGCCGCCGTTCGGGACCCGGCTTGCAGAAACGCAAGACGCCGGACGCTAGGCGCCCGGCGTCTTGAAATCGTTCAAGGTCAGTCGATCGCGGGGCCGCCGCGCATCGACCAGAAGCTTCAATCGTCGCGATAGACCTTCTCGCGGCGCTCATGCCGCTCCTGCGCTTCGATCGACAGCGTGGCGATCGGGCGCGCGTCGAGACGCTTGAGCGAGATCGGCTCCCCGGTCTCCTCGCAGAAGCCGTAGGTGCCTTCGTCGATGCGCTGGAGTGCCGAGTCGATCTTGGAAATCAGCTTGCGCTGGCGATCGCGGGCCCTGAGCTCGATGGCGCGATCCGTTTCGGAAGAGGCCCGGTCGGCGAGGTCGGGGTGGTTTGCGTTTTCCTGCTGGAGAATTTCGAGTGTTTCGCGGGCTTCCCTGAGGATATCGTTTTTCCAGTTGACCAACTTGCTGCGGAAGTAAGCCTTCTGACGTTCGTTCATGAACGGTTCGTCTTCGGAAGGCACATAGTCGGAATCCACGAGAACACTCATACGACTCATCCCATTACCCCTGCATTTTCGCGCCTATATATTCGCCGCCCCATACCCGCACAAGAACATTCCGAGCCTGCCTCACGCGAATGTCACCGCCGTCCACGCTCTCGTTTTCTCCATAGTTTCTGAGGAGTTGTGCCAGCGAACGAACATTCCGGCACGCGATCGGACACGCGGAACGGTTGCAGCAGTTGCCTGCCGGACACGGTAGCGGTAAATCCGCACGTCGCCTGTCGAGCGGCACGGGGGACCTGACATTTGGGCAAACTCTTCCTGCTCAGGCATGCCAAGGCCGGCTGGGCCGCGCCCGGCATGCGCGATTACGATCGGCCGCTCGACACGATCGGCATCCGGGATGCGGCGGCTCTCGGGATCGCCATGGCGACGGGCGGACTGGTTCCGGAGATCACGTTATGTTCCGGCGCGCGCCGCTGCCGCGAGACTCTGGAACAGGTGGCGGCCTACGCCGACACCGGCCGGATCGCCTTTCTCGATCGGCTCTATTCGGAGGATGCCGCGACCTATCTCGCGCTGATCCGCGATCATGGCCAGCACCGCTCGGCGCTGGTCGTCGGACACAATCCGATGATGGAGGATCTGGCGCAGGCGCTTGCCGGCAACGGCGAGCCGGCGGCTTTCGCGACGCTCGGCCTCGGCTTCCCGACCTGCGGCCTGGCGGTGCTGCGGGTCGACGCGGGACTGGGCAAGGCTGCACCGGGTGGGGCCTATCTCGACTCCTTCCTGCTGCCCGCCGAGCTCTGACGCGCCTCCGCCGCTCTCGGGCCGTTTCAATTCGTCGGCGCGATGCCTATATCGCAGGGGCAGCGTCTGGGGACCCTCATTGGCATCATTCACCAGCTTCAGCGACGAAGCGCGGATCGCACTCGACAGCCTGACCGGGCGGGCCGCCAATCTCTTCTCGCCCACCGTGCGGATCGGCGTCACCGGTCTTTCGCGGGCCGGCAAGACCGTGTTCATCTCGGCGCTGGCGCACAATCTGATCCATGGCGGTCGGCTGCCGGTCTTCGAGGCAGCGCGCTCGGGCCGGATCGGCCGGGCCTTCCTGGAGCAGCAGCCCGACGACGCCGTGCCGCGGTTCCAGTACGAGGATCATGTCGCCGCCCTGGTGAATGCGCGGACCTGGCCGGACTCGACCCGGGCGATCTCCGAATTCCGGCTGACCATCGAGTATGAATCGGCATCGGGCTGGAACCGCCTGTTCTCCAGCGGACGGCTCGCCGTCGACATCGTCGACTATCCGGGAGAGTGGCTGCTCGATCTGCCGCTGCTCGGCAAGAGCTTTCGCGAATTCTCCGCCGAGGCCGTCGAGCTGGCACGCCTGCCGTCGCGCATCGATCTTTCGGCGGCCTGGCTGGAACTCGCCGGCAATTGCGACCCGGGCGACCCGGCGGACGAGATGGCCGCGCGGCGCCTGGCCGAGGCCTTCGCCGGCTATCTGAAAGCCTGCAAGCACGACGACCGGGCGCTGTCCACGCTTCCGCCGGGCCGGCTGCTGATGCCCGGCGACCTGGAAGGCTCGCCGGCACTCACCTTCTCGCCCTTGCCGCTCGATTCCGACGCCGCGATCCGGTCGGGTTCGCTGGCGGCGATGATGGAGCGGCGGTTCGAGGCCTACAAGACGCATGTCGTGCGCCCCTTCTTCCGCGATCACATCGCGCGGCTCGATCGGCAGATCGTTCTGATCGACGCGTTGCAGGCGCTGAACGCCGGGCCGGAGGCGATGGTCGACCTGGAACGCGCGCTGGCCGAAATCCTCGCATGCTTCCGCATCGGGCGCGGCGGGTTCCTGGCCGACCTGCTGACCAGCCGGATCGGCCGCATCCTCATCGCGGCGACGAAGGCCGACCATCTGCACCACGAAAGCCATGACCGCCTCCAGGCGATCGTGCGCCGCATCACCGACCGGGCGGTCGAGCGCGCCCGCTTCAGCGGCGCCGAGGTCGACGTGCTCGCCATGGCGGCGGTGCGGGCAACCCGCGAAGGCACGGTAAAGCAGGGTCGCGAGACGCTGCCGGTCATCATCGGAACCCCGATCGCCGGCGAGACGATCGGCGACGAGACCTTCGACGGCAACTCGGAGACCGCAATCTTTCCCGGCGACCTGCCGGAAGACCCCGCCCGCGCCTTCGAGCAGACCGAAGGCATCCGCTTCGTGCGCTTCCGGCCGCCGAAGCTCGAGCGCACCGCCGAAGGCGTGACGCTGTCGCTGCCGCACATCCGGCTCGACCGCGCGCTGCAATTCCTGCTCGGAGACCTGCTCGCATGACGACCCCGCCCCGCAGGCCCGCCGCCTTCCGCCTCGACCAGCCGGAGCCAGCGCCGGCGGCTCCCCTACAGGCGCCCGTGGCGCCGGTCCAGCCGCGGGCACCGCGCGCCGTCGATCCGGCCCACTCGACCGTGGTTCCCGACGAGGCCGACTATTTCGCGGAGGCCGATCCGGCACTCGACATTCCTCCACCGCCGGAGACGAAAGCGCGCAAGTCCTGGCTCGGCCGCACCTTCGCGGCCGCCTTCGGCCTGCTCGTCACGCTGGCCGTCGGCCTGTGGGTCGACGATCTGGTGAGGACGCTGTTCGAACGCGCCGAATGGCTGGGTTGGGTGGCCGCCGGACTGGCCGGCGTCGCCCTCATCGCCCTGCTGGCGATCGCGATGCGCGAACTCGCGGCGCTGCGGCGGCTGTCCTCGATCGACCGCCTGCGCGAGCGCGCGCTCGCCGCGACGCTGGCGCATGATCCGACCGCGGCGCGAGCCGTGATCTCGGAAGTCTCGACGCTGGTCGCCGCCAACCCCGCGACCGCCGCCGGGCGCCGCGCATTGGCGGCGCTGAGGGACGACATCATCGACGGCGGCAATTTCATGCGCGTGGCCGAACGCGAATTGCTCGGCCCGCTCGACGCGCAGGCCCGCACCCTCGTTCTGGACGCCGCCAAGCGCGTTTCGATCGTCACCGCGGTCAGCCCGCGCGCCTTCGTCGACATCGCCTATGTGATCTTCGAAAGCAGCCGCCTGATCCGCCGCCTCGCCGAGCTTTACGGTGCGAGGCCCGGCAAGCTCGGCTTCTTCAGCCTGGCCCGCAAGGTGGTGGCGCATCTGGCCGTCACCGGCGCGATCGCCGCCGGCGACGATCTGGTCCACCAGGTGGTCGGCCAGGGGCTGGCCGCACGCCTTTCGGCGAAGCTCGGCGAAGGCGTCGTCAACGGCACCATGACGGCGCGGATCGGCATCGCGGCCATCGATACGGTGAGGCCCCTGCCCTTCGACGCACTGAAGCGACCGCGCCTGACCGATTTCCTGCGCGATCTTTCGGCCTTCAACGCGGCCAAGACGCCGCGCAGCTAGACCCCGCATGCGGCAACGACAAGCTCCCGTCAGGGAAGCATTAACCATTCTTGGTCATGGTCGGAGGCGAGCAAAGCAGCCATGCCTGTCGGTGAGTTTGTCCCATGAAGTCCGTGTTCCGTTCCGCAGCGGCCGCTGCAATTGCCGCACTCCCCTTGTTTCCGCTGATTTCTTCAGCCCACGCGGCCGAGCGCGACCGGCAGTTCTTCGAACAGGCAAAGGGCAACTGGACCGGCCCCGGCGAGATCATCGCCGGCAAGTACAAGGGTACCAAGTTCAACTGCAGCTTCGAGGGAATCACTGAGAAGAAGGCGGTCGGAATCACCATGGACGGCGGCTGCCGCGTCGGCGTCTTCCTGCAGAAGATGACGGCCTCGATCGAGCACAAGGCCGGCCGCTACAGCGGCAAGTTCATGGACGGCGCCGACGGCAAGGGCCTCGACATCATCTCGGGCAGCGTGGTCGACGACCGCAAGGTGGTGCTGGCGATCAACCGCAAGCAGTTGCGCGGCATCATGCAGGCACGCCTGGCCGACGACAACACGATGAACGTCACCGTTTCGGTGCGCGTCGAGAAGCAGCTCGTGCCGGTCATCGGCATGAGCCTGAAGCGGGTCGACGGAACGGCCGTCGGCTCGATCGACTGAGGCCGGCGGCGCAGACTCTGCACAGGCCGTCTCGGTCCGCCTCTGGACGACGGCTGCCGTTTCGTATTCCCTCGCATCGTCGGCACGTGCCGATACGCGCAGAGGTTGAGCGGACGGCATGGCGGCGGAAGCATCGGGCAGTGAACTCGTCAACGTGGTGGCGCTGCTGGCGGCCGGCGTGGTGGCGGTTCCCATCTTCAAGCGCCTCGGCCTCGGCTCCATCCTCGGCTACCTGACCGCCGGCGCGATCATCGGTCCGTTCGGGCTGGGCATCTTCTACGAGGCCGAGGCCATCCTTCACATCGCCGAACTAGGCGTGGTGATGTTCCTGTTCATCATCGGCCTCGAAATGGAGCCGAGCCGGCTTTGGAACCTGCGCAAGCAGATCTTCGGGCTCGGCGTGGCGCAAGTCGCGGCCTGCTCGATCCTGCTCACCGTGGTCGGCGTGCTCACCGGCTTTCCCGTCGCCGCGTCCTTCGTGGCAGGGGCCGGATTCGTGCTGACGTCGACGGCCATCGTCATGCAGCTTCTGGAGGAGGACGGCGACATCGGCACGCCCAAGGGGCAGCGCATGATCTCGATCCTCCTTCTGGAAGACCTGGCGATCGTGCCGCTGCTGGCCGCGGTCGCATTTCTCGCGCCGGGCGCGACCGACACCGGCTGGGGCGAGCGCCTGCAACACATCGCGATCGGCACGGCTTCGATCGTCGGGCTCGTCGTCGCCGGGCGCTACCTGCTCAACCCGCTGTTCCGCCTCCTTGCCGAATCGCGGGCCCGCGAGGTGATGACGGCTGCCGCGCTGCTCGTCGTGCTCGGATCGGCGCTGGCGCTCCAGCTCGGCGGCCTGTCGATGGCGATGGGCGCGTTCCTGGCGGGCGTCATGCTGTCCGAGTCGACCTTCAAGCACCAGCTCGAAGCCGACATCGAGCCGTTCCGCGGCATTCTGCTCGGCCTGTTCTTCATGGCCGTCGGCATGTCGCTCGATCTTTCCGTGGTGGCGGCGAACTGGGCGATCATCGCCTTCTACGTCATCGCCTACATGCTGGTTAAGGCGGCGGGCATCTATCTGGTGGCCCGCGTGCTGGGCGGTGGCCATCGCGACAGCCTGGAACGGGCGGTCGTGATGGCACAGGGCGGCGAGTTCGCCTTCGTGCTCTATTCGGCGGCGATGGCCGAAGGCATCATCGATGGCCGGGAGAACGCCATCCTCACCGCGGTGGTGATCGTCTCGATGGTGCTGACACCGCTGGCGATCCTGGCGCTGCGGCGCCTGACGCCGCGGCCGACGCAATCGCTCGATGGAGTCGACGTGGTCGAAAAGCTGGAAGGCAGCGTGCTCATCATCGGCTTCGGCCGCTTCGGCCAGATCGTCAGCCAGCCGCTGCTGCTGCGCGGCATCGACGTCGCCATCATCGACAATGATGTGGAGATGATCCAGGCCGCCGCCGATTTCGGCTTCAAGGTCTATTACGGCGACGGCACCCGCCTCGACATCCTGCATGCGGCCGGCGCGGGACGGGCGCGCGCGGTGCTGATCTGCGTCGACAGGGGCGAGACGGCGCTGCGGATCGCCGAGCTGGTGAAGGCGGAGTTCCCGCTCGTCTCGGTGCTGGCGCGGGCCTTCGATCGCGGCAGCGCGCTTTCGCTGGTCAAGGCGGGCGTCAACTATCAGATCCGCGAGACGTTCGAATCCGCGCTGATGTTCGGCGGCAAGGCGCTCACCGCGCTGGGCATCGACGAGGAGAACGTCGCCGAGATCGTCGAGGACGTGCGCCGGCGCGATGCCGAGCGGCTGGAGCTGCAGATGACCGGCGGACTGCAGTCCGGGGGCTCGCTGATGAAGGGCAACATCCCGACGCCGATGCCGGCGCCGCTGACCACGCCGAAGCGCCCCGGCCAGGCGATCAACCCGGAAACGGCCGACATCCTGTCGCAGGCGGCCGGCCAGGCACGATAGGAGCCAGACATGCCAGTCGCAGATATCGCCGATGTCGTCTCGTTCTGGACGCAGGCCGGCCAGGAAAGATGGTTCGGCAAGGACGCGGCTTTCGACGACCGATTTCGCGACCTGTTCCTCGACACCCATCTGGCGGCGGCACGTCGCGAGCTCGACCATTGGGCAGATACCGCCGAAGGCGCGCTCGCCCTGATGATCCTGCTCGACCAGTTCCCGCGCAACTGCTTCCGCGGCACCGGTCATATGTATGCCACAGACCCGCTGGCCCTCAGCTTCGCGCGCCGGGCTGTGGATGCAGGCTTGGACCATGCGGTCGCGGAGGATCTGCGCGTGTTCTTCTACCTGCCCTTCATGCACTCGGAAGACGTCGCCGACCAGGGGACCTCGGTGCTGAAATGCCGCTCGCTCAACGAGGCGACCGTCAAGGCCGCGCATGAGCATCGCGACATCGTCGAGCGCTTCGGCCGCTTCCCGCATCGCAACCCGATGCTGGGACGCGACACGACGACTGAGGAGAAAGACTTCCTCAGCGAGGGCGGCTTCGCCGGCTGATGCATGTCGCCTGAAAGTGGGAACCGGTTTCGGGACAACGACATGCATCAAAACAAGGCGCGCCGCCCGAGTCTGATTTGACGCGACGCGCTTCAGGCACTCTTCCACCAGTCTCCATCGTCGGAGACCGGATAGATCCCCGATGCGTCGACCAGGTCGCGCCATACCGTCATCGGCCTGCCTTCAACGGCGAGATCAGGCGCGATCTCGGCGAGCGGAACGAGCACGAAGGCGCGATCCAGCATGCGCGGATGGGGGATTTCCAGTCCGGGCTCGGCGACCCGCCGGTCGCCGAACAGCAGGATGTCGAGGTCGACGAGGCGCGGCCCCCAGCGCTCCTTGCGCTCGCGCTTCAGCCGGCGCTCGATGTCGAGACACAGGTCGAGCAGGCCGCGCGGCTGATGGCTGGTGCGAAGCGCCGCGGCGGCGTTGCGGAACTCCGGCTGGTCGAGCTTGCCCCAGGGCGGCGTGCGGTAGAGCGACGAGACCGCCACCAGCCGCGTCCGCGCGTCGGCATCGAGCAGGCGCAGCGCCGCCGCCATGGTCGCCGCCGGGTCGCCGATATTGCCGCCCAGGCTCAGATAGACGAGCTCTTCACTGCGGCCAGACAAGCGTGACCTCTACATAATCCAGGATGCCGCGCACCGGCGCGTTGGGTTTGCGGATGGTGATCGCGGCCCGCTTGATCTGCGGGAAACGAACCGTCAGCGCCTTGGCGACCTCGAGCCCCAGCGCCTCGATGAGGAAGCGTCGCTCGCCGGTGACGATCCTCTCGATGACCTCGAAGGCGAGACCGTAGTCGACCGTTCCGTCGATCCGGTCCGATTCCAGCGCATCGCCCGGATCGACCTCCAGGACGGCATCTACATAGAAGCGCTGCCCCAGCGCCTCCTCTGCGTCGAACACGCCATGCCGCGCGAAGAACGCGCAGTTCATGATCCGGATCGTGTACATCGGCCCTATCGCGCCCCGCCATTGGCATCGCTCATCAGCATAGCATCCGCGACAGCCAGCGCGTCCCTGTTGATTGCGACATCGTGGACCCGGAAAACCGCTGCACCCGCCAGGCGCAGAATGACGCTGGTCGCCGCTGTACCCGCGGCGCGGCCATCCTCGTCGCGGCCGGTGACATGGCCGATGAAGCGCTTGCGCGACGTTCCGACCAGCCAGGGATGGCCGAGCCGGTGCAGTTCGGCGAACCGTCGCATCAGTTCGAGATTCTCTCCGGCGTCCTTGGCGAAGCCGAAGCCCGGATCGAGGACGATCCGATCCCGCCCGACCCCCGCGGCGGCGGCGATGGACAGCGATTTTCCGAGGAAGGCGATCTGGTCGTCGATCACATCCGGGAGTTTCGCGCGCTCGCGTCCCGTATGCATGATCGCCAAGCCGGCACCCGATCCGGCGGCGACCCCGGCGATCCCGGCGTCGCGTTGCAGGCCCCAGACATCGTTGACGATGTGCGCGCCGGCCTCGACGGCGAGACGCGCCGTCTCGGCGCGATAGGTGTCGACGGAAATGAGGGTGTCGCCGCGCCGCGCCAGCCCTTCGATCACCGGCAGGACGCGGGCCTGTTCCTGCGCCGCGGTGACCGATGCCGCGCCGGGGCGCGTCGACTCGCCGCCGACATCGACGATGGCAGCACCCTCGCCGATCATTCGCGCGGCCTGATCGAGCGCCGCCTCGACCGACGCGAAGCGGCCGCCGTCGGAGAAGGAGTCCGGGGTGACGTTGAGGATGCCCATGATCACGGCGCGCCGGCCGAGTTCGAGCCGACGGCCATGTGCGAGCTGCCAGGTCGTCGCCTTCATCATGTTCGCCGAAATGAATTGCACCGGGCGGGGTGCCTAGCGCATGGTGCGCCGAGAGGCAACATGCTGAAATTTCCCGTCGCCGTGCTGCTGATGAGTTTCGCCCTCGCCGCCCCCGCGTCGGCGGCGAACATAGCCAGGACCTACAGCTACTTCTCCATCGGCGGCAGCACGCTCGACGAGATCGAGAGCGAGCTGTCGAGGCGCGGGCCGCTGCTGGGCAGTTCCGGCAACCGGCATCCCGGCGCGACCCGCATGCAGTTCACCACGCGGATCGGCTATGAGGATCGCGGCAGCAACTGCCGCATCGCTCAGGCGACCGTGACGGTGAAAGCCAAGGTCATCCTGCCGAAATGGCGCAGGACCAAGCGGGCGGATCCGGAGGTGCGGCTGATCTGGGACACGCTGGCCTCCGACATCAAGCGTCACGAGGAGAGCCACGTCTCGATCGCCAAGGGTTTCGCCCATGATCTGGAGCGTGCGCTGCTGGCCGTGCGCAGCCAGCGGACCTGCGAAGCCGCCGCGCAGAAGGCCAAAACCGTGTCGGCCGACATCCTCGCCCGTCACGAGCGGGCTCAGGATCGTTTCGACCGCATCGAGGCCGCCAACTTCGAGAGCCGTCTGCTGCGGCTGCTCCGCTACCGCCTCGAACGCTCCGCGGCGGGCAAGCCGAACTGACGCTTCAGCCGACGCCCAGCCTGCGCTGAACGTCGGTAGAGGAGGACGTGTAGCTCTGGCCCGGGCGCGCACCGGGCCGCAACCGCTTCCGCACGGCCTGCGTCATCAGCGCGGCCTCGTGAAATCCCGAAAGAATGAGGGGAAGCTTCCCGGGATAGGAGGCGGCATCGCCGATCGCGTAGACGCCGGATTGGCAGGTCTCGAAACTCTCGGGGCTGGCAGGTATCGCGCCGTCCTTGGCGCCGACGCCCCAGCCTGCGACGGTGCCGGGTTCGATCACGCGGCCCAGGCATGGAAAGAGGTGGGCGCAGGCGAGATCGGCCTCTCCGGCTTCCCCCCTGACGCGCAGCGCCGAAAGCCGGTCCCCATATCCTTGCAAACCCGTCACCTCGCCACGCACCACCGCAAGCCTGCCGGCGTCGCGCGCGGCAAGCACCTGCCCCACAAGTGCCGGTGCGGCGCGGAACCCCGCGCTCCTGTGCAGGAGCGTCACCTTCCGCGCGACCGGCATCAGATCCAGGGCCATCCCAAGCGCTGCGTCGCCGCCGCCGGTGACGACCACCACGCTGTCGCGGACGCTTTGCGGCGCGACGGCGTGATAGTGGATGGACCGTCCGGCAAATCGCTCCGCGCCGGGAACCGATAGCTGCCTCGGCACAAAGGCGCCGGCTCCCGCGGCGATGACGACCGCGCGCGCCGACAGTTCCGCACCGTCGTCCAGCGTCATGCCGAACCCACCGTCGTCGCGGCGCCGGAGTCCGACCGCCTGGCGGCCGAAGGCGTAGGTCGGAGCGAACGGCGCGATCTGCTGCGTCAATCTGGCGACGAGATCGCCCGCCACGATGCGCGGATGGCCGGGAATGTCGTAGATCGGCTTGTCATGGTAAAGCTCGGCGCATTGGCCGCCGGGCCGATCGAGGATGTCGACGACATGGCAGCGCATGTCGAACAGGCCGAGCTGGAACACCGCGAACAGCCCCACGGGTCCGGCTCCGATGATGACGACCTCGGCCGCGGAAGCGGTCGACTTGCCTGCATCGGCCGCCTGCCCGGTCATGACGCGTCGCAGCCCGCACGTTCCGGCCGGCGCGCGGCGGCCTGCATCAGCCCTGCCGCTCCGGGATCCGCAGTACCAGGCCGTCGAGATCCGGCCGCACCTTGATCTGGCAGGACAGGCGGGAATTCGGCCTGACGTCGAAGGCGAAGTCGAGCATGTCCTCTTCCATCGATTCCGGTTCACCGGTGAGCGCCTTCCACGCTTCGTCGACATAGACGTGGCAGGTCGCGCAGGCACAGGCCCCGCCGCATTCCGCCTCGATGCCGGGCACGGCATTTCGAATGGCGTTCTCCATCACTGTGGAGCCGTCCGGAGCATCGACATCGAACTGCGTCCCGTCGAAGGCGATATAGGTCAGCTTGGTCATCGCAACACTCGCGCCATGGCTACGGCCGATCGCCTTGGCGACCAGCCGACCTCGTCCTTATCAATGACAGGGATTCCGCGCGCTTCTCTCAAAGCGACACGGACCACTGAACTCGAGCCGACATAGTCGCTCGCGGCGGCCTGTCAACAGCAACCAGGTCGGCCAGGCGATCGCGACGGGCGCGTCAGCGCCCGATCGCGGCGATGAAATCGCGGACCTCGCCGACGAGGCGCGCCAGCTTGCGCTTGGCGGACTTGTTGGCGGGGTCGTCCTCGATCTGCTCGGCACAGTCGGCGATCGCAAACGCGCCGACGCTGCGGGCCGACCCTTTCAGCCCGTGCGCCAGGCGCAGGCAATCCTGGCCGTTGCAAGCCAGGATGTCGTCGAGGACCTGGACGGCCTGCTGGACGAAGAGACCGAGCACCTCCTGCTCCAGCGCGCGGTCGCCCATGGTCTGGCGGGCAAGGTGGGCCATGTCGATGGGACGGGCGCGGACGGTGGTCGTGGAGGCCTCGCCGCCGGGCATGGAAAAAGCGACGGCGGTTGCACTGCGTGTGTACATGGACTTGGATACGCCCTGAACTGTTCCGGCTGCCGATGAAAGACCACGGTAGCGAATTGATGTGGAAATCGGGTTAACCGCAAAAACGGCGAAATTGCGCCCTAATCCCTTCGGCAACGGGTCCCAACATCGTTAACCCTATATTTAGACTTTTAAGCATCCAGCCGATTGCGAGTTTCATTCGGGGTCGCGGATGGCTACGATGGGACCTCAAGCTGGGTATGCCGCGCGCCCTTCGCAGTGACGGGAGGGTGTCGATGCATGCCACTTTTTGCGGGTTGGAAGCGGCATGGCCAAATCACCGAAGACGTCCCCCGGCAGCAGCGACGACGTGGCGAAGGCGCTCGAACAGGCGCTCGACCGCGGCTTGAAGAGCCGGACCGACGATCTCGACATCGCCGCCTCGATGGAGGATCTGGAAGCGCAGATTTCGCAGGCCGCCGAAGAACTGTCGCGCGAGTCCCGCACGCCGGCCGCGTCGACGGCCGGCGCGACCCGCAAGCCCGAGGAGCCGCCGGCGGAGGCTCCACGCGCCGCGGCCAACACGACTTCGGTCGCGCGCGCCAATCCGCCTGCGACGTCGCCCTTCTCGCCGGCCAACGACGACCGGCTGCGCGACGCCCCGGTGCCGTTCCAGAGCCTCAATGCGCGCGGCTCGACCGGAATCTACTGGGCCGTCGGCCTGCTTTCGGTCCTGTGGCTGGCCGGCGGGCTCGCTCTTGCCCAGATGATGCTCGGCGGGAGCTTCTTCGCCGAGTTCTCGGCGCCCCGGCTGGTCGAGGAACCGACCGCCCTGGTGCTGGCCGTGCTGACGCTGATGCCGATCCTCCTGTTCTGGGCGTTCGCCGTGATGGTCCGGCGGGCGCAGGACATGCGGCTGGCGGCCCGTTCCATGGCCGAGATCGCCGCCCGGCTTTCCGAGCCGGAGGACCTGGCGCAGGCCCGCATCGCTTCGGTTGGCGCGGCGGTGCGCCGTGAAGTCGACGCCATGGGCGACGGGCTCGAACGCACCATCGCGCGGGCGGCGGAACTGGAAGCGCTCGTCCAGTCCGAGGTGAGCCAGCTCGAACGCTCCTATTCGGAGAACGAGACGCGCATCCGCCAACTGGTCGATGGACTCGGGACCGAGCGCGACGCGGTGGTCAAGCATGCCGAGCGGGTGCGGGCCTCCATCGTCGGCGCCAACGAGACGCTGAAGGAGCAGCTAAACCTCGCCAGCGACACGATCCGCGACAGCATCCTCGGTGCCTCGACGACGCTGTCGATGACGATCACCAATTCGGGCGACGCCCTGATCGACCGCATCAACGACAGCGGCGTATCGATCTTCGATTCGATCGACGGCAAGCTTGATACGCTGAGCGAACGCATCACAACGTCGGGAGAGGCGTTCGCCAGCCTGCTCGACACGCGCATCGCCTCGCTGAAGCAGACCTCCGACGACACGACCCGCTCGCTTTCCGAAATGCTCGACCAGCGCACGGCAGGCATGGTCTCGCTGCTCGGCGGCGCCGCCCGCTCGCTCAACGATGAGCTCGACACCAGTCTGCAGGGCATAGAGCGCACGCTGGCAGAGCGTGGGCAGAGCCTGATCTCCGAGTTCCAGACCCGGGCCGAGGCGCTCGATACCGGCGCTCAGAAACTCAACGCGGCTCTCGAGGCGCGGGCGCGCCAGATCAACGACAGCCTGGTGGAGCGGGCTCAGGAGATCTCGGAGGCCTTCCGGGAAGGCCGCGAGCAGATTTCCGGCGTCGTCGACGAAAGCCGCGCGCGGCTCGGCAGCGATCTTTCCGACATGGTCTCGTCGACGACCATCGCGCTCGGCAGCCACGCTTCGGAATTCGCGCAGAACCTGCAGGCGTCGCGCCGCGACGTGGCCGAAGCCTTCAAGTCGGATCTCGACCTGATCGCCGGGGCCCGCATCGAGATCGAACGGTCGGTCGAGGAGCGGTCGAAGCAGTTCGTCGATAGCCATGAACGCCTTGCCGAACGGCTGCGCACCGAATTGGGGTCGCTGGCCGCGACCCGCGACCAGCTTGAGCAGAGCGTCGACTCCCAGGTGCAGAAATTCTCCGCCGGCCGCGAAGCGCTGACGGCCTCGGTCGAGGAGGATATCCGCAAGCTCGACGAGTCGCGCACGCTGATCGACCTGTCGCTCGGCGAGCAGTTCCGGCAGATCGCCGAGAAGCGCAAGGCGCTCGAGGCGATGATGGCCGGCGACCAGGAGAAGCTCGCCGCTTCCAAGCAGGCGATCGACGCTATGGTCCAGTCGCATGTCGACAAGCTGGTCGAGGGTCGTTCGCTCCTGTCGCAGACGCTGGAGGCCGACCTCGGCAAGCTGGCCGAAAGCCGCGCCGCGATCGACGCGCTGGTCGCCACGCAGGTCGCCAAGCTGGCGGAAGGACGCAACATCCTCACCCGCGCGCTCGAGGCGGATTCCGCCAAGATCGGCGCGCTTGTCGCCGACCAGACGGCGAAGTTCAGCGAGGGGCGCCAGGCACTCGCCGCGAGCTTCGACCAGGAAGTCGAGCGCCTCGATGCGCTGGTGACGGCGCAGACCGGCCGCATGGCCGATGCCAAGAAGGATCTCGCGCGGGCGCTGGAAGGCGACCTGGGCAGCATAGACGCGGCGATCAGCGCGCAGGTCGACAAGCTGTCGGAGAGCCGCCAGTCGCTGAGCGACGCCATCGCCGGCGACATCGGCGCGATCGAGAATTCCGTCACCGCGCAGATCGAGAAGTTCCACGACAGCCGCAACGTGCTGCGCGACGCCCTTGCCTCCGATGTGAGCAGCCTCGATCAGGCGGTCTCGGCCCATGTCGGCCGCATCGACGACAGCCGGCATCGGCTTGCCGAGGAGTTCCAGCGCGACCTGCGCGGGATCGAAGATCTCGTGGCCGACCATGTGGCGAAGATGGAGCAGAGCCGCGGCGCCCTCACCTCGGCGCTCGACAGCGACGCGGCGGCACTTCAGGCGGTCGTGGACGGCCAGTTGCGCAAGATCACCGAGACCAGCGACGCGTTCTCCCGCGCCATGCAGGCCGAGATGCAGGACGTGGAGGGCCGCGTCGGCGTGCAGATCGGCCGCATCGCCGATGCCCGCTCGGATCTCACCGGAGCGCTCGAAGCCGACATCGGCAGGATCGACGGCCTGGTCGCGGGTCAGACCGAGAAGATCGAGCTCGGGCGCGGCGTGCTCGCCAAGGCGCTCGAGATGGACATGGCCAGCATCGACACGATGGTGGCCGGACACATGGAGAAGCTTTCCGAAGGCCGCAAGATTCTGTCGCGCGCGCTCGATTCCGAGCTGACGCAGATCGAGACATCGCTCTCCGGACAGGCGGAGAAGCTCAAGGACGGCCGCGAGACGCTTTCGCGCGCCTTCGAATCGGACATGGCGGCGATCGACAAGATGGTCGACACGCATGTCGCAAAGCTGGTGGAGGGCCGCGCCCTGCTCACCTCCGCGCTGGACCAGGACATCGCCGCGTTGCGGGCCGCCGGCGAGGCGCAGGCCAGGCAGCATGCGGACGGCCGCGAGATGCTGTCGAAGCGACTTGAGGAAGACCTGGCAAAACTGGCCGAGAGCCGCGCCGGCATCGACGGTCTCGTCGCCTCCCAGGTCGAGAAACTGGCGCAGGGGCGCGATATTCTGAAGCGTGCGCTCGACGCCGACCTCAACCGCCTGTCGGAAAGCCGGGCGGAGATCGATTCGATCGCCGACAGCCACATCGCCAAGCTCGGCGAGGGACGCGAACTCCTCAAGCGCGCCTTGGAGGCCGATCTCGCCTCGCTGGCCGACAGCCGCGCCGGCATCGACGGGCTGGTGGCCGCGCAGGTCGAGAAGCTCGCACAGGGTCGCGATATCCTGACCCGGGCTCTCGAAGCCGATCTCGGCAAGCTCGCGGAAAGCCGCGGCGAGATCGATGCGCTGGCGCATGCGCAGATGCGCACGCTGGCCGAAGGGCGCGAGGCGATGAAGCGCGCCCTGGAGGACGATCTGGCGCGCCTGTCCGAAAGCCGCACCGAGATCGACTCGATAGCGGACGCCCATATCCGCAAGCTCGGCGAGGGCCGCGAAGCGCTCAAGCTGGCGCTGCAGGCCGACCTCGCGACAATCGAGAACAGCCGCACGGCCGTCGACAGCATGATTTCCGCCCAGGTCGGCAAGCTCGCCGAGGGCCGCGGCCTGCTGACCCGCGCCCTGGAAGCCGACCTGCAGAAGGTCGACGAAAAGCTCGACGAGAACCGACAGGCGCTTCGTCAGGCGCTCGACGCCGATCTGGCGAAGCTGCTGGAGGCCCGCACCGAGATCGACGCGATCGCCGACAGCCACATCGGCAAGCTCGGCGAAGGCCGGAGCAGGCTGCAGAAGTCCCTCGAAGAGGATCTGGCGCGTCTGTCCGAAAGCCGGGCGGAAATCGAAGGTATCGCGGACGCGCACATCCGCAAGCTCGGTGAGGGCCGCGAGGCTCTTAAGCTGGCACTGCAGGCGGATCTGGCAACGCTGGAAGACAGCCGCTCGGCCATCGACAATCTGGTTTCGGCGCAGGTGGGCAAGCTCGCCGAGGGTCGCGACATCCTTACCCGCGCGCTCGAGGGCGATCTCCGCAAAGTCGACGACAAGCTCGCCGAGAGCCGCAATTCGCTCCGGCAGGTTCTCGATGCCGACCTGGCCAGGCTTTCGGAAGTACGGATCGAGATCGACGGGCTCGCCGAGCGGCACGTCGCGACGCTCGGCGAAGGCCGTATCCTGCTGCAGAAGGCCCTGGAGGACGATCTGGCCAAGGTGGCGGAGAGCCGCGGCACCATCGACACGCTGGTCGCCGGCCAGGTCGAGAAGCTGGCCGAGGGACGCGGGCTGCTGTCGCGGGCCCTGGAAGCCGATCTCGCCAAGCTCGACGAGCGCCGCATCGAGATCAACGGCCTCGCCGAGGCCCACATTCGCAATCTCGACGAAGGCCGCGCGGTCCTGAAGAAGGCGCTGGACGACGATCTGGCGCGTCTGGCGGAGAGCCGCAGCGCCATCGACGGGCTGGCAGACAGCCATGTCCGCCAGCTCGGCGAAGGCCGCGAGGTTCTGCGCCGCGCGCTGGAGGAAGACCTCGCGCGCCTGACCGAGAGCCGTGCCGAAATCACCAGCCTCGCCGAAACGCATATCCGCGGCCTGGAAGCCGGCAGGCAGGCGCTGAAGCAGGCGCTTCAGGACGACCTTGCGAAGCTCGCGCAGAGCCGCAGCGAGATCGACGGACTTGCCGACACCCATATCCGGCAGCTTGGCGAAGGCCGTGCCGTGCTGAAGCGCGCGCTGGAAGAAGACCTGGCCTCGCTGGTCGAAGGCCGCGCCGGCATCGACCGGGTGGTCGTCGCGCAGGTGGAAAAGCTTCAGGAAGGCCGCAGCCTGCTCACCCGGGCCCTGGAGGCCGACCTCGCCAAGCTCAACCAGAGCCGCGCCGAGATCGATACGCTGGCCGAGGCGCATGTGCGCAACCTTGGCGCCGGCCGCGACCTGCTCAAGCAGGCGCTGCAGGAAGATCTCGCCAAGCTTTCGCAGAGCCGTGCCGAGATCGACGCCATCGCGGCATCGCACGTGGCGAAGCTGGCCGAGGGCCGCGACGCGCTGAAGGTCGCGCTCGAAGCCGATCTGGCGACGCTGGCCGACAGCCGCGCCAGCATCGACGGGCTGGTCGCCGCCCAGGTCGGGAAGCTGTCCGAAGGCCGCGACATCCTGACCCGCGCCCTGGAGGCCGACCTCCAGAAGCTCTCGGTGAGCCGCACCGAGATCGACTCGATCGCCGGCCAGCACATCCAGAAGCTCGGCGAGGGCCGCGATCTGCTGAAGCGCGCACTGGAGGAAGACCTGGCGCGGCTCATGGAGAGCCGTGCCGAGATCTACGGATTGGCCGAGGTCCAGACCCGCAACCTGGCCGACGGCCGCGCCGTGCTGCGCGCCGCGCTCGACGAAGATCTCGCCAGGCTCAACGAGAGCCGCGCCGAGATCGACTCGATCGCCGCGTCGCATGTGGCGAAGCTCGCCGAAGGACGCGAGGCGCTGAGGCTGGCGCTGCAGGCCGATCTCGCGCAGCTTGCCGAGAGCCGCGGGCAGCTCGACGGGATCGCGCTTGCGCATGTCGAGAAGCTGGCCGAGGGCCGTGACGTCCTCAAACGCGCGCTGGAGGCCGATCTCGAAAGGCTCGAAGGCAGCCGAGGCGCGATCGATGCCCTGCTTGCCGGCCAGATCGACAAGGTGGCCGAGGCCCGCACCCGGCTCACGGAATCGCTCGAAAACGACCTCGCCGCTGTTGCGCTGGCGCGCGGCGAACTCGACGCGCTGGTCACCGAGCACGGCCAGCGGCTGGCCGACGCCCGCGACGCGCTCAAGCTGTCGCTGCGCGCCGATCTCGACCAGATCATCGAGACCCGTTCCGAAATCGACGGCATCGTCCAGTCGCAGGTCGAGAAGATCGCCGAAGGCCGGTCCATCCTCTCGCGGGCGCTGGAGGAAGACCTGGCGCGGCTGTCGGAGGCCCGCGCCGGCATCGACGCGGCCGTCGCCGGCCATGTCTCCAAGCTCGCGGAGGGGCGCACTCTGCTTGCCCGGGCGCTGGAGGCCGACTTGCAGAAGGTCGAGGACAGCCGCTCGACCCTCGACCAGATGGTGGCGCGCCACCTGGAGAAGATCTCCGAGGGCCGCGACATCCTCGCCAGCGCGCTGGAGACCGACATGGGCAGCCTCGCGGTCACCATCCGCGAGCAGGTGTCGAAGCTTGCCGACGGACGCGAGGTGCTGTCGCGCGCCCTCGCCGAGGACCTGTCCGGCATCGACACGCTGCTCGACGGCCAGGTGCAGAAGCTCGCACAGGCACGCGACGGCTTCGCCAAGTCTCTGGAGGCCGATCTCGGGATCATCGACGGCCTGGTCTCCGGCCACGCCGACAAGTTTGCCGGCGGCCGCCGCGAACTGGCGCAGGCGCTGGAAGCCGATCTGCTGAAGCTCGGCGAGGCCCGCGCCAGCATCGACATGCTGGTCGCCGCGCAGGTCGAGAAGCTCGCCCAGGGTCGAGACATCCTGCGCCGCGCGCTCGAATCCGACCTGGAGCGGCTGTCGGCGAGCCGCGGGGAAATCGACCGCGCCGCCGAAAGCCAGGCCGAACGTCTGGCCAATGGCCAGGTCGTTCTGGCGGAGGCGCTGGACGCCAATCTGCGCAAGGTCTCGGATGCCCGCGCAGGCATCGACGAGATCGCGGCGACGCATCTGCGGGCGCTCGAAGAGGGTCGCGCCAAGCTGGCCGAGGCGCTCCAGGACGATCTGCAGAAGCTCGTCGTTGCCCGCCGTGCCATCGACCAGGAGATTTCCGGCCATATCGACACGATCGCCGGCAAGCGCGAGGTCATCTCGCAGGCGCTCGCCGCGGACATCGAGCGCATCGAAGGCGCGTTCGACCGCCAGGGCGGCGTCCTCCAGGAACGCACCGCGACGATGCAGCGCGCCCTTGCCACCGGGGTGGACAATGTCCGGCTGGTGCTCGAACGCACCGCGGTCGCGGCGGCAACCGCGATCCGCGACAAGGTGATCGAGGTGACCGAGGCGCTCAATTCCGAGGCGGGACGCGCCTTCACCGACGCCGACCGGCGGATCGCCGAGCGGGCCGCGGCAACTTCGGAGGCGCTGCTTGCCCGCGCCAACGACATCGCCGGCGTATTCGAGCGGGCCGACCAGCAGATCCTGGCGCGGGCGACCGAAACCGGCCAGTCGCTGGCCGGCCGGGCCGACGAGATCCGGCTGACGTTCGAGAATGCCGACCAGCGGCTGGTGTCGCGCGCCATCGAAACGGCGGAGACGCTGGCCAAGCGCGCCACCGAGATCGTCCGCGGCTTCGATGCCGCCGACGGACAGTTGGCGCGGCGCATCGCCGAGTCGGCGGATGCGCTGTCGGCGCGCAGCGCCGAGATGGGACAGCTTTTCGGCCGCGTCGACGAACAGATCGAGATCCGCTTCGCCAAGGGCGCGGACGCCCTCGCCCAGCGTACCGTCGAGCTCGGCGACACGCTCGGCGCCGCCGACCGCCAGTTCGCGGCCCGCATCGCCGAGGGCGCCAATGCCTTCGGTGCCCGTGCCACGGAGCTGGTGAAGACGTTCGAGGACGCCGACCAGCGCCTGACTCTGCGCGCCGGCCAGAGCGCCGAGCAGTTGCTGGGCAAGGCCGCCGAGATCGGTCGGGTGTTCCAGTCGGCCGATGAGCGGATGGCCGACCGCATCGGGCAGAGCGTCGAGATTCTCGCCGGCCGGACCGCCGAGGCCGAGCAGGTGTTCAAGGACGCCGACAGCCGCATGGCGCAGCGCATCGGCGACAGCAGCCAGATGCTGGAGAGCCGCGCCACGCAGGTCGAGAAGATCTTCGAGGCGACCGATGATCGGCTGGCGGCCCGCATGGAGACCGCTACCGGAACGCTGGCCGATCGCCTGGCCGACCTCGGCCGGTTGTTCGACACGGCCAGCAACCGCATTTCGGAGAAGACGGGAGAAGCTTCGGAGGCCATTTCGGCGCGCGCGGTCGAGATGGGCCAGGTGTTCCGCGACGCCGACGACCGGCTGGCCCGCCGCATCACCGACGGCGCCTCGCTGCTCGGCAGCAAGGCCGCGGAGATCGCCGACGCCTTCGAAACCTCGGAGCGGCGGATCGTCGAGCGGGCGAGCGAATCGTCCATCGAACTGGAGAACCGCGCCCGGGCCGTGGAGGACGCCCTGTCGGCCGCCGACCGCCGCCTCGGCGCCAGCGCCGACGCCGCCGCCGCCCGTCTCGACGCCAAGCTGGCGGAAGCCTCGAGCCGGCTGTTCGGCGGCGCAGATGCCGCCGCCCAGCGAATCGACGAGACGGTCGAAGCGGTCGAGGGCCGCGTCGCCGCGAGCGCCGCGTCGCTCGGCCAGAAAGTGCGCGCGCACGTTGCCGAGGCCGAGGAAACCCTCGTCAGCCGCGCCGGCGTGATCGCCGACACGTTCACCAACATCGGCAACCACCTCGGCCAGAGCACCAACGAGGCAGCGCGGTCGATCGCCAGCAGCACCCGCGAACTCAACACGCTGATGGCGGACCGCTCGGCCGAGATCAACCGCATCCTCGACGAGACGGCGCGTCCGCTCGCCGACAGGCTGGCAGTCGCCAGCTCCGATCTGGAGCGCACCGTCAGCGGCGCCACCGAGCGGGCCGCGGAGACGCTGCGGGCCCAGAACGACAGCCTGGCGGAGGCTCTGTCGAACCGCACCAGCGAGACGCTGGCGCGGGTCGAGGGTGCCCGCAACAGCCTCGCCAGCGGCGTCAACGAGCTGATCGGGCGCATGTCGGCATCGAGCGCCAAGCTCGGCGAGCTGATCGAGTCGGCCTCGGCCAATCTCGATCAGGTCGAGACGACGCTCGGGACGACGACGGAGCGGTTCGCGGCCTCGACTGAACGTGCCGCCCTCACCTTCTCGAGTTCGGCGCGGCTGGTCGATTCGAACACGGACCGCCTCACCGAACTGTCGTCGAAGACGCTGCGCGAGGTGGCTTCGATCGCCACGCGCTTCGACGAGCACAGCCGCCTGCTGACCAGCGCGTCGGAGCTGCTGAGCTCGGCGCAAAGCAATCTCGAGCACACGCTCGAGCGTCAGACCGGGCTGGAGGATCTGGCCGTCGGCCTGGTCCGCAAGTCGGAGGATCTCGAGCGCATCATGAAATCGTTCGAGGGGCTCGTCGAACGGGCCCTGGACAAGGCGGAGGGCAGGACCCGCGAATCCGCCGACCGCATCCGCGAATCGATCACCGATGTCGTCGAGGCGGCGACGCAGCGCTTCTCCGATGCGACGGAAGAGATGCGGCGCACCGCGGGCTCGATCCGCAACGACCTCGAGAGCACGCGCGCCGAGCTGAAGAAGGGCGTGTTGAGCATGCCGGAGGAGGCGAAGGAATCGACCACGGCGATCCGCCGCGCGGTCGGCGAGCAGATCAAGGCGCTCAAGGAACTGTCGGACATCGTCGCCAAGTCCGGCCGCACCATCGACGTCTCGGAAAAGTCCGAGCCGGCGCGCCGCCTCGTGCCGCCGCAGGGTCGCGCCAGCGATGCGCCTCCTGTCCAGCCCGCGCCGGAAGCCGTCCGTCCGCGCGAAGACGCGGCCGAGCGTCCGCGCTCGAGCGGCTGGGTCCAGGATCTGCTCACCGGCGCGGCGCGCGCCGAGCGCGAGGACCTGGTGGCGGAGCTGCCGCGCCTGCGTGAAGCGCCCCGCGCGCCGGAGCAGCCCGCGGCCCGTCCCGCCGCGTCGCCGTTGAGCTCGCTCGCCACCGACATCCCGCGGGCGATCGACCAGGAAGCGCTCGTCGATTTCTGGGAGCGCTACCGCGCCGGCGAGCGCGGTGTGTTCAGCCGCCGCCTCTACACGCTGAAGGGGCAGCAGACCTTCGACGACATCCGCCGCAAGTACCAGTCCGACGCCGATTTCCGCGGCGCCGTCGACCGCTACTGCAAGGATTTCGAGAAGCTGCTCGCCGAGGTGGGACGCGCGGATCGCGACGGCAGCGTCTCGCGCAGCTATCTGACGTCGGAGACCGGCAAGGTCTACACGATGCTGGCGCATGCCGCCGGCATGCTGAGATAGCGTCCAACGACGGCGCCGACCTCAAGGCGGCGGCGCCGTCGTTTCAAGCCATTGCGTCGACGAAGCGGCAGGACGGCCCTTCAGTCGTCCTTCTTCTTCGCCGGCAGGCCCTTGCGCGGCGTCGAGGCGAGTTCGTCGAGCTGGCGCTCGCTCATCGACTCGTACATTTCCCGGGAAGCGCCCAAAAGTTCGCTCTTCTTGGTCTCGCCGCGTTTCGCCGAAAGCGCCGCGCCGGCTGCCTTTTGCTGGGCCTTGGATGTCGCAGGCATCTTGCCGTCTCCTGTGAAACAGGCTCAACGACCCAGGCTGGACGTTCGTTCCGTTCAGGCCACCGTCAGGCCGAACCCGTGCATCAGCCGGCGGGCCGCACTGTCGGCCTTGCCGGAGGTGAAGATCGCGACGTCGCCGCGCTCGGTCGCTTCCGCGCCGCCACCGCCCGGGTCGAGCAGCGACAGGGCACGTCGCGCGATGGCTTCCGCAGGGTCGAGCCAGTCGACCGGCCAGGGCGCGGTCTTGCGCATGCGGTTGACGAGAAACGGATAGTGCGTGCAGGCGAGCACGACGATGTCGGTGCGCAGTCCGTCGCGTTCGACGAAGCAGGGCGCGATCTCGGCGCGTACCGCCTCCTCGTCGACGAAGCCGTCGCGCATGTAGATCTCCGCCAGGCTCGCCAGGCGGTCGCTGCCGACCAGCCGGACGTGGCACTTCGAGGCCCAGTTGGTGATCAGGTCGCGCGTGTATTGCCGCCTTACGGTGCCTGGCGTCGCCAGCACGGAGACGAGCCCCGAGCGCGTGCGCTCCGCCGCCGGCTTGATGGCCGGCACGGTTCCGACGAAGGGGTGGCCGGGAAAGGCTTTCCGCAACGCATCGATGACCAGGGTTGACGCGGTATTGCAGGCGATCACCGAGATCGCCGGATCGTGGCGCGCCAGAAGCCTGCCGAAGACGCCGAGAATATGATCCTGCAGCGCGGGTTCCTCCCAGGCGCCATAGGGAAACGCCGCGTCGTCCGCGACATAGACGAAACGGCGGTCGGGCATCAGGACGCGCGCCTCGCGAAGCACGGTCAGTCCGCCGATTCCGGAGTCGAACATGAGCACCGGCCGCCGGCGCAATGACGTCATGGCTGTTCCCGTCCCCATCGCGAAAATCCCCTGCCCGGCGGTTCCAGCGAAATTGTGGCCGGCCGGCACATCCGGCCGCCGCCGACATTCAGACGAGGCCCCGCTTGCCGAAGCCGGCCGGGCGGCCTGCGGAAGTCTGGGGACGCGGCGGCGCAGGGGCGGGGCGCCGCGGCGGCGATGACGGCGCATCCTTCTTCGCCCGCAGGCTCGCCTCCACCTCCTGCGAAAACGCATCGGCGTCCCAGCCATTGCCGACGGGCGGCGCCAGCAGGATGCGGAACCAGAGGCCGGTGATCGCCAGACCGAGGAGATTCAGGCCGAGGTTGGAGTTGTCGCCGCCGAACTTGTAGACGAGGAAGGTGGCGGCCTGCAGGACGGCGAAGATCGCCGAGAAGACGATGTAGCTGCCGAGCACCCATCTGAGACCGCCGGCGTCGGCGCTGCGGCGCCAGGCGAGATTGCCCCGGACGGCGACGAAGACGAAGGACATCAGGAGGATCGCCAGTGCCAGTCCCTGGCGCGACGGACCCGGGGCGGACTCGGCCAGTCCGCCCAGGCCGGTGGTCGCCGCGATGCAGAGGAAGATCGCCGCCACCTCGGCGACCAGCACGAGGGCACAATAGGCGAGGAAGCGGCCGCGCCCGATCGGCGTTGTGAACATGTTGGAGACCCCGGCTATGCCGGCGATCATGACCGATGCGAGGATAAGATTGCGTTACGCCCGCCAGCCGAGACGCCGCCCCGGCCGATCAGCCGTTGTGTCTCAGTCCTCGGACTTGCCGCGCAGCAGCCCCGACATGCGGCGCGGATCGTCGCCAGGCGAGCCCTCGCCGCGCGGCATCGCCGGCGAAAAGCGGTCGAGCGACGAGATGACGCCGCGCAGCACCTTGATCTCGCCGATGGTGAAGGCAGGACGCGTCAGCACGGCCCGCAGCTTGTCGACCATCTTGGCCTTCTTCGCCGGGGGACGGAAATAGCCGCGCGTATCGAGCGCCGCCTCGACCTGCGCCAGCAGGCCGTGCACTTCCTCCTTGCGGGCCGGCGTGACGTCCGGTCCGCCGAACGGCAGCGCCGCGTCGCCCCCCTGCTTGGCGCTGCGCCATTCATAGGCCATGAGCAGCACGGCCTGTGCGACGTTCAGCGAGGCGTAGGCGCTGTCGACCGGGAAGGTGACGATCTCGTCGGCAAGGCTGATCTCCTCATTGTCGAGGCCGAATCGCTCGCGCCCGAACATGATGCCGGTCGCCAGACCCTGCCCTGCGCAGCGGCGCAGTTCGCCCGCCGCCTCCACCGGCCCGCGCACCGGCTTGAAGCCGTCGCGCTCGCGCGCCGTGGTCGCCAGCACATAGGAGAGATCGGCGAGCGCCGCGCGCAGATCGCTGAAGACCCTCGCCGCCGCGACGACATGCGTGGCCCGGCTGGCGGCGGCAATTGCCTTCTCGTTCGGCCAGCCGTCGCGCGGCCTGACGATGCGCAGGTCCGAAAGGCCGAAATTCGCCATCGCCCGCGCCACCATGCCGATGTTCTCGCCCATCTGCGGCTCGACGAGGATGACGGCGGGGCCCGCCGCGGCGGCCTCGGTAAGCTGTTCGTCCATGGTCCTGTCCCGTTCGGACGCCTCATTGGCACAGTTCCGGCGCGATCGAAATGGCGGATCGCCCTGTCCGCGAGACGGCGCCCGCCGTTCACGGATCGGCCCAGGCCTGCTTTGCCTCACGGGCCGACAATGTTATAGGGGCCGAAATCCCGTCAGCTTCAACGGCTTCCGGCCCTTCAAATCCCCAAGCGAGGCACTCCCAAATGGCGAAGATCAAGGTGGACAATCCTGTCGTCGAGCTCGACGGCGACGAGATGACCCGCATCATCTGGCAGTTCATCAAGGACAAGCTGATCCACCCCTATCTCGACCTCAAGCTGGATTATTACGACCTCGGGGTGGAACATCGCGACGCTACGGGCGACCAGGTGACCATCGATGCGGCCAACGCCATCAAGAAGCATGGCGTCGGCGTGAAATGCGCCACGATCACGCCGGACGAGGCGCGCGTCGAGGAATTCAAGCTCAAGAAGATGTGGAAGTCGCCCAACGGCACCATCCGCAACATCCTCGGCGGCGTGATCTTCCGCGAGCCGATCATCATGAAGAACGTGCCGCGCCTGGTGCCCGGCTGGACCAAGCCGATCGTCGTCGGCCGCCATGCCTTCGGCGACCAGTACCGTGCCACCGATTTTAAGTTCCCCGGCAAGGGCAAGCTGTCGATCAAATTCGTCGGCGAGGACGGCAAGACGATCGAGCATGAGGTATACGACGCGCCGGGCGCCGGCGTGGCGATGGCCATGTACAATCTCGACGAGTCGATCCGCGAGTTCGCCCGCGCCTCGCTGAACTATGGCCTGCTGCGCAACTATCCGGTCTATCTGTCGACCAAGAACACCATCCTGAAGGCCTATGACGGCCGCTTCAAGGACATCTTCCAGGAGGTGTTCGACGCCGAATTCGCCGAAGAGTTCAAGGCCCGCAAGATCTGGTACGAGCACCGCCTGATCGACGACATGGTGGCCTCGGCGCTGAAGTGGTCGGGCGGCTACGTCTGGGCCTGCAAGAACTACGACGGCGACGTGCAGTCCGACATCGTCGCCCAGGGCTTCGGCTCGCTCGGCCTGATGACGTCGGTGCTGATGACGCCCGACGGCAAGACGGTGGAAGCCGAGGCCGCCCACGGCACCGTGACGCGCCATTACCGCCAGCATCAGAAGGGCGAGGAGACCTCGACCAACTCGATCGCCTCGATCTTCGCCTGGACGCGCGGCCTCGCCCACCGCGCCAAGCTCGACGACAACGCCGAGTTGAAGAAGTTCGCGGACACGCTCGAAAAGGTCTGCATCCAGACGGTCGAGTCCGGATACATGACCAAGGATCTGTCGCTGCTGATCGGTCCCGACCAGCCGTGGCTGTCGACCACCGGCTTCCTCGACAAGATCGACGAGAACCTTCAGAAGGCGATGGGGTGACCGAAGCAAAACGCCGCGGGGCGGCTGCGCCGTGACGAAGCCGGTGCTCTACGGGGCCGACTACAGCGTCTATGTGCGCATCGCGCGCATGGCGCTGGCCGAGAAGGAAGTGGCCTGCGAGCGCGTGCCCGTCGACGTCTTCGCCTCCGAAGGGGTGCCGTCCTGGTACCGGAACCTGCATCCCTTCGGTCGCATCCCCGCCCTGCTGCACGGCGACCTGTGCCTCTACGAGACCGGCGCGATCACCCGCTACATCGACGAGGCGTTCGACGGCCCTGCCCTTCAGCCGGCCGAGCCGGCGGCGCGCGGCGTGATGAACCAGATCATCGCGCTGCTCGATGCCTATGGCTATCGCGCCATGGTGTGGGGCATCGCGGTGGAAACGGTGGACCGGCCGAAGGAGGGCACCGACCCGAATCCGGCGGTGATCGAGCAAGCGATCCCGGTGGCGCGAACCGTGCTGGCCGAACTGGAGCGGCTGAAGCGGCCCGGCGCCTGGCTGCTGGGCGACAGGCTGACGCTTGCCGACCTTCACGCCGCGCCGATCATCGGCTACTTCCTCAAGGCGCCGCTGGCGGCCCCGATGTTTGCCGCCCATCCCGGCCTCGAAGATTGGTGGCAGCGCATCAGCGCCAGGCCGAGCTTCGTGACGACGCAGTCGGCGGGCTGACGCAGTCCACGCCGGCCACGGATCGACGCCGGGCCGGCGGGAGCGCCGAGCGCGGCCGACGCGATCAGGCGGCGAGGATCGCCTTCACCGCCTCGATCGCCTGAGCCGAGCGCGCCGCATCCGGACCGCCGGCCTGTGCCATGTCGGGCCGGCCGCCGCCGCCCTGGCCGCCGAGCGCGCCGGCTGCGGCCCGCACCAGGTCGACCGCACTGAAGCGGCTGGTCAAATCGGCCGTGACACCGACCACGACGCTCGCCTTGTTGTCCTCGCCGGCGGCGACCAGCACCACGACGCCCGATCCGAGCGACGCCTTCGCCTCGTCGGCCATCGGCTTCAAATCGCGCGCCGAGACGCCCGACACGGCGCGCCCCAGGAAGCCGACGCCGCCGACGGTTTCCGCCTCCTGCTGCCCCGCTCCGGCGCCGCCGCCGAGCGCCAGCTTCTTGCGCGCATCGACCAGTTCGCGTTCCAGCTTGCGGCGTTCCTCGACCAGCGCCTCGACCCGCGCCAGCGCGTCGCCCGGCGCCACCTTGAGCGCCGCGGCGATCGACTTCAGGCGCCGGTCCTGCTCGTCGAGATGCCGGCGCGCATCCTCGCCGGTCAGCGCCTCGATGCGCCGCACGCCGGCCGCGACCGCGCTGTCCGAGACGATCCGCACCAGTCCGATATCGCCGGTCGAGCGCACATGCGTGCCGCCGCACAGTTCCACCGAATAGGGCCGGTTGGCCTTGGTGCCGTGCAGCGCCGTTCCCATCGAGACGACACGCACCTCGTCGCCGTATTTTTCGCCGAACAGCGCCATCGCGCCTTCCGCGATCGCATCGTCCACCGACATCAGCCGCGTGGTGACGGTGCCGTTCTGCACGACGATCTCGTTGGCGAGACGCTCAACCTGCTCGAGTTCGTCCGCCGAGATCGGCTTGTTGTGGGAGATGTCGAAGCGCAGGCGCTCCGGCGCGACGAGCGATCCCTTCTGCGCGACATGCGTACCCAGGATCTCGCGCAGCGCCTCATGGATGAGATGCGTGGCGGAATGGTTCGACCGCAGCCGCGAGCGCCGGGCGTGGTCGACCTTCAGCTCGACGGCGGAGCCGACACGCAGCGATCCCTTCGCCACCCGGCCGAGATGAACGAACAGGCCGTCCGCCTTCTTCTGCGTGTCGACAATCTCGATCGAGAAGCCTTCGCCGGAGATCGTGCCGGCGTCACCCATCTGTCCGCCGGATTCGCCATAGAACGGCGTCTGGTTGACGATGACCGCCACGCTGTCGCCCTCGGCGGCGGCCTCCACCACCGACCCGTCGCGGACCAGCGACAGGATGATGCCTTCGGCCTGCTCCGTCTCGTAGCCGAGGAACTCCGTCGCGCCCGCCTTCTCGCGCACGGCGAACCAGACCGTCTCCGTGGCGGCTTCGCCCGAGCCCGCCCAGCTCGCCCTCGCCTCGGCGCGCTGACGATCCATGGCGGCGGTGAAGCCGGCGAGATCCACCGAAATGCTGCGCTGGCGCAATGCGTCCTGGGTGAGATCGAGCGGAAAGCCGAAAGTATCGTAGAGCTTGAAGGCGGTTTCGCCGTCCAGCATATCGCCCGCGCCGAGTGTGTCCGTGGCGTCGGCCAGAAGCCCGAGGCCACGCGCCAGCGTCTTGCGGAAACGCGTCTCCTCCAGCTTCAGCGTCTCGGTGATCAGCGCTTCGCCGCGGCCGAGCTCCGGATAGGCCTGGCCCATCTCGCGCAGCAATGCCGGAACCAGCTTCCACATCAGCGGATCGGACGCCCCCAGCAACTGCGCATGCCGCATGGCGCGCCGCATGATGCGGCGCAGGACGTATCCGCGTCCCTCGTTGGAGGGCAGGACGCCGTCGACGATCAGAAAACAGGACGATCGAAGATGATCGGCGATGACACGGAACGACGCGGCATCCTCGGCGGTTGGACCGCGGCCGAGCGCCGCGGCGGTCGCGTCGATCAGATGGCGGAAAAGGTCCGTCTCGAAGACGCTCTCCGCCCCCTGCAGGATCGACGCCATACGCTCCAGGCCCATGCCGGTGTCGATCGACGGACGCGGCAAAGCGACGCGCTCTTCCTTGGTGACCTGCTCGAACTGCATGAACACCAGGTTCCAGAATTCGAGGAACCGGTCGCCATCCTCTTCCGGGCTGCCGGGCGGCCCGCCCCAGATGTGCTCGCCACGGTCGATGAAGATTTCCGAACACGGACCGCACGGACCGGTATCACCCATGGCCCAGAAATTGTCCGACGTGGGAATGCGGATGATGCGGTCATCCCCGAACCCCGCGATCCGCTTCCACAGCCCGGCCGCCTCGTCGTCCGTGTGATAGACGGTGACCAGCAGCTTGTCCCTGTTCAGACCGTATTCCCGGGTGATGAGGTTCCAGGCGAGCTCGATCGCCTGCTCCTTGAAATAGTCGCCGAACGAGAAATTTCCGAGCATCTCGAAAAAGGTGAGATGGCGCGCCGTATAGCCGACATTGTCCAGGTCGTTGTGCTTGCCGCCGGCGCGCACGCTCTTCTGCGCGGTGGCCGCACGCGAATAGGGACGGCTTTCAAGACCCGTGAAGACGTTCTTGAACTGCACCATGCCGGCATTGGTGAACATCAATGTCGGGTCGTTGCGCGGCACCAGCGGGCTCGAGGCGACGACCTCGTGCCCATTCTTCCTGAAATAGTCGAGGAAGGTGGACCGGATCTCGTTCACGCCGCTCATGACACTGCCTTTGCTGAGCCGCCGCACAGGCGGAAAATGGACATGGCCTTTTAGCGACCGCGGCAAACCCTGTCCACAATACCGCTTGGCTCGCGCCGGCCGCCAAACCGCCAAAAATGCGAAGTGCCGCCGGCATCGCTGCCGGCGGCACGCAAACCGCTTCAGATCGCTGCCGCGGACTACATCTCGGCCGCTTCGTCGGGTTCCTCGCCGCCATTCTCCAGCAACCGTTCGGCGATGAGGCCGGCGTTCTGGCGCAGCGCCAGTTCGATCTCGCGCGCCGTATCCGGATTGTCGCGCAGGAACAGCTTGGCATTCTCGCGTCCCTGGCCCAGACGCTGCGAATTGTAGGAGAACCAGGCGCCGGACTTCTCGACCACGCCGGCCTTGACGCCGAGATCGACGAGCTCGCCGGTCTTGGAAACCCCCTCGCCATACATGATGTCGAATTCGACCTGCTTGAACGGAGGCGCCAGCTTGTTCTTGACCACCTTGACGCGGGTCTGGTTGCCGACGACCTCGTCACGATCCTTGACCGCGCCGATGCGCCGGATGTCGAGCCGCACCGAGGCGTAGAACTTCAGCGCATTGCCGCCCGTCGTCGTCTCGGGCGAGCCGAACATCACGCCGATCTTCATGCGGATCTGGTTGATGAAGATCACCATCGTGTTCGACCGCGAAATCGTCGCCGTCAGCTTGCGCAGCGCCTGGCTCATCAGCCGCGCCTGGGCGCCGGGCAGCGCGTCGCCCATCTCGCCCTCGATCTCGGCCCGCGGCGTCAGCGCCGCCACCGAATCGACCACCAGCACATCGATCGCGCCTGAGCGGACCAGCGTGTCGCAGATCTCCAGCGCCTGTTCGCCGGTGTCCGGCTGCGAGATCAGCAGGTTTTCCAGATCGACCCCAAGCTTGCGCGCATAGACCGGATCGAGCGCATGCTCGGCATCGACGAAGGCGCAGATGCCGCCCTTCTTCTGCGCCTCGGCGACCGTATGCAGCGCCATCGTGGTCTTGCCCGAGCTTTCCGGCCCGTAGATTTCGATGATGCGGCCGCGCGGCAATCCGCCGACGCCCAGCGCGATGTCCAGACCAAGCGATCCCGTCGAGATCGTGGCGATTTCGACCACGTTCTCGTTCTGGCCGAGGCGCATGATCGAGCCCTTGCCGAAGGCCCGCTCGATCTGGGAGAGCGCCGCATCAAGAGCTTTCGATTTGTCCACCGTTCTGTCCTCGACAAGCCGCAGAGAGTTCTGAGCCATGATCTCTATTCCCCCGATGGTCAATGGAGCCGCCAAATGATCGTCAACATGTACCTGCTTTGTTCCGTTTTGGCAAGGATCTTATCCATTTGCTTTTGTTCATGTTTTAAAATTTGTTCGAGTTACGTTCACGGATGATGGCCGGAAGGGGCGCCACGCACCGGAACGGGCGGTGGTTAACGGCCGAATCGCCGCGTTAACCATTTGTTAACTATTCTGTCGCGGCAAACGGCGCACATTGTATGCTTATGTCAGCGAAGACAACCGACAGGCACACGAATGTCAGCAGCAGACCAGGCCGCGCTCATCGGCGAAACCAAGGGCAGGAATCCCTATGTCGATTCGCAGAGCATCGAGTTCCGGTTCCGCTCGAAGCGGTTCGAGACCGTGCGCGCCCAGATCCAGGCGATCCTCGACCGAAAGGAGGTGGCCGAGATCATCGACCTCGGCGGCACCGAGGACTACTGGCTGATCGGGCGGGAGTTCCTGGCCCGCAATCGCGGCCGCATCAGGATCACGCTGATCAACACGTCCGACGAGACGGTCCGCGACACCGGCGTGTTCAGCTTCCGCAAGGCGAGCGCATCGGACCAGAGCCTGTATGCCGACAACAGCTTCGACATGGTGCATTCGAACTCCGTCATCGAGCATGTCGGCCGCTGGCCCGACATGCAGGACTTTGCCGCGAATGTCCGGCGCCTCGCACCCGACTACTACGTGCAGACGCCCAATTACTGGTTCGCCTACGAACCGCATTTCCGATTCGTCGGCTTCCAATATCTGCCCGAGGCCGTGCGGCGCAGGTTGATCATGACCTTTCCACTCGGCTTCTTCCGCAGGATTGACGATTGGGAGGAAGCGCGCGAGATCATCGACACGCATCGGCTGCTGTCCACCCGCCAGATGCGAATCCTGTTCCCCGACGGTCACGTGTTCCACGAAAAGGCGTTCGGCCTCAACAAGTCGATCATTGCGACGCGCCGCACCGCAGGCTGAGGCCGCGCCGGCCCGCCGGCAGGGGTTTTCCGGTCCGGCTCGTCTTGGCCGGAACCTCCTCAGTAGAGCGGTTCCTCGAACAGCAGCCGGTCGCCGTCCATCAGGCGCTTGATCTGCGCGGTGCCATGGGCATCGACCGCCGCGACGATGCCGAAGCTCCTGAGGCGCATGTCCTGCTCGATAGCCCGTCCCTCGCCTTCCGGCAGGTAGAAGCGCTCTATGCCGTAGCTGACGCGCAGCGTGTCGTCCGGCGCCAGGCTCCAGGTGGCCGCGCTGGTGCCGCGAATGTCGATGTCGCCCGCACCCGCCGGCTGGCCGCCGCCGCTGCCCAGCCGCGCCGAAACGGCCCGCCAGTAGCCGTCGGCCTGCCGTTGCAGCCGCACGACGATCGCGCTTTCGGCAAGGTTTTCCGCACCCGCCGGCAGGTTCGACACCAGTGCGAGCGGAACGCTTGAAACCTCGTATCCGAGCCGCACATAGTCGCCGCGCAACAGGTCGCGCGGGTCGACCGGCTCGACCTTCAGCAGCACCTCCCGTCCGTCGCGCAGGATCGCCGCCCGGCCGGCGATGATCCAGGCCAGGAAGCCGATCTGCGCCAGCGCCACCGCCAGCGCCGCCACAACCAGCCGGCGGCCCGTCACGACACGATCTCCCCGCCTGCCTTGAGCCGACGCTCCACCTTCGTCACCGCGAGCGCCACGATCGCAAGCACGATGCCCGACGCCAGGAACAGACCGACGCTTCCGAGCATCGATCCGAGCGTATTGATGTAGAGGAACGCCAGTTCGGCGAGGAAACCGAGATAGGCGGTCCATCGGATCGCCCGGCTGTCCCGTCCGGCCAGGACGATCGCCGCGATGATCGCGCCGAAGACGATCGCCGCACAGAAGATGACGACCGCGATGTCGTCGGCACGATCCGCCTGCACAAAGCCCATGCCGAGCAGAAATCCGGCCAGCGCGTGGACATCGAGCCTGCCCCGCAGCCGCAATGCCGATTCAGCCAATGCCGGGAGGAACGCCGCGGCGCCGAACAGCAGCGCCCCGAGCCCCGCCATCGCAGCGCCGATCGTCGCCGCATCGCCGCTCACCGCCAGCAGACAGCCATAGAACAGAAGCCCCAGCGACAGCGCATGGCGTGCCGCGAGGCTGCCGGTCCGCAATGAAATCAGCCAGAGGACCGCCGCGGCAGGGGCGTAGAGGTGAAGATCCCCGCCCCTTCCCCAGAAGTCGACGCCCCCGAACCCCAGCCAGGCCAGCAGGATTGCCGCAGCGGCGGCGGTCAGCGTCGCGGAGCCGAGGACGAGACCCGCCAGCGCCGTGCCGCCGCACCAGGTCAGCAGCGCCGTCCGCTCGTCGCCGGAGAGATGATACATCTGACCGATCAGGGCGATGCCGCCGCCGAACGCGGCCGCGGCAATGAGCCAGAGCGCGTCGCCGGCCGCCATGTGGCCGCGCGTGCGGGCAACGCCGCCGCCGAGATAGCCGGCCAGAATGACGGCGAACAGCAGGCCGACACGGCCAGGTCGCGGGATGGCCTCCCAGTTCGCCGCGACCAGCAGCAGGATCGCGGCGCAGACCAGCAGCGCCGCCATCATCATGACGATCGTCCCGAAGCTGATCGAGCCGCGCGCATGGGCGGCGATGTCGCGCCGCAACTGGTCGGCGAGGCGCTCGTCGATCAGTCCGCCGGCGAGCCAGCGGTCTATGTCACGCCCGACGCGGCTCGCATGTCCAGCCACGCATCCCTCCGCAAAGGCCCTGACCTCCTCCTTTGGTATCATGCGGCGATCGCGTTGTCGTGCAGCCGACATTTGCCGGCGCACCACCTGCGCCGCAGCATCGATTTTGCTGCATTGCACCATGCGCATTGCTGCCATGCGTGATCATCTCTTTCACAGATGGGGAGGAGCGACTATTTTCGGATCGTGAAGAAAAGAGATCTTCAGACGAAACGAGCAGGACGATGAACCTGATCCGCAACTACCGTAACTGGCGCCGCTATCGCGAGACCGTGACCGAGCTTGGCCGCCTGTCCAACCGTGAACTTTCCGATATCGGCTTCAAGCGCGCCGAGATCAAGGAAGCGGCCCGCAAGGCCATCTGAACGAGATTCCCGCGGACCCTACCTCCTCCCAGGGTTCGCGCGATACGGCCGGCTCTCTCCTCCTCCCGACAGCCGGTCGGACCATAGCGGCACCCGCCGGACCTCCTCCCCCGGCGGGTGCTGTTGAAATCGGGTTCCGCACCCACCATATGCGGAAAGAACATCGCCGGCCCATCCTCCTCCCAGGGTTCGGCGACTACGGGCAGCCCTCTCCTCCTCCCGGGTGCTGCCCGGCCAATGCGAAGCCCGCCGGACCTCCTCCCCCGGCGGGTTTCGTTTTTTCGACCTCCGAATACCTTCCCCCGCACGCCGTCGATGGAGCGCTCTGTTGCCTTCGGCGGAGGCCGGCGCTAGATGCCGCCCCATGACACATCCCTTGCATATCATCGGCGGCGGGCTGGCCGGTTCGGAAGCCGCCTGGCAGGCGGCAAATGCCGGCGTTCCGGTCATCCTGCATGAAATGCGGCCCGTGCGCGGCACCGACGCCCACAAGACGGAAGGGCTGGCGGAACTCGTCTGCTCCAACTCCTTCCGTTCGGACGATGCCGAGACCAATGCGGTCGGCGTGCTGCACGCCGAGATGCGGCTGGCCGGATCGCTGATCATGTCGGCGGGCGACGCCCATCAGGTTCCGGCCGGCAGCGCGCTGGCGGTCGACCGCGACGGTTTCTCGGCGGCGGTCACCGAACGGCTCGAGCGCCATCCGCTGGTCAGCATCGTCCGCGAGGAGGTCACCGGCCTGCCGCCGGACGACTGGGCCCAGGCGATCATCGCCACCGGCCCGCTGACGGCGCCGTCGCTCGCCACGGCGATCGCGCAGCGCACCGGCGCCGACGCCCTCGCCTTCTTCGACGCCATTGCGCCGATCGTCCATTTCGACAGCATCGACATGAAGACCTGCTGGTTCCAGTCGCGCTACGACAAGGTCGGGCCGGGCGGCACCGGCAAGGACTACATCAATTGTCCGATGGACAAGGCGCAGTACGAGGCCTTCGTCAACGCGCTTCTCGAAGGTGAGAAGACCGAGTTCAAGCAGTGGGAAGGCACACCCTATTTCGACGGCTGCCTTCCGATCGAAATCATGGCCGAACGCGGCGCAGAAACGCTGCGGCACGGACCGATGAAGCCGATGGGGCTGACCAACGCGCACAACCCGACCGTCAAGGCCTACGCCGTGGTACAGCTACGCCAGGACAATGCGCTCGGCACGCTCTACAACATGGTCGGCTTCCAGACGAAGCTGAAGCATGGCGAGCAGACCCGCATCTTCCGGACGATCCCGGGCCTGGAGAACGCCGAGTTCGCGCGGCTCGGCGGCCTCCACCGCAACACCTACATCAACTCGCCCACCCTGCTGGACGCCACCCTGCGGTTGCGCGACCGGCCCGGCCTGCGCTTCGCCGGCCAGATCACCGGCTGCGAGGGCTATGTCGAATCGGCGGCGATCGGCCTGCTGGCGGGACGATTCGCCGCCGCCGAGCTGCTCGGCCGACCGATCGCCCCGCCGCCGCCGACCACGGCCTTCGGCGCGCTGCTCGGCCATATCACCGGCGGGCACATCGTCTCGGACGACGAGCCGGGCAAGCGGTCCTTCCAGCCGATGAACGTCAATTTCGGGCTGTTTCCGCCGATCGAGACGCCCAAGCCGGAAGGCAAGCGTCTGCGCGGCAAGGAGAAGACCGTCGCCAAGAAGCGCGCCGTGGCTGCCCGCGCCCTGCAAGACTGCCGTCGCTGGCTGGCGGGGCTATCGGCGGAGCCGGTGGCGGCCTGACGCCCCAAAACCTTCTATCGCCAGCCCATGGCGGCGGTTCGAAACAGGATCCACTGCCGGCGCCAGCCCGGCAGGTCGGGCACGCCGTCCAGCAGGGTCTCGGGCCGTCTGTAGGCGGCAAGCCTTGCCCGGTCGATCGCGACGGGCAGGAACGCCGCGCGCAGCCCGGGCGGCAACCGCGCCGCACCGGCTTCGAAATGCCGGAGATGTTCTGCGGCAAGGGCGATCAGCGCGCCGACCGCCGAATGGGCGCTGGCATCGTCCACGGTGTTGAATCGCTCCGGCGTCGTTCCAACGGCGACGAGGATGTCGCGCGGAACATAGCACTGGCCCCGGCGCCGCTGGATCGGCAGGCTGCGCAGGATCCGCACCAGGGCCGTCACGCAACCCGCATGGCCTGCAAGCTCCGAAACCGCGGGCGCAGCCGCCGGATCGAGGATCAGCGCTGCGAGCTGGAAGACAGCAGAGGCCGTTTCGCCGCAAAAACCCTCGAGATCGGTCCGCGACGGCATCGGGTCGTCGTAGAGATCGAAGATGCGCGCCTCCAGATAGGCGTCGAATGCCGGTTTCGGCAGGCGATGTTGGGTGATGGCACCGATCAGCTCGTCGGCCAGCGGATTGCCGGTCGCAGCCTCGCCGGTGGCGATCGCATCGCGCCACCATTGCAGCCGGATCTCGCCGGGCAGCGCCTCGCGCACGCGGTCGCGCAGGCCGGCGATCTCGGCATCGAAAGCGTAGAGGGCGTTCAAGGCCGCGCGGCGCTCCGCGGGGGCGTAGAGCGCGGCGAGATAGCGGTCGCGGTCGCCCGCGCGCAGCATCCCGGCAACGAGATCGGCGTTGCTGCCCACGATCAGTCGACGGCGATCAGCGCGGCCGCGACGGCACGGTCTTCGGCAAGCAATACGTTGTAGGTGCGCACGGCGGCGCCGGTCGACATCGAGTCGGCGGAGATGCGTTCGGCCCGCAGCGCATCGCGCAGCGGCTGCGGCAACCGCCGGAGTTCCGAGCCCATGCCGACGAGCAGGATCTCGATCGCCGCCGCCTCGTCCAGCACCCGGGCGAAATCGTCCGCCGACAACGCCGCCGGACTGCCGGGCTCCCAGCCGTAGATTCCGGAGGGAAGGCAAAGCAGCGAGCCGCGATGCGACATGTCGGCGAACCGGAACCCGCCATTGCCGTAGGCGTCGATGGGCGCGCGGCCGGGAAAGTGCGCCGCGCGCATCACGATCCCGGCCGTCATGACGCCTCCGTCACGAACCGGACGGCTGCGCGGTCGCCGGCGCGATCGCTTTTCCGTCCTTCGTCTCCGGCTTGTCGAACATGTCGGGCCGCAGCTTGAACAGGATGAGGCACGGGCCGGCGATGAACAGCGACGAATAGGTGCCGACGAACACACCCACCAGAATGGCGAAGACGAAGGAGGAGATCACCTCGCCGCCGAAGAAATACAGCGCAAACAGCGCCAGCAGCACTGTCAGGCCCGTCAGGAACGTGCGCGACAGGGTCTGGTTGAGCGCGATGTCGATCACCTCCTCGATCGGCATCTTCTTGTATTTCCGCAGCATTTCCCGGATTCGGTCGTAGATGACCACCGTATCGTTGATCGAATATCCGATGACGGTGAGGATCGCCGCGATACTCGACAGATTGAACTCGAGCCCGAGGATCACATAGATTCCGACGATGATGACGACATCGTGGATCGTCGAGATGACGGCTCCCATGCCGAACTGCCACTCGAAGCGGAACCAGATGTAGATCAGCAGGGCGAGCATCGACAGGCAGATGCCCAGCGTCCCCGTCCAAGCCAGTTCGCCCGACACCGTCGGTCCAACCACCTCGACACGGCGGAACTCGTACTCATCCCCGAGTTCGAGCTTGACCTTGTCGACCACCGATTGCTCGGCATTGTCGCCGGCCTGCTGGCTTTGCACCTTGATCATCAGCGAGTCGTCGTTGCCGAACGACTGGACCTGCACATCGCCGATGTTCAGCTCGCCGAGACGGCCGCGGACCTCGGCGGCATCCGCGCTGCCGTCCTTGGCCTGCACCTCGATCAGCGATCCGCCCTGGAAGTCGATGCCGTAGTTGAAGTTGAACACGAACAGCGACGCCACCACGAGCAGCGACGCCGCGCCGGAGATCAGGAAGCCCAGATTGCGGTAGCGCATGAACGGAATGCGCGGGTCGAGCGGCAAATAATGCACGAGGCCGGCCGGAAACTCCACCGGACGCCAGCGGCGCACCCACAGCGCCACCATCCAGCGCGTCAGCGTGAAGGCCGTGAAGACGGTCGTCACGATGCCGATGCCCAGCGTCACCGCAAAACCCTTCACCGGGCCGGTTCCGATGTAGAACAGGATGACCGCGATGATGAAGGTCGTCAGGTTGGCGTCGACGACCGTCGCCAGCGCCCTCTGGAAGCCTCCGTCGAAGGACTGCACCATCGATCGCCCGGCGCGGCGCTCCTCGCGGACGCGCTCGAAGATGATGACGTTCGAATCGACCGCCATGCCCATGGTGAGCACGATGCCGGCGATGCCGGGCAGCGTCAGCGTTGCTCCGAGCATGGTCAGCACCGCCACGATCAGCGCGACGTTGGCGGCCAGCGCGATGTTGGCGATGACGCCGAGCTTCCCGTAGACGAGCACCATGCACACGACGACGAGAACGCCGCCGACCAGCGACGCCATCTTGCCGGCGGCGATCGAGTCGGCGCCGAGGCTCGGGCCGACGGTCCGCTCCTCGACGATCTTGAGATCGGCGGGTAGCGCGCCGGCGCGCAGCAGCACCGCGAGATCGTTGGCGGACTGCGCGGTGAAGTTGCCGGAAATCTGGCCCGTGCCGCCGAGGATCGGCTCGCGGATCTGCGGCGCCGAGATCACCTGGTTGTCGAGGATGATCGCGAAGAGGCGGCCGACATTCTGCTGGGTCGCCTGGCCGAAGCGCGCGGCGCCCTTTCCGTCGAAGCGGAACGACACCACCGGTTCGCTTGTGCGCTGGTCGTAGGTCGCCTGCGCGTCGACGAGGTTCTCGCCGGACACGATGACGCGGTCCTCGATGAGATAGGGGACCGGCGGATCGTCCGTGGAATAGCGCACCGACGAACCAGCAGGCGGACGGCCCTGGATGGCCTCCTGCACCGGCACCGACTGATCGACCATCTGGAAGGTCAGCTTCGCGGTCTGGCCGAGGATGTCCTTGAGGCGCTGCGGGTCCTGCAGGCCGGGCACCTGCACCAGAATCCGGTCGGAACCCTGCCGCTGGATGACCGGCTCGGTGGTGCCGAGTTCGTTGACGCGCCGTCCGATGACCTCGATCGATTGCGAGGCTGCCGACGACAGGCGGTAGTTGATGCCTTCGGCGGTCAGCGTGAAGCGCAGCAGCCCCTGCTCCGGCTCGTCCAGCGACATCTCGCGCACGTTGCCGGCGCCGAACATGCTGTTGCTGATCGGCTGGGTGAGGGTTTCCAGCGCGGTCTTTGCCTTGTCGACCTCGTTGGCCTCGCGGATGCGCACCTGGACCGACTGGCCCGTGCCCGACAGTCCGGTGTAGCCGATCTTGGCGTCCCGCAGCAGGGTGCGGATGTCGTCCCGGACGGTCTGCAGGCGTTCGTTGATCAGGTCGTTGCGGTCGACCTCGAGCAGGATGTGCGAACCGCCCTGCAGGTCGAGGCCGAGCGTCATCGAGCGTTTCGGAACCCAGCTCGGCAGGCTGTCGAGCACGTTCTGCGACACCATGTTCGGAATCGACAGGATGACGCCGATCAGCACCACGCCCCAGATCAGGACGGTCTTCCAACGCGAAAAATAGAGCATGATGCCTCTGCCGGTCAGGCGATCGTTTCGGGGAGTTTCCTCCCCGAAAACGTCATTTCTTTGTGTTCTGGTTGGCGATCGGCTCGCCCTTGACGCGCACGTCCGAGATCGTCGAGCGCAGCGCCGTCACCTTCGTGCCGCCGAGATCGACCTCGAGTTCGTGGTCGTCGATGACCTTGGTCACCTTGCCGACCAGCCCGCCGCCGGTGATCACCGTGTCGCCGCGCCGGATGTTGGCGATCATCTCGGCGCGCTTCTTGACCTGAGCGCGCTGCGGCCGGATGATCAGGAAGTACATGATGACGAAAATCAGTATGAACGGCAGGATGCTCATAACGATGTCGGGCGTGGCTCCCACGCCCTGTGCATAAGCCGGCGTCACAAACATTCCTTAGCGCTCCTGAGAAAGCGCGGCACGCAGGGGGCGGCCGCCGAAAAGTGCGCGGAATATAGTCGCTGGCACTGGCATTGCAACCATCCGGAAGGTGCGCTACCGCGCTCAAAGGCCGCATTTCCACGGCCCGGACGTCGAATTCCCGCAGACGTGAAGCCGCGAGGCAGGCCGAGGATTGCGGCGCCTCGTCCCCGGCAGAGCGAAAGCGGCGTCCGCAGCAGCAGCACACGGACCACGCCATGCCGAAATCCTCGCTCGAAACCCTGACCGAAAAACTCGACCAGTTGATCGCGGCGGTCGCCCGCATCGCCCCCGTCGAACCCGAACCGAGCGACCTCGACGCCGCGGACTGCTTCGTCTGGTCGGCCGAGACCGCCCGGCTGGAGCCGGTCCATCGGGTCAACCGCGTCGATATCGGCCTGATCCGCGGCGTCGACCGCGTCCGCGACATTCTCGTCGACAACACCCGCCGCTTCGCCGACCGCCTTCCCGCCAACAACGTGCTGCTGTGGGGGGCGCGCGGCATGGGCAAGTCGTCGCTGGTCAAGGCGGCGCAGGCGACAGTCAACCGCGAGCGGCCCCATGAGCTGCCGCTGAAGCTCGTCGAGATCCATCGCGAGGACATCGACAGCCTGCCCCGCCTGATGTCCGTGCTGAAGCGTTCAAGCTACCGCTTCGTGCTGTTCTGCGACGACCTGTCCTTCGATCACGACGACACGTCGTACAAATCGCTGAAGGCCGCGCTCGAAGGCGGCGTCGAAGGCAGGCCGGACAACGTCATCTTCTACGCCACGTCGAATCGCCGCCACCTGCTGCCGCGCGACATGATCGACAATGAGCGCTCGACGGCGATCAACCCGTCGGAGGCGGTCGAGGAGAAGGTGTCGCTGTCGGACCGCTTCGGCCTGTGGCTGGGCTTCCACAAATGCTCGCAGGACGAATATCTGGAGATGGTCGACGGCTATGTCCGCTATCACGACCTGCCGATCGACGCGGAGACGCTGCGCGGCGATGCGCTGGAGTGGGCCACCACCCGGGGCAGCCGCTCCGGCCGCGTCGCCTGGCAGTACATCCAGGATCTCGCCGGCCGGCTCGGCAGGCCGCTGAAGGACTGAGCCGGGCGCGTGCGCCGGGCCGCCCGCTATTCGAGATATTTGCCGGGATCGACCGGGGCGGAGTTCTTGCGCACCTCGAAATGCAGCTTCGGCGCGGTCGCGCTGCCGCTCATGCCGGACACGGCGATCTGCTCGCCGCGCTTGACCTTCTGGCCGCGCTGCACCTTCAGTTCGCTGGCGTTGCCGTAGACGGTGACCAGGCCGTCGTCGTGGCGGACCAGCACGGTGTTGCCGAATTCCTTGAGGCCGTCGCCGGCATAGATCACCACGCCGTTCTCGGCGGCCTTGACGGCGGTGCCTTCGGGCACGGCGATGTCGATGCCGTCATTGGACTTGCCGCCGCCCTTGCCGTAGCCGGAAATGACCCGGCCGTTGACCGGCCAGCGCATCTTGCCGATGCCGGTCGCGGCCGGCGCGACGTCGGGAGCGGCCTCCGCCTGCTGCAGCACCTTGCTGGCCGGCGCCACGGCGGGCGACGGCGCCAGCGCGGTCACCGCCTCGCCCTCGGCAAGCTTCTTCGCCTTCGGGATCGACGCCGTCGCGGCGGTATCCAGCTTCGGAGCCTTCTCGGTCGCCGCAGCGACCGCGACGGCGGGCACCGCGCCACCGGCGGGCACCTTAACGGTCTGGCCGATCTGCAGAACGCCGTCCTGCATGCCATTGGCCGCCTTCAGCGCGGCAACGCTGACGCCCGTCTTCCTGGAGATGCGCGAAAGCGTGTCGCCGGGCTGCACCGTGTAGGCCCCGGCGGCAGCCTTCGCCGCGGCGGCCTTCGGCGCCTCAGGCTTCGGCGGGACGATGGCAGCGACCTTCTCCGCCGGCTTGGCGGTACCGGTCGCGCTGTCGACGGCCGCCGCGAGCTGCTGATCCTTGAGCTTCGGCTTCTGCGGCAGCACCGCCACCGCCGGCTCGGGCGCACGCGTCGGCAGCGGCACCTTGGAGGGCGCGGCGGCGCCGGTCACAGCGGCGTCGGCGACCGCCTGCCTGGCGGCGGCGGCATCCTGCTTCTGGGCATGGACGTAGGACGGCACGATGATCTTCTGGCCGGCCTGCAACTGGCGGTCGACGGGCATGCCGTTGACCTGCGCCAGCACCTTGGCAGGAACGCCATAGCGCTTGGAAAGGCCGTTGATCGTGTCGCCTGCCCGCGCCGGCACCTTGACGCCGCCGCTGCTCGACCAGCCGGGCGGATCCTTGATCTCGGCGACGGCGGGAGCGGGCTGCCTGACGGCCGGCTGCGCTGCGAGGCGTTCCGGCTGAGGAGCGGGCCGGGCAAACTCCGACGTATCGTGAACCTTGCGCTCGAACGGGACCGCGGCGGCGGCCCGCACCGGGGCCGGCGCGGCAACACTTGCGACAGGAGCCGGCAGCGGCTGCGCCGTCACCGGGGAAAGCACGTTGCGGTCGACCGTACCGGTCGACACGGGATCGATGGGCGCGGCCGCCTGCACGTCGCCCGGATAGGGCTGCTGCTCGTGATTGATGATGGCCCGCTGGTTGGCGGTCGACCCGGTAAAGATGTCGTCGGGACCGTTGAACCGCGACATCTGCGAGCTGCAGCCGGACGCCACGCCGGCGACCAGCAGGAGAGCCGCCCCGCGCCCGAGACTGCGCCTGTTCGACCTCAGAATTCCCTTACGCATCGCACTACCCGCACACTCGGCACCTGACCTCGTTGATTAAAGCGCGTTAATCTTACTGGTCGGTTAAGCCGGCCGCCGCGGATGCATGTTTTTTCGGCAGTGGCTCGCGGAGCTTTCACAGGCCGGCGCCATCGCCGCTTCGCGGGCCGGCACGGACGGGTCCGCACGGTCGGGCGGACTGACGCGTCGATCGGCAGCGGGAGGCCTGCCGGCTTTCAGAGCTTGACGGCGACGCCCTTGATGAAGGGCTGCAGGCGGACTGCGCCGATATCCTCGCGATCGAAGCGGCTTCCCACCTTGGTCAGCCGGGCGAGCACCTGCTTCTCCTCGGCCGGGCCGATCGGCGCCGTCATCAGCCCGCCGGAGGAGAGCTGGTCGAGGAACATGCGCGGATGGCTGTCGAAGGCCGTCCATACGACGATCCGGTCGAAAGGTCCTTCGGACGCCAGCCCGTTCGATCCGTCCGCCTGGCGCGCGACCACATTGGTGATGCCGAACTGCTCGAAGCGCAGCTTCGCCTGGTCGACGAGCGTGCGGTAGCGGTCGAGCGTCACCACCCTGCCCGCCAGGCGCGAGATCACGGCGGCCGAGTAGCCGGTGCCGGTGCCGATCTCCAGCACGCGATGGCCCGGCTCGAAGGCGAGCGACGAGATGGCGAGCGCCTGGGTGTCGACGCCCTCGATCGCCTCGCCGCAGGCGATCGGCAGCATGCCCTCGGACCACGATTCGTTCAGCAGATGGCCGGGCAGGAAGGCCGAGCGGGGCGTCGCCTCGAAGGCCGCGACCACCTCGCGGCTGATCCCGGCGCCGCGGCAGCGCAGGATGAACGCCGCGAATCCCTCCCGCTCGGCGCGCGAGGTCACGCCAGCGCCTTTTCCAGGTCCCGCCGTACTTCGTGCGCGGTCAGGTCGAGCTTCAGCGGCGTCACCGCGATCCTGCGATTTGCCAGCGCGTGAAGGTCGGTGCCCTCGCGCGGATCGATCGTCTCGCGCCCGAAGCGCAGCCAGTAGTAGGGAAGCCCGCGGCCGTCGGCACGTTCGTCCACCCACATGCCGTAGGCGAGCTTGCCCTGTGCCGCGACGGTGACGCCCTCGACCTCGTCGGCGGCGCAGTTGGGGAAATTGAGGTTGAGGAACACGCCCGGCGGCAGCTCGGTCTTCAGCAGGCGGTCGAGCAGCGCCGGCGCATGCGCGCTGGTGGTGTCCCACGGAACTTCGCGGCCGACGCCCTCCTTGAGGCGATAGCCCTGGCTGAGCGCCACCGAGCGGATGCCGAGCAGCGTGCCCTCCATCGCGCCGGCGACGGTGCCCGAATAGGTGATGTCGTCGGCGACGTTCGAGCCGGAATTGACACCCGAAAGCACCAGATCGGGCGGACCGGGCAGGACGTTCTTGACGCCCATGATCACGCAGTCGGTCGGCGTGCCGCGCACCGCATAGCGCTTCTCGGAAACGCGGCGCAGCCGCAGCGGCTCCGACAGAGACAGGGAATGGGCGAAACCGGACTGGTCGGTCTCCGGCGCGACGATCCACACGTCGTCGCTGAGCTGCCGCGCGATCCGCTCCAGGCAATCGAGGCCCTCGGCATGGATGCCGTCGTCATTGGTCAGGAGAATGCGCATGTTCTGGTCTCTGCTGATCTTGGCAAGGCACTGCGACCTACCCCCCTCTGGCCTGCCGGCCATCTCCCCCTCAAGGGGGGAGATCGGCCCTCGCCTTGCCTTTCGCCAATCGCCAGCGTCGCAGGACCGGCGGCACGGGCAAATCGATCCATCTCCCCCCTTGAGGGGGAGATGGCCGGCAGGCCAGAGGGGGGTGAACTGAAGCCGGTCTCGCTCAAGGAAGGGCGCTATTTCGTTTCGATTTTCTCTAGCCCACCCATATAGGGCTGCAACACTTCAGGAATGCTAACGGAGCCGTCCTCGTTCTGGTAATTCTCCATCACGGCGATCAGCGCGCGGCCGACGGCCACGCCGGACCCGTTGAGCGTGTGGACGAAACGCGTCGTCTTCTCGTCTTTCGGCCGGTAGCGGGCATCCATGCGCCGTGCCTGGAAATCGCCGCAGACCGAGCAGGAGGAGATCTCGCGATAGGCCTTCTGACCGGGCAGCCAGACCTCGATGTCGTAGGTTTTCCGCGACCCGAACCCCATGTCGCCGGTCGACAGCGTCATGGTGCGGAACGGCAGGCCGAGGCGCTTCAGCACCTCCTCGGCACACTGCGTCATGCGCTCGTGCTCGGCGATCGACGAGTCCTGGTCGGTGATCGAGACCAGCTCGACCTTGTAGAACTGGTGCTGGCGCAGCATGCCGCGCGTGTCGCGTCCCGCCGATCCGGCTTCCGAGCGGAAGCACGGCGTCAGCGCCGTGAAGCGCAGCGGAAGCTGGTCGTGCTTGAGGATTTCCTCGCGCACGAGGTTCGTCATGCTGACCTCGGCGGTCGGAATCAGGCCGAGCCGGGCACCCGCGTGCGGAACGAAGAACAGGTCGTCTTCGAATTTCGGTAGCTGACCTGTCCCGAACAGCGCGGCGTCGCGCACCAGGAGCGGCGACTGGATTTCGGTGTAGCCATGTTCGGTCGTGTGCAAGTCGAGCATGAACTGGCCGAGCGCCCGCTCCAGCCGGGCCAACTGCCCCTTCAGCACCGTGAAGCGCGCGCCGGAGAGTTTTGCGGCGCGCTCGAAATCCATCAGGCCGAGCGCCTCGCCGATCTCGAAATGTTCGCGCGTCCAGTTGGCGCGCGGCCCAACCTCGCCCACGCGGCGCACTTCCACGTTATCGTGTTCGTCCTTGCCGTCCGGCACGTCCGGCAGCGGAACGTTGGGCAGCACCGCCAGCGCGCCCTCGAGCGCCGCATCCAGCGCCCGCTCCTGCGCCTCTGCCCCCGACAGCCAGGCCTTGATCTCGTTGACCTCGACCTTCAGCGTCTCGGCGAGCGCCATATCCTTGGCACGCATCGCATTGCCGATCTCCTTGGAGGCGGCATTGCGGCGTTCCTGCTTCTGCTGCAGCTCGCCGAGATGGGCGCGACGCGCCTCGTCGGCCGCGATCAGCGACTCGACCGTCGACGCGGCTTCGGCGGCGGACCACTGCCGCCGCACCAGCGCATCGACGAGTTCCTGCGGCTTTTCGCGAATCCACTTGATGTCCAGCATGGGCGAGATCGACCGTTCGACGTGATGATTTATGCGCCGCTCATGCCGGAGGGCTGGCGCGCTGTCAAACGTTCGGCAGTCGCATAGCCATCTGGACCATGTGTCCGGCCGGGTCAGGCCGGCCGGCGGCGTTCAGCTTGCCGGTGCCGCCGGCTCGTCCGCGGCCGCGGCCTCGGCCGCCTGTTCCTGGCGCTTCTTCTCGATCATCCGGGCAGCCCAGATCGAGATCTCGTAAAGGATGATCGTCGGCAGCGCGAGGCCGATCTGGCTCATCGGGTCCGGCGGCGTAAGTACCGCCGCCACGACGAAGGCCAGCACGATCGCCCATTTGCGCTTCTCTTTCAGACCCTGGGAGGTCAGCAGGCCGACGCGCGCCAGCAGCGTCGTCACCACCGGGAGCTGGAACACCAGGCCGAAGGAGAAGATCAGCGTCATGATCAGGCTGAGGTATTCGGACACCTTCGGCAGCAGCGAAATCTGCACGTCCTGGTCGGGTCCGACCTGCTGCATGGCCAGGAAGAACCACATCACCATCGGCGTGAAGAAGAAATAGACCAGCGCCCCGCCCATGACGAACAGGATCGGCGAGGCGATCAGGAACGGCAGGAATGCGGCACGCTCGTTGCGGTAGAGGCCGGGAGCGACGAATTTGTAGAGCTGCGCGGCGATCAGCGGGAAGGCGATCACCAGGCCGCCGAACATGGCGAGCTTGATCTGCGTGAAGAAGAATTCCTGCGGCGCGGTGTAGATCAGTTCCACCTGCTGGTTCTGAAGCCCCGCCCAGTGCACCGCCCATTTGAACGGCTGGACCAGCAGGTTGAACAACTGCTTGGCGAAGAAGAAGCAGACCAGGAACGCGATGAAGAAACCGCCGAGCGACCACATCAGCCGTTTGCGCAGCTCGATCAGATGCTCGATCAGCGGCGCGGACGACGCCTCGATGTCGTCCTTGTCTTTCGATGTCACTTGGTCTCTTCCGATGATTTTTTGCGGCTGCCGGTGGATTTCGGCGCGGCGGCCGCCCGTTTGGCCGGCGCCCTGGCGGTCTTCGTCGTCTCGGTCGCGCCGGCGGCCGCCCGGCGAGCCCGCGCAGGCTTCGCCGGCGCGGCCGGCGGCGCCGGAACTTCAGCGGCGGCGATCGGCGCGGTGGGCGTGGCCGGAGCAGCCGCGGCACCGGCCACCGGTGTCGCGGACGCAGCGGCCGGGGACGGCGCCACCGGCTGCGCAAGGTCGGGCGGCGGCGCGCCGAGCGAGGCGGCGCCGTTGACTTTCGTCTCCTCGGCACCGGGCATCGGAGCCGCGCCGGTCTTCAGCGGTTCGGCCTGATGAGCGGCTGGGGATGCCGCGGCGGAGCTCGTCGACGGTTTGGGCGCCATGGCGCTCTGCAGCCCGGCCCGCACATCGGCGGCCGCCTTCTCGAACGGATTGAGCTGCTTCTTGATCTCGCTCGCAGGGTTCATGCTGCGAAGCGAATCGACCGACTTCTTGACGTCGTCGAGCTCGGCTTCCTTGAGCGCCTCGTTGAACTGCTTCTGGAAATCTCCGGCCATGCCGCGCACCTTGGCAGTCATCTTGCCAAAGGTTCGCAGCATTTTCGGCAGATCCTTGGGGCCCACGACCACGATCATCACGACCGCGATCACGAGCATCTCACTCCAACCGACGTCAAACATGACCCGTCAATCCGGCTTCAGGGAGCGGACCGTCAGCTCTTGTTGGTCTTTTCGGGCGTCGCGCCGATGGTCTCATCGGCACGATGCTCGACGGTGCGCGGCTCGGCGGCCTTCGCCGTGTCCGCATCCTCTTCGCCCATGCCCTTCTTGAAGCTCTTGATGCCCTTGGCCATGTCGCCCATCAGCTCGGGAATCTTGCCGCGGCCGAACAGCAGCAGCACCACCACCAGCACGATCAGCCAGTGCCAAATCGAAAAGGAACCCATGTCAAACTCTCTCGCGATCCATATCCTGCGACTGATCTATGCGCTTTCGCCGTCCGATTCAAACAGAACCGTATGCGGAAACGCCCGCAAGGGACTGATTTGACGCACCGTGGTTGATGGCGCGCGCGCACCGTATGCACGAAGCGGGCGCTTGTCACGCGCGACGGCGACGCTTTGTGACAGTTATCCCGAGCCGCGTCGCGTCAGGGGCGGTGGCGCGCGGCTGTCACTCTTCCGTGACCCGGGGCGTGAGAAGGCCGAGTTCCTCGAGATCGATGTCGGTCAGCGCATCCTCGTCCTCGGTCAGCGCATCCGGATCGGCCGGCGGCAGCGGCACCGAGAAATTCGCCGGCATGCGCGCCGCCAGCAGGCCGGCTCCCTTGAGCTCCTCCATGCCGGGCAGATCGCGCAGCTCCTCGAGCCCGAAATGGTCGAGAAAGGCGTCGGTCGTCCCATAGGTCACCGGCCGTCCCGGCGTGCGGCGGCGGCCGCGCATGCGCACCCATTCCGTTTCGAGCAGAAGGTCGAGCGTCCCCTTCGAGGTCTCGACGCCGCGCACGTCCTCGATCTCGGCACGGGTCACCGGCTGGTGATAAGCGATGATCGCCAGAACCTCGAGCGCCGCACGCGACAGCTTTCGCTGCTGGACCGTGTCGCGCGTCATCATGAAGGCAAGGTCGGGAGCGGTGCGGAACGCCCAGCCATCTCCGACCCTGACGAGGTTCACGCCGCGAAGCGCATAGGCCGCGCGCAGCTCCGCCATCACCGTGGCGACCGGAATCGCGCTGCCGATCCGCGCGGCGATCTGCTGTTCGCTGACGGGCTGGGCGCTGGCGAAAACGATCGCCTCGGCCACCCGCAGGGCCTGCGACAGATGCAGGCGTTCGGCGGGATTGAGCTCATGGGGATCGTCGGTCGCCGCTGCTCCCGCCTTTGTCGCCTCGTTCATCACTCTGCCTCGCGCGACGGCGGCGCCGGCTGGCGGCTACGCATGTACAGCCCGCCGAAGGCGCGAACCTGACGCAGTTCCACCCGTCCCTCGCGCGCCAGCTCCAAGGAGGCCGCGAAGGTCGACGCCACCGCCGTGCGCCGCTCCGACGGCTCGACGAGATAGTCCATCAGGAAGGTGTCGAGCGCGGTCCACTCTCCGGCAGCACCGATGAGCCGGAACAGGATATCGCGCGCCTGCTTCAGCGACCAGACGCCGCGCGCCGCGATCTGGACGTTGCTGACCGCCCTCTTCTGGCGCTGGATCGCATAGGCGGTGAGCAGGTCGTAGAGGCTGGCGGAGTAGCGGTTGCGCTGCTCGACGATGACCAGTTCCGGATCTCCGCGCGCGAAAACGTCGCGTCCCAGCCGGTTCCGGTTGACGAGGCGGGCCGCAGCCTCGCGCATCGCCTCCAGACGCTTGAGCCGGAACTGCAGGACGGCCGCGAGTTCCTCGCCGCTCTCGCCATCGTCGCTCGCCTGCCGGGGAATCAGCAGGCGCGATTTCAGAAACGCCAGCCACGCCGCCATCACCAGATAGTCGGCCGCCAGTTCCAGCCGGATCGCGCGCGCACGCTCGATGAAGGCAAGATATTGTTCGGCCAGCGCCAGGACCGATATGCGCGACAGGTCGACCCGCTGGTTGCGGGCAAGATGCAGCAGCAGATCGAGCGGACCTTCGAAGCCGGCGACGTCGACCACCAGTTCGGGCTCGCCGATGGCGCGCGCTTCGCCCTGCTCCTCCCAGAGCGCTTCCATGGGGACGGGCGTCAACCGGTCGGTACGGGCCAAATCCTCGAGACTCTCGATGCGCGGACGGCGAAATCCGAACTCTCGCCTGCTGCATGCACGCCAGGATACCAAGCCCCACATGGGCCCGAACTACAATGCCGACCGCGCAATCCGCCACGAAATCCCCAGAAAGCCGCCGATTTTGCGGTCCGGGGGCAGCCCTCCGGCGGATGTGTGCCCGACATGACAAAACCGGCGCGGCCAGGCCGCGCCGGTTCGACAGGACGGCCGATATCGAAGGTGCTACTTCGAAACGAAGCAGCTTCCGCCGGCGGCCTTGTAGCTTTCGCACATCTTGACGGCATCGGCGCGGCTTGCCGCCGCCACGCGCACCCGCCAGTAGGTGCCCTTGCCGGCGATGTCGGCCTTGACGATGCTCGCCTGCTTGCCGCCGAGAACGCCGGAATAGCGGCGCGACAGATCCTTGTAGCTCGCCTGCGCGGCGGCTTCGCTGGGCTGCGAGGCAATCTGCATGGCCCAGCTTCCGCCGGTTGCCGCCGGTGCGAGGGCGGCCACCTGCTGCGGCTGGACCTCGCCGACGATGTCGACGGGCTGATCGGACGGCCGCGAGGGCGCGATCGGCGCCGCCACGGGGGTAACGCTGGTCTTGCGGGCCGGCTGCTTGGAGGGAGCCGTCGCAACCGCCGGCGACGGATTTGTGCCGGTGACGTCGACCGGATCGGCGGCGGCGAGCTGCGTCGGCCCGGCCGGATCGACCATGCTCTCGCTCGCCGTGTCGACGGTCGCCGCGGTCGTGGCAGGCTCCTCGCGGGCCACCAGCGTCCCATCGGCCTTGACGATCATGGTGCGCACCTTGCGCGGCGGCACGGCGGCGACTTCCACCGACGAATCCACCCCCGGCTCCGCGACCGCCTGCTCGACACGGTCCTCGCCCTTGGCCGTGCCAGCCTCGTCCATCGTCACACCGGGTGCCAGGCCGTCCTCCGGCTGCATCCCCGCATCCGCCGTCTCGACATCGTCTTCGCCGCTCGGCAGGTCGACCGGCGTCTCGGCGCTTTGCACCAGCGTCCGCTGCGTCGGTTCCGCGGCCGCATCTGCGCCGGCCACGCTGTCATAAACCTTGTTGTCCTGATTGGGGATCGTCGCACCACCCGGATTCTCCGGGCGGACCTTGGTGGGCGACGGATCTGCCCGCACAAGAGCCACTTCGCCGGAGGTTCCGTTGCCGAACGACAGGGCCAGCGCGCCGACACCGCCGAGCGCCGCGACGCCGGCAACGAGCGCCGCCACCATCAGCCCCTTGCCGCGCGAAGGCTTCGGCGCGGAGGCCTGATAGGCGGGAGGAATGTCCTCTTCCGCGTCTGGATCGTAGGCGAATTCCATATCCGCCATCTCACCGGCGGCAGGCTGACCGGGTGCGGCATCGCTGTAGTAGTCGTCGGGCGCATAGCGCCTGCCGTCGCTGGACGGCGCACCGGCTGCGAGAGCGATCCCCGCTGCCGCCATCGCAGCCCTGTCGAGATCGTAGTCCGGGCGCGCGGCCGGCTGCTCCGTCTGCCGGGAAACCGCCGGCGCGTCGGCGTCGATCGAGTTCATCTCGTTGAGCAGGCTCGCGAATTCCGCGTCGATGTCGTCGTAGGACGAGGCCGGCGCAGGGTCGTCGTCGAACGCCAGTTCAGGCAGGTCGAGATCGTCGGCAAGCGCGACGGCCTGTTCGGGAACGTCGATGGTCTCGATGTCCGGCGCGCCATAGGCGGCGGGCCGCGAACCGCCAGCAGCGGCATCCGCCGGCCGGACCACGGAACCTTGCCACGCCGCCGCCCCCTGCAGGTCGGCGGAAAGCGCGGCAAGCGCGGCGTATGGATCGTGACCGTCCCTCGGCATGACAGCGTCCACCTTGTCGTCGGTTACATCTGCCGGTGCTGCGGCGGCCCAGTCAGGCCGGAGCGCATCCTCACCATTCAGCCCGTTCGAAATCGCGGTGTCAAACGCGTGATCGTCGAAGGCCGGATCGAAAGTCTCGCCGGAGCCCTCATGGGCCGCGGCCGATACCACGAATTGCGGCTGTTCGCCGGGATGCACGGCCGGACGCGGACCGGTGTGCAGGCTCCAGCGGCGCGCCACCTCCGCGAGCGGAGCCGCGCCCTCATCCGATCCGTCGCGCCGGTCGACGGCATCGGCGTCGAGGTCATCCGCCGCATCGAAGCCGCTGCCGGGCTCCATCGCATCGAAGCGGCCGGCAAAGCCGTTGTCGGCATCCGGGGCTGCGTGGCGCGCGGCATCGGACGCCTGCCGCGCCGGCAATTCGCTGCCGATCAGCACGTCCAGCTCGCTTTCCAGGGTCTGCTCGAGCACATCGTCATGGGCCGCATCGAAGGAGGGCGGCGGCGCCACGCCCGTGGCGTCGGCTCGGCCTGCGAGCGGCAGGTGCGGCAAATCCACATCGGCCTCAAATCGGTCGGCGGGCCGCGCAGCGAGGACAGGCGCGGGATCGACGTCCGGCTCCTCCGCCGCGTAGACCTCGGAGCTCGGCGCGGAACCGTAGGCCTCCTGCGCGAGATCGAAATCCGGCTCGGCGCGCAGCGCGGACGGCCCGGCAGGCTGGGAGGCCTGAAAGACGTCGACCTCGGGCGCGGCGTCATACTGGTCCGACCCGGCATAGGCGCCTGCGTCGGAATATTCGCCCATCAGTTCGCGCTCGAGATCGATGTCGAATTCGGTTTCCGCCGGCGGCTGCTGGACAGGCGCCGCGGCCGGCTGCGCCGCCGGCCGGCTGACCGGCTGGCGCGGGTCGAAACCCATGATCCGCGTCAGTTCGGCGAACGGGTCGTCATCGACCGTCGACGCCTGGCTGGCCATCCTGTTTTGCGTTGTATCCGCCATAATTTTATCCGATACACACCCACTGCGGCGCCATCGGCACCGGAGGTAGGCCGCCTATCAACCCAATGTGGGCAAAAGGTGGCTTCTACCTCATTTCCACCGGCGCTTCGGCTCCGACCATCCCCAGCCCGGAAGTGAGAACCTCCGATACGGCCTGAACAAGACCGAGCCTCGCATTGGTCAATTCTCGATTGTTTACCTTAACAAAGCGTAAGTCCGGATTCTCGGTGCCTCGGTTCCACTGGGCATGGAACGCGCTGGCGAGATCGTAGAGGTAGAAGGCAAGCCTGTGCGGCTCCAGGGCCTGCGCGGCCGACTCCACCAGACGCGGATACTCGGCGATCTTGCGCACCAGCGCGATCTCGCTGTCGTCGTCGAGCAGCGAGACATTCTCGGCAAACGCCGCAGGATCGAAGCGGAAGCCTTCCAAGTGTTCCCGCGCCTGCCGGAACACCGAGTGGCAGCGCGCCGAGGCATATTGCACGTAGAAGACAGGGTTGTCCTTGGACTGCTCGGTCACCTTGGCGAAATCGAAGTCGAGCGGCGCATCGCTCTTGCGGTAGAGCATCATGAAGCGGATCGGGTCGCGCCCCACCTCCTCGACGACTTCGCGCAGCGTGATGAACTCGCCGGAACGCTTCGACATGCGCACCGGTTCGCCGTCGCGGAACAACTTGACGAGCTGGCACAGCAGCACGGTCAGCTTGACGCGTCCATCGGTGACCGCCCTGGCCAGCGCCTCGAGCCGCTTGACGTAACCGCCATGGTCCGCGCCGAGCACATAGATGAGCTGGTCGAAACCGCGGTCCACCTTGTCCTTCAGATAGGCCACGTCGGCCGCGAAATAGGTGAACGAGCCGTCCGACTTGACCAGCGGACGGTCCATGTCGTCGCCGACTTCGGTGGAGCGGAACAGTGTCTGCTCCCGGTCTTCCCAGTCGTCCGGCTTCTCGCCTTTGGGCGGCGGCAGCTTGCCCTTGTAGATGTGGCCCTTGAGGGTCAGGTCGGCGATCGCCGCACGGATCGCCGTCGCGCCATCGGCATGCAGCGTCCGCTCGGAGAAGAACACGTCGTGATGCACGTTGAGCAGCGCAAGATCGTCCCGGATCATCGCCATCATCGCATCGACGGTGCGGTCCTTGACGATGGCAAGCGCTTCCTCCTCCGCCATGTCGAGCAGGCGGCGGCCGAATTCGGCGGCCAGCGCCTGGCCGACCGGCACGAGATAGTCGCCCGGATAGAGGCCGGACGGGATCTCGCCGATATTCTCGCCGAGCGCCTCGCGGTAGCGCAGCATGGCGGACCGTCCGAGCACATCGATCTGGGCGCCGGCGTCGTTGATCACATATTCCTTGACCACCGAGTAGCCGGCGAAGGCCAACAGATTGGCGACCGCATCGCCCACCACCGCGCCGCGGCAATGGCCGACATGCATCGGTCCGGTCGGATTGGCCGACACATATTCGACGTTGACGCTTTGGCCGGCCCCCATGGTCGAGCGGCCGAAATCGCCGCCCAGACGCACGACGTCGGCCAGGTAGCGCTGCCAGTATTCCGGCTTGAGGCGCAGGTTGACGAAGCCCGGACCCGCCACCGAGGCCTCCGCCACGTCCGTGTCGGCGCGCAGCGCGGCGGCGATCGTCTCGCCCAGCGCGCGCGGGTTCTGGCCGGCCGCCTTCGCCAGCACCATCGCGGCATTCGTGGCGAGGTCGCCGTGGCTGGCGTCGCGCGGCGGCTCGACGGTGACGCGCGCCAGATCGACCCTGTTTCCGTCCTTGTCCGTCAGATCAAGGGCTTCCACGGCTTTCCTGATCCGCTCGTTGAAGTCGGCAAAAACATTCATGCTGCGTGGTCCCGGAGAGGCTGGCGGCACGGTCGAAACGACCGGCACCTGTTGGCGGTCGCCCTATCGCAAAACCGGTGTCCGGTCAAACAAGCGAGCATATTCCTTGATGGCGTAGTTGTCGGTCATTCCCGCCAGGAAGTCCGACACGTGCCGCGCCCGCACGCGCGGCTGCGCCCTCTCCAGCCCCTCGCGCCACCCCTCGGGCATGGCGCGCGGATCGGCGTAGTAGGCGTCGAACAGCGCGCGCACGACGCCGTCCGCCTCGGCGCGCACCCGCATCACCTCATCATGGCGATAGATCGTGCGGAACAGGAATTTCTTGAGCTCCTTTTCCATCTCCGCCATCTCCGGCGAGAAGGTGACGATGGTGCGGCCCGCGCCACGAACGGCTTCGACGTCCGAGGGCCTGAGCTCGGCCAAGGTCCTGCCGGCATGGGCGATGACGTCCTCGACCATCAGCGTGATCTGGCGGCGCAGAAGCTCGTGTCCGCTCCGCACCGGGTCGAGCGCCGGGTAGCGGCTGCGCACCTCGCCGAGCAGCATGCGCGGCAGTCGAGGCTCGTCCAGCATGTCGAGGCTCAGCAGTCCGGCACGCAGGCCGTCGTCGATGTCGTGCGTGTTGTAGGCGATGTCGTCGGCCACCGCCGCACACTGCGCCTCGATCCCCGCATGGCGATGCAGTTCGAGGTCGTGAAGCTCGTTGTAGTCGAGGATCGACTGCGGGACCGGGCCATGAAGTCCCCTGCCCTCGGCGTCGAGCAGCGGACCATTGTGCTTGACAAGGCCTTCGAGGGTCTCCCAGCTCAGGTTCAGCCCGTCGAATTCGGCATAGCGGCGCTCCAGGCGCGTGACGATGCGCAGCGACTGCGCATTGTGGTCGAACCCGCCCCAGCCGGCCATCTTGGCGTTCAGCGCGTCCTCGCCGGTATGGCCGAACGGCGTGTGGCCGAAATCGTGCACCAGCGCCAGCGCCTCGGCCAGATCCTCGTCGGCCCGCAGCGCCCGCGCCAGAGCCCGGGCAATCTGCGCCACCTCGATCGTATGGGTCAGCCGCGTGCGGAAATGGTCGCCCTCATCGGCGAGAAACACCTGCGTCTTGTGCTTGAGGCGGCGGAAGGCGGTGGAATGGATGATCCGGTCGCGATCGCGCTGGAACGGCGTGCGGGTCGGGCTTTCGACCTCGGAGAACAGGCGCCCACGGCTCTTCGCCGGGTCGGTCGCATAGGGCGCGCGCGGCCGATAGCCGAAGCCGATGTCGCCGAGACTGACCTCTCCTGCCATTGAAATGCCGCCGGTTGACTTGCCCCTGCCCGCTTCATACCTATCGTTGGAATCGGAACGCAAGGTGATGTCATGGGCGCCGACGCCAAGACTGCCATGAAGGTCGACATGACCGACGCCGCCGCGAAGCGGATCGCAAAAATCCTCGAGCGCGAACCGGGCAAGACCGCCCTGCGCGTCTCGGTCGAAGGCGGCGGCTGCTCCGGCTTCTCGTACAAATTCGATCTGACCGACGCCCGCAACGACGACGATGTCGCAATCGAGCGCAACGGCGCCACCGTGCTGATCGACGACCTGTCGCTGGTCTATATGGGCGGATCGGTCATCGATTTCGTCGATGACCTGATGGGTCAGTCCTTCCAGATCCGCAACCCCAACGCCGTCGCGTCCTGCGGCTGCGGCACGAGCTTCGCGATTTAGG
>JAHBYY010000089.1 GCA_019635715.1 Rhizobiaceae bacterium | reverse complement strand
GAGGTCAGAAAATGAACATCAAGAGCCTGCTTCTCGGCTCCGCTGCGGCCCTGGTCGCAGTTTCGGGCGCTCGCGCTGCCGATGCGGTCGTGATCGCCGAGCCGGAGCCGATGGAATATGTGCGCGTCTGCGACGTGTACGGCACCGGCTACTACTACATCCCCGGCACCGAGACCTGCCTGAAGATCGGCGGTCGCGTTCGCTTCGACATCAACGCCGCCGACTCGTATTCGCTGAACAGCGACAATGGCTGGGCTACCCGTTCGCGCGCTGAAATCTACATGGATTCGGCCAGCGAGACCGAATACGGCACGCTGAAGACCAATGCCGTGTTCCGTTTCAACTGGGATGGCGAAGGTCGCAGCTCCACCGTTAGGGATGCTGGCGGCGTCGCCATTGGCTCCGTCGGAACCGGCAACAGCAGCTCGGCGCTCATCGCTGCCAACATCACGCTGGGTGGCCTGCTGGTCGGTCTCGCCGACTCCTACTACACCTCGTTCGTTGGCTACGCCGGCGACATCATCAACGACGACGTGGTCTCCTACGGCCCGTTCGAGTTGAACCAGATCGCCTACAGCTTCAACGCGGGCGGCTTCAGCGGCTACATCGCGGTTGAAGACGACGGCAAGACCGGCGAAGACTACGCTCCGGACGTCACCGGCGGTGTCGGCTTCTCGGTCGGCGATTTCGGCGTCAAGGTCGTCGGCGGTTACGACGAGAGTGCCGACGAAGGTGCGATCAAGGCTCGCATCGACGGCAAGTTCGGCGCCATCAGCGCCTTCCTCATGGGCGGTTACAACACCGACGGCAACAGCACCAACAAGTACGCTCCGGGAACCGGCTTTGCGTCCGACCCGACGGTGGCTGCTGGCGTGGACGGCACCGTGAATGTTGGCTGGGGTGACTGGGCTCTGTGGGGCGGTCTCGGCACGCAGTTCTCCGACACGCTCGGCGGAAACGTTCAGGTTGCCTACACCGACAACAAGACGCTCGCCGTCGCTGCCAACCTGAAGTGGTATCCGGTCGCCAACCTGCTGATCCAGCCGGAAGTGACCTACACCAAGGTCGACTACGACTACGTGAATTCCTTGGGTGCTCCGGCCACGATCGACGACGATCAGTGGAACTTCACGCTGCGCTTCCAGCGCACGTTCTAATCGGCTCTACAGAGCTGAGCGGAAGACCCGGCGGGCAACCGCCGGGTCTTTTTCGTTTGCGGCTCGTTGCTGCATCGCTGGACCACGATCGTGGCTGCTATGCGCCGCCGTCGTCGGGCGGTTCGAAGCGGTTCAGTCGGCGGCCGACAGGAATGCGGCGATACGCTCCGGCAGGTCGCCGGTCTCCAGCATCGGCGGATGGCCCTGGCCGTCCACCTCGATCACCTCCAGGCCGCGGTGACGGGCCGCCATCTCGCGCAGCGTCTCCGCGCTCAGAAGCAGGGAATTGCCGCCGCGCACCGCCATCATCGGGATGCCGGCCATCGCGTCGAACTGTGCCCAGAGCGTCGGCAGCGGCTTGGAGAGATCGACAGCCTTGAAGGCATCCGAGATCGCCGGATCGAAGTCGGCGACGGGTCTGCCTGCCTCGTTGCGGTAGATTGCCGCCGTCATGCGCGCCCAGTCCTCGGACGTCAATGCCGGGAAGGCAGGGCCGTGAATGGCGCGCTGGATTGCTTCCGCCTCTGCCATGGTCTGGGGCGCTGACATGGGGGAGGACAGATAGTCCCGGATATGGGCAAGTCCCGCCAGACCCAGTTCCGGGCCGACATCGTTGAGGATGACGGAGCGGAGCCGCTCGGGCACTGCTGCGGCCAGCAGGTGGATGATCAGTCCGCCGCGCGACGTGCCGATGCAATGGACGCCGCCGAGATCCAGCCCATCGAGCACGCTGAGGACGTCGCGCGCCTCGATCGCCAGCGTGTAGTTCGCCGCGTCGGCATCGCGCGCCGAGGCGCCGCGGCCGCGCGAATCGATGGCGACGACGCGGCGCGGCGTCGTTGCCCGGCGCGACAGATGCAGCGCCAGCTCGTGAAAATCGCGGGCGTTGCGGGTAAGCCCGGCGAGGCAGACGACCGGTGGGCGCGTCGATTCGCCGGACGCGTAGACCCTGGCGTGCAGGGCGAGCCGGTCCGCGGCCGGGATGAAATGGTCGTCGTATCCGTCCGGCATGCTCGTATCCGTCGATCGTCCTGCTGCATCGGCCCGAAAGCCGGAATCGGTTTTCGGAAAGCACGATGCAGCAGGGTCAATGTCTTAGAACGTCCTTTGTGCGTCCAATCGGACGCACGGTCCTCTCGGGTCAGCGACCGTGGATCAGATCGTGCTCGATGTCGACCTTGCCGGTCAGCCGCATCTTGTAGACTTGGTAGTTCTCCATCACGCGCTGCACGTAGCTGCGCGTTTCGGTGAACGGGATGCGCTCGATCCAGTCGACGACGGTGTCGATGTCCTTGCCCCTCGGATCGCCATAGCGGGCGATCCAGTCGGCGGCGCGCCGGGGGCCGGCATTGTAGCCGGCGAAGGTCAGGATGTAGGAGCCGTCGAACTTGCCCAACTGTTCTCCCAGGAAGCTGGCGCCCAGCGCCGCGTTGTAGCCCGGGTCGGTGACCAGCCGGTCGGCCGAATAGGGCAGGCCGGCGCGCCGCGCCACATCCCTGGCGGTGCCGGGCAGAAGTTGCAGCAGGCCGCGCGCCCCGGCGCTCGACACGGCGGAGACGTTGAACTCGCTTTCCTGCCGGGCGATCGCATAGGCGAGCGCCTTGCCGGATCCCGAAATGTCGGCGCTCTCCGGGATGACGCCGACCGGATGCGACAGGGCGCCGATGTCGAGACCGCGTGCCGCGGCGATCTTGGCGACCCTCAGCGCCAGATAGTGGTTGCCGCGAGCCTCGGCCATCGCCGCCAGCAGCGCCAGTTCGCCGGGGCTGGTCAGTTGGCCGGCGATGTCGCGATACAGCCTGTCGGCGAGCGCCGGATAGCCGGCCGCCTCCAGCCGCCGGATCGCGGCGACCGCCTCGCGTCCGGCGAAGGCGGCCCGATCGGCGGGGCTCGGCACCGGCGAGGCGACGTTGATCGTGCTGGCGCCGATCCGCGCCGCCGCGAGCTGGCCGTAGAAGCTCGTGCCGTAGGCCGAGGCGCGCCGGTAGAAGTCGCGTGCCTCGCCCGGGCCGCCGGCTTCCGCGGCGCGGCCGAGCCAGTAATAGGCCCGCGACAGCGAGATCGGCCCGTCGGCGACCTCGGCGATGCGGGCGAAGTGCCGAGATGCCGTCGCGGCATCCCGCAATCCGCGCAAGGCGAGCCAGCCGGCATGAAATTCGGCGTCGGCCTGGTTGATCTTGCTCTCGGCCGCATGCGTGGCGGCGACCTGATAGGCCAGCTTCACGTCGCCCTGGTCGAGCAGTTCGCGGGCGAGCACCCGGCGTTCCTTCCACCACGCATCCGCGTCGACCAGTTTCGTGCCGTCGCGCGGCGCGCCGATCATGATCGCGGCCGCCTCGCGGTAGCGCTCGGCCCGTCGAAGATCCTTGGCGCGGGCGAAGTCGTAGCCGGTCGAGCGCTGGGCAAGCGGCACGGCGTCGAGCTTGGCCGTGGCGGTCCTGTCGTCTCGCACCACCGCCGCCCAGGCGGTGAACAGCGCCTCGGCGCCGGCCGGCTTCGAAACACGCTGCGCCGACGCCACGCGATCCGCATAGAGCATGCGCTCCATCCGCTGCCGGTGGTCGGCGGTCGGAATGATGGCGCCGAATTCCTTGAGGATCGCGATCTCGTCCTCGGCGTCCAGCCTTTCGCTTCGCCAGAGCGGCGCGATCGCCCGCCGCGCCGCCTCGGTGTCTCCCATTGCCATATGGGCGCGGGCCAGCACGATCGCGCCGGCCGCGGTGGTCGGCGACGTGCCTTTGAAGGCCCGGATTGCCGCCGAAGGCTCCGGGTTTTCGCGCAGCAGGGCGCGTTCGCTGTTGCCGCGCAGCGCCTCCATGCCGGGCCAGCCGGGCAGGGCCTTCGCCGCCGCCGCGATGTCGGCGCTGGGCACCTGCGTGCCGCCCCGAAGCGCGATCGCCCAGGCGAGGATGTGGCGGTCGAGGCTGGCCGCCGGCAGCGAATCGCGAACGGCGCGCGCGCCGACGACGTCTCCCGACGACATGGCGTCCAGGCCGAGCTTGAGCTGCGCGACGCTGACCGGTGCCAGGCGCCCGGTCTTGCCGGGACTGCTGATCGTGATGCCGGCCGTCGTCTGGGCGTCGAGGCCCGATGCGGCGAGGCATGCCGGCGCCGCTGCGAGCAGCGCGGTGGTCAGCGCCAGCGCGCGCCGCAGCAGCCCGCGACTTTGCTTCGACATTGCACGGTCCATGACGATCAAACCGGATCCGCCCCGGCGAGTTCCCGCGGCTGAACTGAAGTCTAGGCCCAGGCGGTGAAGAGGCGGTAAACGAATGGTTAGCGCCGACGTCCGCCCAGCCGCTTTCACCTCAGGGCCAACGCTTGTGGCACGACAGTGTCAAGACTATGGTGCGCCCCGCTTCTATCCGTTAGAAGCCCGCGAACACCAAACAAAAGGCGGCCCGTCCAGGCGGCCGCCGCCCGAGGAGAGGACGAATGCTGAGAGGCTCATTGACCGCGCTCGTGACCCCGTTCGAACAGAGCGGCGCGGTGAACGAGAAAGCCTTTCGCGATTTCGTCGAATGGCAGATCGCCGAGGGCACCAGCGGCCTCGTCCCGGTCGGCACGACCGGCGAGTCGCCGACGCTGAGCCATGACGAGCATCGCCGCGTCGTCGAATTGTGCGTGCAGACTGCAAAGGGCAGGGTGCCTGTCGTCGCCGGTGCCGGCTCCAACAACACGGCCGAGGCGGTCGGTCTTGCGAAGCATGCCGAACAGGTCGGCGCCGACGCCATCCTCGTCGTCACGCCCTACTACAACAAGCCGACGCAGCGTGGGCTCTACCTGCATTTCGCCACGGTCGCCAGGGCGACGAAGCTGCCGATCATCATCTACAACATCCCGCCGCGCTCGGTCATCGACATGTCGCCCGAGACGATGGGGCGGCTGGCGCACGACTTCAAGAACATCGTCGGCGTCAAGGACGCGACCGGCAAGGTCGAGCGCGTCTCGGAGCAGCGTCTGACCTGCGGCAAGGAGTTCGTCCAGCTTTCGGGCGAAGATGCCTCGGCACTCGGCTTCAACGCGCATGGCGGCGTCGGCTGCATCTCCGTGACGTCAAATGTCGCGCCGCGCCTCTGCGCCGAGTTCCAGGCGGCGACGCTCGACAATGACAAGGATAAGGCGCTGGAGCTGCAGGATCGTCTGATGCCCTTGCACAAGGCGATCTTCACAGAGCCGGGGCTCGCCGGCGCCAAATATGCGCTGTCGCGGCTGGGCAAGGTGGAGAACGTCGTGCGTTCGCCGCTGACCACCGTCGAGGAATCCACCGCCGAGAAGATCGACGCTGCGATGAAGCACGCCGGCTTGATCAATTGAGCGGGAAGTCCCACCTGTCGGCATCATGAACGTCAAGAAAGCGGACCCCAACAACAAGGTCGCAGCCGAAAACCGGAAGGCGAGATTCTCCTACGAGATCCTCGACACGGTCGAGGCGGGCCTCGTGCTGACCGGCACCGAGGTCAAGTCGCTGCGCCGCGGCCAGGCCAACATCCAGGAATCCTACGCCTCGTCGGAAGGCGGCGAGATCTGGCTGATCAATTCCTATCTGCCGGAATATTTCGAGGCGAGCCGCTTCAACCACGAGCCGCGCCGCCGCCGCAAGCTGCTGCTGAAGCGCCGCGAGATGGCGCGCCTGAAGCAGAACGTCGAGCGCGAGGGCATGACGCTGGTGCCCTTGAAGATCTATTTCAACGACAAGGGTCGTGCGAAAGTGCTGGTCGGCGTCGCACGCGGCAAGAAGCTGCACGACAAGCGCGAGACCGAGAAGCAGCGCGACTGGGCGCGCGAAAAGGGCCGCCTGCTCAAGGAGCGCGGCTAGGGCGCGCCCGCCATCAGGGCGAACCTGCAGGCTCTGGCCGCCAAGGCCTCCTTCCCGAGCGCTTGATCCGTCGACGAAGTGGGCGCAATCTGGGTGCTCATTGTCGACGGGAGGACCACAGGTGTTCCGCTTGCGTAATGCCGCCTCGCTTGCCGCAGCGGCCACTGTGGCTGTCGTCTCTGCCTCGCCCGCCTCTGCGACGTCGGGTCCGGGCTGCCTCGTCGTCGTCAACGTCGCCTACAACGACGTTCTCAACGTCCGGGCGCGGCCGACCGCCCAATCGCGCATCGTCGACGTGTTGAAACCGCGCCGCCACGGCATCATTCACCTCGACGCGCCGTGTCAGCCCAAATCTGTCCCCTGGGGCAGTCGTTGGTGCCGCATCACCCACTATGACGGCGATCGGACGAGCAGCGGCTGGGTCAAGGCGCGTTTCGTGCGCGACAGCGACTGTCCCTGAACCGGCGGCGCTCTACTTGCCGACGAATTGGGCGATCGTCTCGAAGACCTTGACGAACATCGCCTCGGTCAAGACGCCGGTGTTCGTGTTGTAGCGCGAGCAATGATAGCTGGAGAACAGCCGCAGGCCGGCGATCTCCGTCGATACGCCATGCTTGAACGGATGTGCGGCAGCCCTGCCACCCAGCGCCCGCACGGTCGACTGATGGGCGATCGAGCCCAGCGTCAGCACGGCGGCAAGCTTTGGAAACTGCGCGATCGTCGGCGTCAGGAAGCCCCGGCAGGTGTTGATCTCGGCGCCGACCGGCTTGTTTTCCGGCGGAACGCAGCGAACCGCATTGGTGATGGCCGTCCGAACCAGTTCCAGGCTGTCGTCGGGGCGCGCCTCGAAGCGGCCCTGCGCCAGGCCGACCCGGATGAGCGTCGAATAGAGAAGGTCGCCGGCATAGTCGCCGGTGAAGGGGCGCCCGGTGCGGTTCGCGCCGCGCAGGCCGGGCGCGAGGCCGACGATCAGCAGGCGGACGGATCCGGCTCCGGCGCGCGGCATGAAGGTCGGAACGGGCGCGTTGTGCCATCCGGGCTCGCGCTGGCGCCATCCCGCGATGAAGTCATGAAGCCGCGGGCAGCGTGCGCAGTCGCGCGGCGGCTCGGTCGCGCCGGATGGAATGGCCGTCATGGCCCCTCCGGTCAGTCGTCGACCTCGGCGTCTTGCGGTTCGACGCGGCGGATCGGTCGTTCGGACGGATCGCGGCCGATCTCGCCGCGCAGGGAAGACAGGTCGATGAAATGGTCCGCCTGGCGGCGCAGATCGTCCGAGATCATCGGCGGCTGCGAGGCGATCGAGGAGACGATGCTGACCTTGCGTCCCCGCCGCTGCAGGGCCTCGACCAGCGTGCGGAAATCGCCGTCGCCGGAGAAGATGACGTAGTGATCGACATGGTCGGTGAGCTGCAGCGCGTCCACCGCCAGCTCGATGTCCATATTGCCCTTGATCTTGCGGCGTCCGGTGGAGTCGGTGAACTCCTTCGCCGGCTTGGTGACCACCCGGTAGCCATTATAGTCCAGCCAGTCGATCAGCGGGCGGATCGACGAGTATTCCTGGTCCTCGACCAGCGCGGTGTAATAATAGGCCCGCAGCAGATAGCCGCGTTTCTGGAAGCTCGAAAGAAGTTTGCGATAATCGATGTCGAAGCCGAGAGACCGGGACGTGGCGTAGAGGTTTGCGCCGTCGATGAAGAGGGCGATTTTCTCCCTTTGGTCGAACATTATAAATTCCTTTCGAAAAATGGCTGCGTTACAATACGAACAGCCCTTGACACGCGGCGGATGGGCCAAGGTTCAATGCGGGCAGATTTACCTCCGGCCGGCACGCTTTCCAAGATCGTTACCAAAAAATTAAGTGCACGATCGCGTGCGCATTCGCGTGAGCGGTCGTCCGGCACGCGCCGCCGGGGCTTCGGCGGCGTCGAGCGTCGCGGCGTGACGCGCTTGTTTTTCAGGGGCGTTCGGTTTATGGGACGCGTCAGCTTTCCGAAAATTCAAGGTATGAAAGGGGCAATCCATGGCCCGCGTCACCGTTGAAGATTGCATCGACAAGGTCGACAATCGCTTCGAACTCGTTCTGCTCGCCGGACATCGCGCCCGCCAGATCTCGCAGGGCGCCGCGATCACCGTGGCACGCGACAATGACAAGAACCCCGTCGTCGCGCTGCGCGAGATTGCCGACGAGACGCTGTCCCCCGACGACCTCAAGGAAGACCTGATCCATTCGCTGCAGAAGCACGTCGAGGTCGACGAGCCCGAGGGCGACGGTGCCGAGGCCGCCGACGCGGCGACCATCGCCGTCACCGCCGATGCGGAGAAGGACGACGACAGCAACATCGCCTTCGACCGCATGTCCGAGGAAGAACTGCTCGCCGGCATCGAGGGGCTGGTGCCGCCGGAAAAAAGCGACGACTACTGAGCGGTCAGCACCGTTCCGGGCCTTCCGTGCCCGTCGCAACATGCCTATCTTGGTCAAGCGCCGCGTCGCCCGATGCGGCGCTTGATGTTTTTGGAAGCCCGCAGCCATGATGCGTCAATACGAGCTTGTGGAGCGCATCCAGCGCTACAAGCCCGACGTGAACGAAACGCTTCTCAACAAGGCCTATGTCTATGCCATGCAGAAGCATGGCCATCAGAAGCGGGCCTCGGGCGATCCGTATTTCTCGCATCCCCTCGAAGTCGCGGCGATCCTGACGGACATGCATCTCGACGAGTCGACCGTCGCGGTCGCCCTGTTGCACGACACGATCGAGGACACGACGGCGACGCGCCAGGAGATCGACCAGCTCTTCGGCCCCGATATCGGCCGGCTGGTCGAGGGCCTGACCAAGCTCAAGAAGCTCGACCTGGTCTCGAAGAAGGCGGAGCAGGCCGAAAACCTCCGCAAGCTGCTGCTGGCGATCTCCGAGGACGTCCGCGTGCTGCTGGTCAAGCTGGCGGACCGGCTGCACAACATGCGCACGCTGGATCATATGCGGCCGGAAAAGCGGGCGCGCATCGCCGAGGAGACGATGGAGATCTATGCGCCGCTCGCCGGGCGCATGGGCATGCAGGGGATGCGCGAGGAGCTCGAGGAACTTGCGTTCCGCCACATCAATCCGGAGGCGCACCGCATGGTCACGCAGCGCCTCGACGAGATATTCGCCCGCACCGGCAACGTCGTCGACAAGATCGAGGCGTCGCTGAAATCGGTGTTCGAGCAGCGGCACCTCGTCGCCAAGGTCAAGAGCCGCCGCAAGAAGCCCTGGTCGATCTTCCGCAAGATGGAGACCAAGGCGATTTCCTTCGACACGCTGTCGGACCTGATCGGCTTCCGCGTCGTCGCCGAGACGACGGAAGACTGCTACCGCGTGCTGGGCGCCATCCACACCACCTGGTCGATGGTGCCGGGGCGCTTCAAGGACTACATCTCGACGCCGAAGCAGAACGACTATCGCTCCATCCACACCACCATCGTCGGACCTGAGCGCCAGCGCGTCGAGCTGCAGATCCGCACCTCGGAGATGAACTACGTCGCGGAATACGGCGTGGCGGCCCATTCGCTCTACAAGGATGGCAGGACGCTCGGCGGCGCCGACAATGCCGTCTCGGCGGAAACCAACGCCTATGCCTGGCTGCGCCGCACCATCGAGCAGCTCGCCGAGGGCGACAGCCCCGAGGATTTTCTCGAGAACACCAAGCTTGAACTGTTCCAGGACCAGGTCTTCTGCTTCACCCCGAAGGGCCTGGTGATCGCCCTGCCGCGCGGTGCGACGCCGATCGATTTCGCCTATGCGGTGCATACGGACGTCGGCGACACCTGCGTCGGCGTGAAGATCAACGGCCGCACCATGCCGCTGATGACCGAGCTGAAGAATGGCGACGAGGTCGAAATCATCCGCTCGGACGCGCAGGTTCCGCCGGCGGCCTGGGAATCGATGGTCGTCACCGGCAAGGCGCGCGCCGCGATCCGCCGCGCCACCAAGAACGCGGTGCGCAAGCAGTATTCCGGCCTCGGGGTCCGCATCCTGGAGCGTGCCTTCGGACGCGCCGGCAAGACCTTTGGCAAGGACCTGCTCAAACCGGTCCTGCCGCGGCTGGCCCGCAAGGATGTCGAGGACGTTCTGGCGGCTGTCGGCCGCGGCGAGCTGGCCTCGAACGACGTGCTGCGCGCCGTCCATCCCGACTACAAGGAGGTGCGGGTCACCGTGCCGCCGCCGCGTCCGCGCGAGGAGGGCTGGTCGAAGATCCGCAACGCCGCCGGCATGATCTTCCAGTTGCCGGGCCTGGGGGCGCGCAAGGACCGCGCCGAACGTCCGGGCACCGCAGCCGTCCCGATTCGCGGCGTCAGCGGCGACCTGCCCGTGAAATTCGCTCCCGAGGGCGCTGTGCCGGGCGACCGGATCGTCGGCATCCTCCAGCCCGGCGTCGGCATCACCGTCTATCCGATCCAGTCGCCGGCGCTGACCGAGTTCGACGACCAGCCGGAGCGCTGGATCGACGTGCGCTGGGACATCGACGGCGAGGTCCGGGAGCGCTTCCCGGCCCGCATCACGGTCACCGCGATCAACGCGCCCGGCTCGCTGGCCGAGATCGCGCAGTTGATCGCCGCCAACGACGCCAATGTCCATTCGCTGACCATGACCAAGACCGCGCCGGACTTCACCGAGATGATGTTCGATCTCGAAGTCTGGGATCTGAAGCACTTGAACCGGCTGATCGGGCAGTTGAAGGAAACCAACGCCGTCAGCGAAGTGAAGCGTGTGAACGGCTGATGGGCGATCGCAGAGCAGGGAACGAGCGCAATGTCTGAGCCGACGATGAACACCGAGGCGGTCCTCGCCGTCTTCCGCGAGGCGGGTGCCGTGCTGGAAGGGCACTTCATCCTGACCTCCGGCCTGCGCAGCCCGGTCTTCCTGCAGAAGGCGCGGGTCTTCATGCATGCCGATAAGACCGAGCGTCTGTGCAGGGCGCTGGCCGCCCGCATCCGCGAGGCCGTGCCGGGCCGCATCGACTATGTCGTCGGTCCCGCGATCGGCGGGCTGATACCGGCCTATGAGACCTCCCGCCATCTCGGCGTGCCGGCGGTCTGGGTCGAGCGCGAGCAGGGCGTCTTCCGGCTGCGCCGCTTCGAGATCGAGAAGGGCGCGCGCGTGGTGATCGTCGAGGACATCGTTACCACCGGCCTGTCCATCCGCGAAACCATCGCCTGCCTGCGCGAACTTGGAGCCGAGGTCGTGGCCGCGGCCTGCATCATCGACCGATCGGCGGGCAGGACCGATGTCGGCGTGCCGCTCGTCGCTCTGGCCGAATATGAGGTGCCGGCCTATCCCGCCGACGCCCTGCCGCCCGAACTCGCGGCGATCCCGGCGGTCAAGCCGGGCAGCCGGAATATTTGACCTGTGATGGTCTCTCTTTTCCCCACCCCCCTCTGTCCTGCCGGACATCTCCCCCTCAAGGGGGGAGATTGGCTGCGGCGCCGGTACAGCCGATCTCCCCCCTTGAGGGGGAGATGTCCGGCAGGACAGAGGGGGGTGGGAAGAGACGAAAGCGGTTCCTCCCTTATCCAAATGGGTCGCCCATGATCATCGGCATCGGCAGCGACCTGATCGACATCCGCCGCATCCAGAGCTCGCTCGACCGCTACGGCGAGCGCTTCGTCAAGCGCATCTTCACCGAGGTCGAGCAGAGGAAGTCCGAGGCCCGGCGCGAGCGCGCCGCCTCCTACGCCAAGCGCTTCGCCGCCAAGGAGGCCTGCTCCAAGGCGCTGGGCACCGGCATGGCGAGAGGCGTGTTCTGGCGCGACATGGGTGTCGTCAACCTGCCGGGCGGCAAGCCGACGATGCAGCTCACCGGCGGGGCGGCCGAAAGGCTCGCGGCGCTCATGCCGGCGGGCATGAAGCCGGTGATTCACCTGACCATCACCGACGATCATCCGCTGGCTCAGGCATTCGTGATCATCGAGGCGCTGCCGGACGAACAAGGGCCATGATTGTGGCGTTCAACGCCGGCCCGGCGTTGCCCGGCGCACTGCGAGCGCCTATACCGGACCCGGCTGAACTGAGGACGAAATGAGCGTGGCTGAAAAGACGGCGAAGAAATCCGGGGGGCTTGGCGAGACCGTCAACGTCATCATCCAGGCGCTCGTCCTGGCGCTGGTGATCCGCACCTTCCTGTTCCAGCCCTTCTCGATCCCGTCCGGATCGATGCGTCCGACCCTGCTCGAAGGCGACTACCTGTTCGTCACCAAATGGGCCTACGGCTATTCGCGCTATTCGCTGCCGTTCTCGCCGAACGTCTTCTCCGGCCGTATCTTCGGCGGTGCGCCGGAGCGCGGCGACGTCGTCGTCTTCAAGTTCCCGCCCAACCCGTCGCTCGACTATATCAAGCGCGTCATCGGCCTGCCCGGCGACCGCATCCAGATGAAGGCCGGCCAGCTCTACATCAACGACACCGCCGTGCCGCGCGACAAGGTCGGCCAGATCGACAATCCCGACATCACCGAAGTCGACCGTCCGGTCGATGTCTACCGCGAAACGCTGCCCAACGGCGTCAGCTACGACACGCTCGACCTGACGCCCAACGGCATCGGCGACGACACGCGCGAATTCACCGTGCCCGCCGGCCACTACTTCATGATGGGCGACAACCGCGACAATTCCACCGACAGCCGCTTCACCGTCGGCTACGTGCCGGAAGAGAATCTGGTGGGACGCGCCAACATCATCTTCTTCTCGATCGCCGACGGCGCCAGCCCGCTCGAGATCTGGAAGTGGCCGACCTCGATGCGGCCGTCGCGCCTCCTCAATTTTGTCCGCTAGCGCGATGGGTCTGCAGCGGCCGACCGGAGAGGCGCTGGTCGAGACCATCCGGCAGCGCACCGGCCACGGTTTCGGCAATGCCCGCCTGCTCCAGACCGCGCTCACCCATTCCAGCGCCGTCAGGGCGGCGGCCAACAACGAGCGGCTGGAATTCCTCGGCGACCGGGTTCTCGGCCTGGTCGTCGCCGAGATGCTGTTCGCCCGCTTTCCCGACGCCCGCGAAGGGGAGCTGGCCCCGCGCTTCAACGCGCTGGTCGATGCGAAGGCGTGCAGCGAGGTGGGTCTCGAGCTTCGGCTCGACGAATTGATCCGCGGCGCCGCGGCGCTGAAGTCGCAGAAGGCGGCTCCGGCGCGCAGCTACCTGTCGGATGCCGTCGAGGCTCTGATCGCGGCGATCTTCATCGACGGCGGCTTCGACGCGGCGCGCAGCTTCGTCCTGCGCTATTGGGAGCCGCGTGCCGATCTCGTGGTGGAAAAGCCGCGCAACCCGAAGTCCGAGCTGCAGGAATGGCTGGCGCAGAACGGCGCGGCGCGTCCGGAATACGCCATTGTCGGCCGCGAGGGGCCGGATCACGAGCCGGTCTTCACCGTTTCGGTTTCCGCATTGGGCTTCGCTCCGTCGCTGGCGACCGGGCGGTCGCGCCAGGTGGCCGAGGAAGCCGCGGCGACCGCATTCCTCGTGCGCGAGGGCGTCTACGAGGCCACGAAGGTGTCACAGTGAGCGAAGACAGCCCCACCGCGCCGAGCGAGGCGCCTGCCACGCGATCCGGCTTCGTCGCGCTGATCGGTGCGACCAATGCCGGCAAGTCGACGCTGATCAACCGCCTGGTCGGCGCCAAGGTGTCGATCGTCACCCACAAGGTGCAGACGACGCGCGCCCTGGTGCGCGGCATCGCCACCCATGGCGCCGCGCAGATCGTCTTCGTCGACACGCCGGGCATCTTCAAGCCGCGCCGCCGCCTCGATCAGGCGATGGTCACCACCGCCTGGGGCGGCGCCAAGGATGCCGACATCGTCATGCTGGTGGTCGATGCCGAGCGCGGTCTGCGCGGCGATGCCGAGATCATCCTGGAAAACCTCAAGACCGTGCGCCAGCCGCGCATCCTGGTGTTGAACAAGATCGATCGGGTGAAGCCGGAGGAATTGCTCCAGCTCGCCCGAAAAGCCAACGAGACGGTCGCCTTCGAGCGCACCTTCATGGTCTCGGCGCTGACCGGCGCGGGGTGCGAGGCGATCCTCGACCATTTCGCCGCCTCGCTGCCGGCCGGCCCGTGGTACTACCCCGAGGACCAGCTCTCCGACCTGCCGATGCGCCAGCTCGCCGCCGAGATCACCCGCGAAAAGCTCTATCTGCGCCTGCACCAGGAGCTTCCCTACGCCTCTCACATCGAGACCGAGAAATGGGAGGAGAAGAAGGACGGCTCGGTCCGCATCGAGCAGGTGATCTATGTCGAGCGCGAAAGCCAGAAGAAGATCGTGCTCGGCGCCAAGGGCGAAACGATCCGCGCCATCGGCCAGGCGGCGCGCAAGGACATCGGCGAGATCCTCGAGCAGCAGGTGCACCTCTTCCTGTTCGTCAAGGTGCGCGAGAACTGGAGCGACGACCCGAACCGCTATCGGGAAATGGGGCTGGAGTTTCCCAAGTGACCGTGCGCCGCTGCCGTAAAAGAGTAGCTTGATCAGAAGCTTGACGGCAACATCCTGAATCGGTTCATGAGGTTCACCTGCGTGCGGACGCGCCGGGTACGATCGACACGACAATGCGCCGACGCGCGATCGACGATCTGCCGCCGGAGAAGGCGAAACCCGCTGCCTACGTGAAGCGCCCCTATCCGCTGCGATTGGCGAAAGCCGCGAAGCCGGGCTCCTTTCCTCTCCCTCCGGAGGGGGGAGAGGTGGCCCGAAGGGCCGGAGAGGGGGAAGACCGGTCTCATATGCGATTGCCCTGCGCCTCGTGGGGGTCCGAAGGACGGGCCGAGACCCGTGGCTTGGGCCAGGCGCCCGGCAGGACAGAGGGGGGCGCGAAGGAACGCCCCGCACAAGGGCCTGGAGCCGTGCGCCGCTACTCCCCAAACCGCGGCGACCCGTGATGCTGGGCGATACACCAGTTGCCGTCGGTCCTCACCAGGACCCAGGTCATCCGGTAGGGCGACGGCGTGTCGCCGTCGGCGAAGTCGACATGGCCGGCGGTGACCTTGACGTCGGGCGCCACGTCGCGGATCAGCGGCATCGGATAGCGCTTCACCCGGATCGACGGCGGCCGGGCCGCGAAATAGGTCCGGATCGCCGGCCTGCCGACCTGCAACTCGTCGACGGAGCCGAACAGGATCGCATCCTCCAGGTAGAGCGCCATGTGGCGGTCGAGATCGTGGCTGTTGAAGGCGTCGACCCAGTTCCGCAGCAACGCCTCGACGGTCGGTGTGTCGCCCATGAAATTCTCCTCCCACAGACCGCCACCTTGCCTTCGGGGGCGCGGCTGCGCAATGCGCAGCCTGGCGCGTTCGATGATGGCAAGGTTCGGCGGCCCCGGCTTCAATCCGGCCGCGGCAAAGCCTTCTCGAAGAACAGGTGGGCATAGGGATTGTCGTTGTAGCGGGCGATCTCGGCATAGCCCGACGTCCGGTAGAGCGCATGCGCCTCGGTCAGCGACCTGTTGGTGTCCAGCCGGACGGTCGCCAGGCCGAGCCGGGCGGCTTCGGCTTCGAGCGCCTTGAGCAGGCGCCGGGCCAGGCCCATGCCGCGCACCGGCGCGGCGACCCACATGCGCTTGATCTCGCCGATGCCGGGCGCGATCACTTTCAGTCCGCCGCTTGCGACGGGTGCGCCGTCGAGCCGTGCGACCAGGAAGGAGCCGTGCGGCGGCGCCATGGCCATGTCGGCGGCCGCGCCGCCGATGCCGGGATCGAAGCCGCCGTCGAAGCGGGCGTCGAGTTCGGCGAAATAGGCGGCGAGGCACGCGACGGCATCCGGACTGTCGGGCCGATCGCGCGAGATGGCGATCGACGATGCCTTCAGCAGCGTCTCGACGTCCGCCATCGCGGCAAGCAGGCGTGTCCGCTGCCGTCCTCCCAGCGGTTCGAGCAGGGACATTGCGAGATCGTCCGACAGCGCGTCGTAGGCGTCCCGCTCCGCCTGCCCAAGCGGCGTCAGCTTTACTGACCGGCGCCGCCTGTCGATGGTATCCGCGCTGACCGTCAGCAGCCCCTGCGCCTCCAGCGAGCGCAGCAGGCGGCTGACATAGGCGGAATCGAGCGCGAGCCGGTCGCGCAGCGCCGACACGTCGTCGCCGTCCGCGCCGATCTCATACAGCAGCCGCGCTTCGCCCAGCGGCCGGCCACGCTTCAGATAGTCGTCTTCGAGGGCCCCGGCCCGCCGCGTCACGAGGCGATTGAAGCGTCGAACCTGTTCGATGTCGGTCCTGTCCATATTTATCTGACTTAAGTCAGATAAATATGGACGTCAATCGGCGTCGGCCTTCGCGCCAGGGCAATCGCATTTGGGACTACCCCCAGCCCTGGCCCCTCCCCGCAGGGGGAGGGGAACCAGCCTGCAACCTCGTCGAACGCCAATCGTCGCCGAATCTGACCGGCAAAGCGGTCGCGAAGTCCCCCTCCCCCTTGCGGGGAGGGGCTAGGGGTGGGGGTACGCAGTCGCCGACATTCCAGCCAGCCGCCATATGCGACAGCCCAGCCCTTGTGGAGGTCCGAAGGACGGGCGAGACCGGTGGCCCGCCCCGAAAGGGGTGCGTGTCCGCAGTTGCGGGCCGCCATCCTCGCCATATGCGATAGCCCTGATCGCCTCCCTTGATCTCGCCATGCTTCCGCGTAAACACTCGGGTGCATGGAGTGGCGCGACGAAGGCATCATCCTCGGCACTCGCCGGCATGGCGAGACCAGCGTCATTCTCGAAGTGATGACGCGCGCCCATGGCCGGCATCTCGGCCTGGTGCGCGGCGGCCGCTCGCGCAAGCAGCAGCCGGTGCTCCAGGCCGGAAACCGGGTCGACCTGACGTGGCGCGCCCGGCTCGACGAGCATCTCGGCAGCTTCCAGGCGGAACCGGTCACGCTCAATGCCGCCCGCCTGTTCGACAGCGCGGCCGCCGTCTACGGCCTGCAGGTGCTGGCGGCGCATCTGCGGCTGATACCGGAGCGCGACGCCCATCCGGCGCTGTTCGAGCTGCTGGCGGTGCTCGTCGACCATCTCGACGATGCTGCCGTGGCCGGTGAACTGGTCGCCCGCTTCGAACTGATGGTGCTCGAGGAACTCGGCTTCGGGCTCGACCTGAGCGAATGCGCGGCCACCGGCAGCCGCACCGACCTCGTCTATGTCTCGCCGCGCTCGGG
>JAHBYY010000088.1 GCA_019635715.1 Rhizobiaceae bacterium | reverse complement strand
TCAAGGGGGGAGATCAGCCAGTTGCGTGGCTTTAGCCAATCAACAACGCTGCGGGTTGGGCGAAAACAACGAAGCTGCCAATCTCCCCCCTTGAGGGGGAGAGGGCCGGCAGGCCAGAGGGGGGCGCGAAGGAACACGACATCACCACGGTTGCAGCGCCTTCTCTCGTCCTTCGCAACAGATGTTCCACCGCCGCAGAACCGCCTATCTCCGCATGGCGCTGCGCGGCGAAAGCGGATCGCCGCCGCCTTTGACCGGCAAAGCGGCCGCGAGGTCCCCGTCTCCCTTGTGGGTGGGGGTGCCGGGCGCGTAGCTGTCGGCCCGTCGCCAAAGGCGATCGCGCTCCCCATATTCACGGCGGGCTTGGAAATGCCATGAAAGCCCTGTATTGAGCCGCTTCGTTCAGCCCGAGCCGCCTCGGCGCCTTCCTTTCTCGACCAGGTGAAGTCCATGGAAACCGTCATCATCGTCGTTCATCTGATGATCGTGCTCGCCCTGGTCGGGGTGGTGCTGCTGCAGCGCTCCGAAGGCGGCGGCCTCGGCATCGGCGGCGGCTCCGGCTTCATGACGGCGCGCGGCGCGGCCAACGCCCTGACGCGCACCACGGCGATCCTGGCGGCAGCCTTCTTCATCACCTCGCTCGGCCTGTCGCTGCTGGCCCGCTATGGCGAGCGGCCGATCGACATTCTCGACCGCCTGCCGGCGGAGCAGGGCGAGGGTTCGGGCGTACTCGACCAGCTCGGCGGTTCGGACGTTCCCGCACCGGCGCCGGCCGCCCCTGCCGAGGCTCCCGCTCCGGCCGCCCCGCAGACCGATTCGTCGAACGACGTTCCCGCCAATGGCGGCGCCATGACAGCACAGCCGGCCGCCCCCGAAGCGCCTGCCGGCGGAACGATGGCGGTCGACCCCGGCGCGGCGACGATGGCGCCGGCCGAGCCGGCTCCGGCAGCCGCTCCCGAAGCACCGGCCGGCACGCAGGTTCCGAACCAGTAGGCCTGCCTGTGCCCGATTGATCACACTGCCGTCGAATGGCAGCGTGATCACGAGAATTCGATCGGCCGGGCCCATGACCCTCACTTGAGGGCAATTTCGATAAGCGCTTATAAATCCGCCTGCGCCAGTATGGCGCCGCGCAGCGCGTATGGGTGAGCTGCGCGCAGAGCGCGTCAAGAAATTCGGGACCGATACATGTTTCCTCGCAGCCTGATACTCCTCGGCCTGTGTGCCGTGCTCGGCATGGGCACGCCGTCGTTTGCCGAGACCGTGAAGCCGCAGAAGTCGACGATGACTTCCGGCAAGACCAAGGCCGCCGAAAGCGGCTCGACGAAGAACAAGAAGAAGATCGCCGCCAAGAAGAGCGGCAAGCAGGACGAAGATCCGAAGGACGCCGCCGCCAAGGCCAAGGCAAAGGCGGAGGAAAAGGCGGCGCGCGCCCAGAAGATCCTCGACGCCAAGAAGCTGGCCATGCGCGAGAAGGCCAAGGCCGATGCGGAAGCGCGCCGCCAGGCCTGGGCCGAGAAGTTCTCGGGCAAGGCAACCGAGACCGCCGAGGCCGAGCCGGAGAAGGCCAGGCCGGTGAAGGTCAAGGCCGAGAAGGCCGCCGTCGCGGCCGGCGTCGGCCTGACCGCGGAACGACTCAAGGCACAGGAAGCCGCCGCTGTCGGCGCCGAGGTCGTCATGCGCCAGGGCAACAATGGCGAACTTCGCAGCGCGGATGTCGCCCAACCGTCGAGCGGCTTCTTCCAGGTGCTGTTCGGCGACGAACCGGCTCAGCAGTCGATGCTGCCCGAGACCCGCGCCCTCGACGGCGTGCTCGAGAAGAAGAAGAAATTCCAGGTCCGGCCGGAATTCGAGCCGCAGACCGTCTCCTTCTCCGGCTATCCGCGCGGCACGATCGTCATCGATACCGACGCCCACTTCCTCTATCTGGTCGAATCGTCGAGTTCGGCGCGCCGCTACGGCATCGCCGTCGGCCGCGACGGTCTCCAGTACAAGGGCAAGGTCGCGGTCGGCGACAAGCAGGAATGGCCGCGCTGGATCCCGACGCTCGACATGCAGAAGCGCGAGCCGAAGAAGTACGGACAGTACAAGGACGGCATGCCGGGCGGCGGCCAGAACCCGCTGGGCGCCCGCGCCATCTATCTCTACGAGGGCAAGCAGGACACCCATCTGCGTATCCACGGCACCATTGCTCCGCAGACGATCGGCACCAATTCGTCGAACGGCTGCTTCCGCATGGTCAACGAGCACGTCATCGACCTGTACAAGCGCGTGCGCGTCGGGACACCCGTCGTCGTCCTCTGACCTGATCATCTATAATCGCGAACGGGCCGGCCTCGTGCCGGCCCGTTTTCGTTGGTGAGCGGGACAGCAGCAGCGGCCGGGGAAAAGCCCTCCGGTCAAGATTTTTCTCTGGCGGAATCGAAACCGCCGCGTTAAGCGATAGGCCCCATGGCGCGATATGTATTCATCACCGGCGGCGTGGTTTCTTCACTTGGAAAGGGCATAGCGGCAGCGGCACTCGGTGCGCTGTTGCAGGCGCGCGGCTACCGCGTGCGCATCCGCAAGCTCGATCCCTACCTCAATGTCGACCCCGGCACGATGTCGCCCTACCAGCACGGCGAAGTGTTCGTCACCGACGACGGGGCCGAGACCGATCTCGACCTCGGCCATTACGAGCGCTTCACCGGGCGTTCCGCCAACCAGTCCGACAACATCACCACCGGCCGCATCTACAAGAACATCATCGACCGCGAACGCCGCGGCGACTATCTCGGCGCGACGGTTCAGGTCATTCCGCACGTCACCGACGAGATCAAGAACTTCATCCTCGGCGGCAATGAGGACTATGATTTCGTGCTGTGCGAGATCGGCGGCACGGTGGGCGACATCGAGGCGATGCCGTTCCTCGAGGCGATCCGCCAGGTCGGCAACGACCTGCCGCGCAACGGCGCCGTCTACATCCACCTGACGCTGATGCCCTGGATCCCGACGGCCGGCGAGCTGAAGACCAAGCCGACGCAGCACTCGGTCAAGGAACTGCGCTCGATCGGCATCGCGCCGGACATCCTGCTGGTGCGCGCCGACAGGCCGATCCCCAAGGAGGAGCGGCGCAAGCTCTCGCTGTTCTGCAATGTCCGCGAAAGCGCGGTGATCCAGGCGCTCGACGTCGGCCACATCTACGACGTGCCGATGGCCTATCACAAGGAAGGGCTGGATTCGGAAGTGCTCGGCGCCTTCGGCATCGAGCCGGCGCCCAAGCCGCGCATGGAGGCGTGGCAGCGGCTTTCGACCAACATCCACAATCCGGAAGGCGAAGTGACGATCGCCGTGGTCGGCAAATATACCGGGCTCAAGGACGCCTACAAATCGCTGATCGAGGCCTTGGCGCATGGCGGCCTGGCGAACCGGGTGAAGGTCAAGCTCGACTGGATCGAATCCGAGGTCTTCGAGAAGGAAGACCCGGCGCCGTTCCTGGAAAAGGTGCATGGCATCCTGGTGCCGGGCGGCTTCGGCGAGCGCGGCTCCGAGGGCAAGATTCTCGCCGCAAAATTCGCGCGCGAGCGCAAGGTGCCGTATTTCGGCATCTGCTTCGGCATGCAGATGGCCTGCATCGAGGCGGCGCGCTCGCTGGCCGGCGTCAAGGATGCGTCGTCGACCGAGTTCGGCCCGGCCAAGGAGCCGGTGGTCGGCCTGATGACGGAATGGCTGCGCGGCAACATGCTGGAGAAGCGGCGCGAGGCCGGCGAGATGGGCGGCACGATGCGGCTCGGCGCCTATGAGGCGCGTCTCGCCGCCGGCACCAAGATCGCCGGGATCTACGGGGACACGATGATCTCGGAGCGCCACCGCCACCGCTACGAGGTCAATATCGAATACAAGGATCGGCTCGAGGCCTGCGGCCTGGTGTTTTCGGGCATGTCGCCGGACGGCGTTCTGCCGGAGACGGTGGAGTATCCGGATCACCCCTGGTTCATCGGCGTGCAGTACCATCCGGAACTGAAAAGCCGGCCGCTGGAGCCGCATCCGCTGTTCGCGTCCTTCATCGAGGCGGCGGTCGAGCAGTCGCGGATGGTGTGAGAGGCGCGGGCGGCCCGCCCGAGCTGCTCTTTTTGAGAATTTCCGCGCCTGGCGCGTCCGTCGATCCGTGACACAGTGCGGCGATCGACGGAGGAGATTGCATGACGAAGAAGATCGCTGTTCTCGGCGCGGGAGCCAACGGAGCCTCCATCGGCGCCGATGTGACGCGGGCCGGTCACGACGTGGTGCTGATCGACCAGTGGCCGGAGCACGTGGCGGCCATGCGCCAGCGCGGCGCCCGCATCGAGATGCCCGGCGAGGTGCTCGAGCAGGAGGTGCGCGCCTACAATCTGTGCGATGTCTGCACCTTCACCGAAAAGTTCGACATCGTGCTGCTGGTCATGAAGGCCTATGATTCGAAATGGGCGACGCAGCTCATCGAGCCCTATCTGAAGGCGGACGGCCTGGTCGCCGGCGTGCAGAACGGCATGACGGTGGACACGATCGCCTCGGTGGTCGGACCCGAGCGCACGATGGGCTGCGTCATCGAGATCTCGTCGATGATGTACGATCCGGGCGTGGTGCAGCGCCATTCCAACCATGCGCGGTCGTGGTTCGCGGTGGGCAGCATCGACCCGGCGACGGCCGGGCGCGAGGAGGAGATCGCCGCGCTGCTGCGCTGCGCCGGCAAGGTCGAGATCGTCGACGACATCCGGGCGACCAAGTGGATGAAGCTGGTCAGCAACGCCACGACGCTGGTTTCGACCGGCATCCTCGGCCTGTCGATGCACGACGCGGTGGCTATTCCCGAGATGCGCGAGCTGATGCTGCGCTCGGGCGAGGAGGCCCTGCAGACGGGCATCGGGCTCGGTCACCCGGTGCTGCCGATCTTCGGGATGACGGCCGACGACGTGCGCAAGTCGAACCGGCTGGTCGAGACGCTGCTCGACACGCTGCTGGCCGGCTTCACCCTGTCGACGACGAAGACGACGGTGCTGCAGGACTGGCAGAAGGGCCGGCACAGCGAGGTCGACGACCTCAACGGCCTGGTCGCCGCGGAGGCGGGCAGGCTGGGGCGCAGCGCCCCGGTCAACGCGGCAATCGTCGAGCTGGCGCATCGCATCGAGAAGGGCGCGTTGAAGCCCGATCCGTCGAACCTGCCGCTGCTGCTGGAGCTCGCCGCGGGCAAGGCGGCCTGACGCGCCGCTTGCCGCGACGATACGAATGAGGCACAGGACGGCTCCCGCCGCATGACGCCCGGCGGCCGGCCCGTGCCGGGCGTCATGCGGCCAACGTTTCAGCCGAGGTGCCGCATGCCAGACAGCCCGAATCCGATCGTTTCCGTCGGCAGCGTCGATTTCGACAACGCCGCGCCGCTGGCGCTGATCGCCGGCCCGTGCCAGCTCGAATCGCGCGGCCATGCCTTCGACATCGCCGGACGCCTCAAGGAGATCTGCGCCGGGCTCGGCATCGGCCTGGTCTACAAGACCAGCTACGACAAGGCCAACCGCACCTCGCTCGGCGGCCGCCGCGGCGCCGGGCTGGACGCCGCGATGCCGATCTTCGACGACATCCGCAAGGAGTTCGGCCTGCCTGTCCTGACCGACGTGCACAGCGAGGAACAGTGCGGGCTCGTCGCACCACATGTCGACATCCTGCAGATCCCGGCCTTCCTGTCGCGCCAGACCGACCTGCTCGTCGCCGCGGCGCGGACCGGCAAGGTCGTCAACGTCAAGAAGGGGCAGTTCCTCGCGCCCTGGGACATGAAGAACGTGGTGGCCAAGGTCGTCGGCTCCGGCAACCCGAACGTGCTGGTGACGGAACGCGGCGCCTCCTTCGGCTACAACACGCTGGTGTCCGACATGCGCGCCCTGCCGATCATGGCCGAGATCGGTGCGCCGGTGATCTTCGACGCGACGCATTCGGTGCAGCAGCCGGGCGGGCAGGGCGGCTCCACGGGGGGCGACCGCCGCTTCGTCGAGACGCTGTCGCGCGCCGCGGTCGCCGTCGGGGTCGCGGGCCTGTTCATCGAGACGCACCAGGATCCCGACAACGCGCCTTCGGACGGCCCCAACATGGTGCCGCTGGACCGGATGCCGGGCCTGCTGGAGCGGCTGGTGGCGTTCGACCGGGTGGCGAAGGGTCTCTGAAATCTCCGGAGCGGCGCGGAACCATTGCCGTCGCCGGTCATTCTCCCCGCGGCGGATCTGAGCCTCAAGGAGATTTGACGATGACCACCATGACCGGCCATACCGACGCCATCGCGGCTTCCCGCGTGATCGGCACCTCCGTCTACAACACCGCGGGCGAACATATCGGCACGATCCAGGACGTGATGCTGGACAAGACCTCCAACGGCATCATGTTCGCGGTGATCGGCTTCGGCGGCTTCCTCGGCATCGGCGAGATGTACCATGCGGTGCCGTGGTCGGTGCTCGACTACGACCCGTCGCAGGACGGCTATGTCGTGCCCTTCACCAAGGATCAGCTCAAGGCAGCACCTGCCCATTCGATCGACGAACTGTCGGGCGACGACGGCCAGGCGGCGCGCAATGCGGCCTTCGAATACTACAAGGTCGAGCCCTACTGGCATTGAGCCGCAGCGGACCAATCCAGGAGATGCGGCGCGCGGCCTCGCCCCCAGGGCGGGGCCGTCGCACTTGAGGCTACCCCCACCCCTAGCCCCTCCCCGCAAGGGGGAGGGGGACTGGCTTGCGTCACAGCCATGCGCCAGCCATCGATGGTTTCGCTTTGCAAGGCGGCAGCAAAGTTCCCCTCCCCCTTGCGGGGAGGGGTTAGGGGTGGGGGTAGCCTCAAATGCGATGGCCCTGCCTTTCAGGGCGAGGCCGGTGGCTCGCTCCGAAAGAGGTGGGGTACACAGTCGCCGACCTTCCAGCCCCGGTTCCCCCGGCAGGGATTCCTCGTATAGGGTGGGGAACCAACCGGACCCGCAGGAATGACCTCAGCCGCCTTTCCCGTTTTCGACCTCGCCGCATTCGAGCATGCCGAGGGCGGCGACCGCCGAAACCTCGCCGCCGAAGTCGACCGCATCTGCCGCGAAACGGGGTTCCTGGCCATTTCCGGCCACGGCGTTGCGCAGCCGGCGATCGACCGCGCATGGCGCGCGGCGGCAAGCTTCTTCGCCTTGCCGCCCGAGGACAAGCAGGCGGCGCGGGCTCCCTATGCCGGCTATCCCTACGGCTATCTCGGACCGGGCACGGAAGCGCTCGCCAAGTCCAGGGGCGTCGACACGCCCCCCGATCTCAAAGAAAGCTTCAACGGCGGTCCGCTGTCGGTTCCGCCGGGGCTGACCGATCAGGATGCATTGTCGTTCTGCTATGCCCCGACGATCTGGCCGGCGGCGCCCGCGGAATTCCGCTCCGCCTGGGAGGATTACTACCGGGCGATGGAGGATCTGGCGGTGCGCATCATGCGCGTCTTCGCCGTGGCGCTCGACCTGCCCGAGCGCTATTTCGACCCGACGATCGACCGACCGATCAGCGCGCTCCGGGCTCTCAACTATCCGGCGACGGAGCATCCTCCCGAGCCGGGGCAATTGCGGGCCGGCGCGCATACCGACTATGGCAGCCTGACGATCCTGCTGCCGCAGCCGGGGTCGTCGGGCCTGCAGATCCAGACGCCGGAGGGCGCCTGGGCGGAGGTGAAGCCGGTCCCCGGCGCCTTCGTCATCAACATCGGCGACCTGATGGCGCTGTGGACGAACGATCGCTGGCGCTCGACGCTGCACCGCGTCGTCACGCCCGACGATGCCGCGGCGGCCGGCCGGCCCCGGCAATCCTTCGCCTTCTTCCACCAGCCGAACTGGGACCAGGAGATCGCCTGCATCGAGTCCTGCCGGGTGCCGGGAGAGGTGCCCAAATACGCGCCGGTCAGGTCCGGCCCCTATCTCATGGGCAAATTCCGGTCGACGGTGAAGCCGGCGGCGTGACGGACCGGCACTACTCGCGGCGGGGCAATCGCTTGAAGCGTTTACCCCCACCCCTGACCCCTGCCCGCAAGGGGGAGGGGGACTTTGCGCCCATCGTGCCAGTCAAATCCGACGGCGATTTGCGCCCGACGAGGCCGCAAGCCGTTCCCCTCCCCCTTGCGGGGAGGGGTCAGGGATGGGGGTGAACTCCGGCAGGTGTGTTCAAGCAATTACCCCGCTATTTGAGGGCTTGCCGATTGCCTTTTCACCGCCATTGGCTAAGAGGGCGGCGGGCTTTTCACCGATCCATTCCGGGAGCGTTCCATGACCGCCATCGTCGATATCATCGGCCGCGAAATCCTCGACAGCCGCGGCAATCCGACCGTCGAAGTCGACGTCGTCCTCGAAGACGGCTCGATGGGCCGCGCCGCCGTGCCGTCGGGCGCGTCGACGGGCGCGCATGAGGCGGTCGAGCTGCGCGACGGCGGCCAGCGCTATCTCGGCAAGGGCGTCGAGCGCGCGGTCGACGCCGTCAACGGCGAGATCTTCGAGGCGATCGGCGGCCTCGACGCCGAGAACCAGATCGCCATCGACCGGACGATGATCGAACTCGACGGCACGCCCAACAAGGGCCGGCTCGGCGCCAACGCCATCCTCGGCGTGTCTCTGGCCGTCGCCAAGGCCGCCGCCGAGGCATCCGGCCTGCCGCTCTACCGCTATGTCGGCGGGCCGAACGCCCATGTCCTGCCGGTTCCGATGATGAACATCATCAATGGCGGCGTGCACGCCGACAATCCGATCGACTTCCAGGAATTCATGATCATGCCGGTCGGCGCGCCGACGCTGCGCGAGGCGGTGCGCTGGGGCTCGGAAATCTTCCACACCCTGAAGAAGGGCCTGAAGGACGCCGGCCACAACACCAATGTCGGCGACGAGGGCGGCTTCGCTCCGAACATCAAGAGCGCCCAGGCGGCGCTCGACTTCGTCGTGGCGTCGATCGAGAAGGCCGGCTTCAAGCCCGGCGACGAGATCGCGATCGCACTCGACTGCGCCGCCACCGAGTTCTTCAAGGACGGCGCCTATGTCTATGGCGGCGAGAAGAAGACGCGCGATCCGAAGACGCAGGCCAAGTACCTGGCCAAGCTGGCCGCCGACTATCCGATCATCTCGATCGAGGACGGCATGTCGGAAGACGATTGGGAGGGCTGGAAGATCCTCACCGATCTCGTCGGCGACAAGGTGCAACTGGTCGGCGACGATCTCTTCGTCACCAATTCGGCGCGGCTGCGCGACGGCATCAAGATGGGCGTCGCCAACTCGATCCTGGTGAAGGTCAACCAGATCGGCTCGCTGTCGGAGACGCTGGATGCAGTCGAGACGGCGCACAAGTCACGCTACACGGCGGTGATGTCCCACCGGTCCGGCGAGACCGAGGACTCGACCATCGCCGACCTGGCGGTGGCGACCAACTGCGGCCAGATCAAGACCGGCTCGCTGGCACGTTCCGACCGCACCGCCAAGTACAACCAGTTGATCCGCATCGAGGAGGAGCTCGGCAAGCAGGCCAGCTTCGCCGGCAGGTCGATCCTCAAGGGCTGATGCTGCGTCGCGGTGCGTCCTTCGAGGCTCGCCCGTCGGAACAAGCGGCCAGAATCACGGACCATGGAGCAGGCTCGCACCTCAGGATGAGGGAGGCTGCATCCGCTCCACGAGACCTTTGCATCCAGCCAACGGCGTTGGGCAACGCCGACATCCCTCATCCTGAGGTGCGAGCCCCTTCGTGGGCCGATGGTGTGCGACAGCATCCACTGGCGAGCCTCGAAGGACGCACCCCGCTAACCGGCCCTTAAGCATATTCGGGCGAGTGTGAAGATCCTATCGGAATCCGGAAGACCCCCATGTGGACACGCCAGCACCGCCCGCGAAAGACCGGCAGGCTCATCGTGCCGACGCTCTGCGCGGCCTTCGTGACCTATTTCGGCTATCACATCTATCACGGCGAATACGGCATCGATTCGAAGACGCATCTGCGCGAGCGCGCCGCGCTGCTGCAGGTGCAACTGGACGGGCTGAGGGCCGAACGGACAGCCCTTGAAGCCCGGGTCGCGATGTTGCACGATGGGACGATCGACAAGGACATGCTCGACGAGCAGGCGCGCCGCGCGCTGAATCTGTCGCATCCGGACGAAATCACGCTGATGCGCTGATCTGCGCCATCAACCGAATTTCAGTTAATCGACAAGTTTTCAAACGTTTTTAGTCGCTTAGCGTCATGTCAGCCATGCATTTTTTCGCATGGTGGAGACGCGAGACGCATGCTAGCCTTTTCTCAACTTTGGGAGTGATGGTCGCTCCCGGCATGTCCGACAAGAGACATTCAACAGGGAGCAATGCATGGCCCAGGCTGCCAGGAAGCCCGCCGCCCGTTCGAAGGCGGAGGGCAAGACCCCGCAAGCGCCGACGGCGCCAAAGCCGGACCAGTTCACCAAGGAGCAGGAGCTTCGCGCCTATCGCGACATGCTGTTGATCCGGCGCTTCGAGGAGAAGGCCGGCCAGCTCTACGGCATGGGCTTCATCGGCGGCTTCTGCCATCTCTACATCGGCCAGGAAGCGGTGGTCACCGGCCTCAAGATGGGCATGGTCGAGGGCGACCAGATGATCACCGCCTACCGCGACCACGGCCACATGCTGGCGATGGACCTGTCGCCGCGCGGCGTGATGGCGGAGCTGACCGGGCGCAAGGGCGGCCTTTCCAAGGGCAAGGGCGGCTCCATGCACATGTTCTCCAAGGAGAAGCATTTCTACGGCGGCCACGGCATCGTCGGCGCGCAGGTGTCGCTCGGCACGGGGCTCGCCTTCGCCAACAAATATCGCGGCAACAAGAACGTCTCGCTGACCTTCTTCGGCGACGGCGCGGCCAACCAGGGGCAGGTCTACGAGAGCTTCAACATGGCCTCGCTGTGGAAGCTGCCGGTGATCTACATCATCGAAAACAACCGCTATGCGATGGGCACCTCGGTGCAGCGCTCGTCGGCCGAGACCGACTTTTCGCACCGCGGCGCCTCGTTCAAGATCCCCGGCATCCAGGTCGACGGCATGGATGTGCGCGCGGTGAAATCCGCCGGCGAGTTGGCCCTGGCCTGGTGCCGCGACGGCAAGGGGCCGCTGATCCTCGAAATGCAGACCTACCGCTATCGCGGCCACTCGATGTCGGACCCGGCAAAATACCGGTCGAAGGAGGAGGTGCAGAAGATGCGCTCCGAGCATGACCCGATCGAGCAGGTCAAGGCGCGCCTCATCGACAAGAAGTGGGCGAGCGAGGACGAACTCAAGGCGATCGACAAGGAGGTGCGCGATATCGTCGCCGACGCGGCCGATTTCGCCCAGACCGATCCCGAGCCGGACGCGTCCGAGCTCTGGACCGACATCGTACTCTGAGGGGAGGGCGCAACCATGCCGATCGACATTCTCATGCCCGCGCTTTCCCCGACGATGGAGGAAGGCAATCTCGCCAAATGGCTGAAGAAGGAAGGCGATCATGTCGCACCCGGCGACGTGATCGCCGAGATCGAGACCGACAAGGCGACGATGGAGGTCGAGGCGGTCGACGAGGGCACGCTCGCCAGGATCGTCGTGCCCGCGGGCACTGAAGGCGTGAAGGTCAATGCCGTCATCGCCGTGCTGGCGGCCGACGGCGAGGATGCCAGCGCGGCAGGTGCGTCCGGCTCGAAGGAAGCCTCTGCCGAGGCCAAGGCGGCTCCGTCCGAGGCACCGGTTCCGGAAGCCGGAGGCAAGGCGCGCGAGGCGGAGGCCGAGCCGACCGCCGTCAAGGAGAGCGCCAAGGTGCCGGCGGCTCCAAAGGCCGAGATCGCCGCCGATCCGGACATTCCGGCCGGCACCGAGATGGTGCAGACGACGGTGCGCGAGGCGCTGCGCGACGCCATGGCCGAGGAGATGCGGCGCGACGCCGACGTCTTCGTGATGGGCGAGGAGGTCGCCGAGTACCAGGGCGCCTACAAGATCACCCAGGGGTTGCTGCAGGAATTCGGACCGCAGCGCGTCGTCGACACGCCGATCACCGAGCATGGCTTCGCCGGCGTCGGGGTGGGCGCGGCGATGGCCGGCCTGAAGCCGATCGTCGAGTTCATGACCTTCAACTTCGCCATGCAGGCGATCGACCAGATCATCAATTCGGCCGCCAAGACGCTCTACATGTCCGGCGGCCAGATGGGCGCGCCGATCGTGTTCCGCGGCCCGAACGGCGCGGCGGCGCGCGTCGCGGCCCAGCACAGCCAGGACTATGCCGCCTGGTACAGCCATATCCCCGGCCTCAAGGTCGTACAGCCCTACACGGCGGCCGACGCCAAGGGCCTGCTCAAGGCGGCGATCCGCGACCCGAATCCGGTGATCTTCCTCGAGAACGAGATTCTCTACGGCCAGAGCTTCGACGTGCCGAAGCTCGACGACTTCGTGCTGCCGATCGGCAAGGCGCGGATCCACAAGCAGGGCAGGGACGCGACGCTCGTCTCGTTCGGCATCGGCATGACCTATGCGATCAAGGCCGAGGCGGAGCTGCGCGGGCTCGGGATCGACGTCGAGATCATCGACCTCAGGACGATCCGGCCGATGGACCTCGACACGGTGATCGCCTCGGTGAAGAAGACCAACCGGCTGGTGGTTGTCGAGGAAGGCTATCCGCAGTCGTCGGTCGGCGATTTCATCGCCAACCAGGTGTCGCAGCGCGCTTTCGACTATCTCGACGCGCCGGTGATCACCATAGCCGGCAAGGACGTGCCGATGCCCTATGCGGCCAACCTGGAGAAGCTCGCGCTGCCGAATGTCGGTGAGGTCGTCGCGGCCGTGAAGGCGGTGACGTATCGGGGGTGACCGCGATAGCCTCTCCGTGGGCCTGGAGGTCGTTCATGGCTGAGAGTTCAAAGCGCCGCGCCACTTACGCAGACATCGAGGCTGCGCCGGCGCATCTCGTTGCCGAGATCATCGATGGAGTTCTGCGTACTCATCCGCGTCCGTCTCCCAGGCATGGGGCGGCTGCGCTGGCACTTGGAAGCAAGCTCGGCGGCGCATTCCAAGATGATCGCAGCGGCCAGGGTGGTTGGGTGTTTTTTTCGGAGCCTGAGATAAAGTTCGACGAGAACATCCTCGTGCCGGATGTCGCCGGTTGGCGTCGTGAACGTCTTTCTGCTTATCCTGAGCGCAACTATTTTGAGCTGAGACCGGACTGGATCTGCGAAATTCTATCCGGCTCGACCGAAAAGCGTGATCGGACAGTCAAGATGAGGATTTATGCCGAGTCGCGCATTCCGCATATGTGGATCGTCGATCCTCGCCAGCAGATCCTGGAGGCATTTGAGTTGCGCGAAGGCTTATGGACCAAGCTCGGAGCCTGGAACTCCGACGATACGGTCAGCGCGCCGCCCTTCGACGCCATTTCCTTTTCGCTCGCCGATCTTTGGCCGCTCGATCCACCGCTTGGCCTGAATGAAGATCCCACGCCCTATTTCGCCGGAGACCGCTAGATGCCGATCAACATCACCATGCCGGCCCTGTCGCCCACGATGGAGGAAGGCAACCTTGCCAAGTGGCTCGTGAAGGAGGGCGATACGGTCAAGGCCGGCGACGTGATCGCCGAGATCGAGACCGACAAGGCGACGATGGAGGTCGAGGCGGTCGACGAGGGGACCGTCGCCAGGCTCGTCGTGCCGGCCGGCACGGAAGCGGTGAAGGTCAATGCCGTCATCGCCATCCTTGCCGCCGACGGCGAGGATGCCTCCGCAGCGGCGAAGGGGTCGGACGCGCCCAAGGCGGAAGCGACGAAGGACAAGGAGCCAGTCGCGGCATCAACGAACCCCTCATCCCCTGCCGGACCTTCTCCCCGTGAAGAACGGGGAGAAGGAGGAAGCTCCACCGCCGAAGTCCCCCTCGCCCCGTCCTTGCGGGGAGAGGGCAAGGGTGAGGGGCATTCGAATGGAGCAACCCGCGCCTTCGCCTCGCCGCTGGCCCGCAGGATCGCCAAGGATGCCGGCGTGAATGTCGCCGCAATCACCGGCTCGGGCCCGCATGGCCGCGTCGTGAAATCGGACGTCGAGGCGGCGATCGCCGGCGGGGGTGCGAAGGCGCCGGCGGCCAAGGACGCGCCGAAACCCGCCGAGAAGACGCCGCAGGCTGCCGCGCCGGGCGCGGCCAAGCCTGCGTCCGACGAGACCGTGCTCAAGCTGTTCGAGCCGGGCTCCTACGAACTGGTGCCGCACGACAACATGCGCAAGACCATCGCGCGGCGGCTCACCGAGGCGAAAAGCACGGTGCCGCATTTCTACGTCACGATGGATTGCGACATCGATGCGCTGCTCGCGCTGCGCGGCCAGCTCAATGCCGCGGCACCGGTGAAGAAGACGGAGAAGGGCGAGGTTCCCGTCTACAAGCTGTCGGTCAACGACATGGTGATCAAGGCGCTGGCGCTGGCGCTGCGCGACGTGCCGGACGCCAACGTGTCGTGGACGGAAAGCGCCATGGTCAGGCATGCCCATGCCGATGTCGGCGTCGCGGTGTCGATCCCGGGCGGGCTGATCACGCCGATTGTCCGCAAGGCCGACCTGAAGCCGCTTTCGATGATCTCCAACGAGATGAAGGACTTTGCGGGGCGGGCCAAGGCGCGCAAGCTGAAGCCCGAGGAATACCAGGGCGGCACCACCGCCGTGTCCAATCTCGGCATGTTCGGGGTCAAGGATTTTGCCGCCGTCATCAACCCGCCCCATGCGACGATCCTTGCGGTCGGCGCGGGCGAGCAGCGGGCCGTCGTCAAGAGCGGCGCGCTCGCCGTGGCGACGATCATGTCGGTGACGCTGTCGACCGATCACCGCGCCGTCGACGGGGCGCTCGGCGCCGAGCTGCTGTCGGCGTTCAAGCGCTATGTCGAGAACCCGCTGGCCATGCTCGTCTGAGGCGGCCGCCGATGCGGGCCGTGCTGACCTCGGGGACGGCCTTGTCCCCCGCAGCCCTGGCCGGCGGCGTGGCCGGGCAGGGTCTGGCGATGTCGCGGTTTGCTTCGCCCCGCACGGCACCCTTGGCGAAAAGTACCGGGTGTCGTCGTCGGCCTGATCCTGCCGGCGGCAGCCATGGGACCGGCACAATGGCTGGCCGTGCCTTGGCGCGCGCAGCCGTGGACGTGAACGGAACTTTTTTGAGGAGGGGACCATGACAACGGGCGAACAGATGTCGGGACTGAAGCGGGCATGGCTATGGCTGGCCATCCTCGGCGCGGTTTCCCTGATCGGCGGCGTCCTGGCGCTGCTCAATCCGTTCGCGGCGACGCTGGCGGCCGTGCTGCTCGCCGGCTGGACCTTTCTGATCATCGGCGTCGTGCAGATCATCCACGCGTTCGGCGTGCGCGGATGGCCGGGCTTCCTCTGGGCGCTCCTGCTCGGCCTGCTGACGGCGGTGGTGGGCATTTCCATCCTGGCCAATCCGTTCGCCGGCGCCATCACGCTGACCACCGTCGTGGCCGTGCTGTTCATCGTCATCGGCGTCATCAAGCTGATGTATGCCTTCTCGCTGCGGCCGCTGTCGGGCTGGGTCCTGGTCGCCCTGTCGGGCATCATCTCGATCCTGCTCGGCGTGATGATCTTTTCCGATTTCCCGTGGGCAGCCTCGGCCGTGCTCGGCATCCTGCTGGCGATCGAACTGCTGTCGAACGGCGCTTTCCTGCTTGTCGTGGCACTCGGGCTGCGCAAGGCGACCTGAGGACCGACCATGAAGACCATCCTCTGCTATGGCGACTCGCTGACCTGGGGCTATTCGGCCGAGGGGCCGGGGCGGCATGCCTACGAGGACCGCTGGCCGAGCGTCCTGGCCGCCGGCCTCGGCAAAGGCTTCACCGTCATCGCCGAAGGGCTGAACGGCCGCACCACCGCCTATGACGATCATCTGGCCGACTGCGACCGCAACGGCGCCCGCGTGCTGCCGACGATCCTCCACACCCACTATCCGCTCGACCTGGTCGTCATCATGCTGGGCGCCAACGACATGAAGCCGTTCATCTGCGGACGCGCCATCGGCGCCAAGCAGGGCATGGAGCGGCTGGTCGACCTGGTGAAGCAGCATGCCTACGGCTTCGATGCCCCTGCGCCGCAGGTGATCGTCGTCGCGCCGCCGGCGCTCTGCGCGACCGAAGACGCGGATTTCGACGCCATGTTCGACGGCGGCGTCGCCGAATCGAAGAAGCTGGCGGCGATGTATGCCGAGGTGGCGGACGCCGCAGGCAGCACCTTCTTCGACGCCGGCTCGGTCGCCGTGACGACGCCGATCGACGGCGTGCATCTCGATGCGGCCAACACGCGGGCGATCGGCGCGGCGCTGGTGCCTGTGGCGCGCAGGTTACTGATGCTTTAGGCGAACACTTTCATCGGAGGGCAGAAATGGTGCTCCGGCTGACGCTTCATGGACGATTTGCCCTGGCGTCCTGCTGGGCGATATCAACCTTGATCGTATGCGTCCTGAATGTGTCTTATGTTTACGCCCGAGGAAATGACGTCTCGGTGCTGGAACAAATGGCACTGAATATCCTGTGGATGTTCGTCCCCGTCATGGTTTCATTCCTTGCTCCGGATTTTGTCTATAACAGCAGGAGCAAGGTACTCGCAGACGCCTCGTCTTCCGTGACGATGGCGTTTTTCAGCTTCTCGATCGCGTATCTGATGGCATTTATCTGTATTGTAATTGTAGTATTCTACTTCTATATGTCTTATCGATTTTGCCATTCTGAAAATATTTTTTGCACGACAATGGAAAATATAATAAACTCCGGAAGCTTTGAGTTTAAGTCGTCATTGAGAGCAAGTCTGGGTGTTTCATTGATTCACCTATTTATTTTCCCTACTGTCTGTTTTTTTGTCGGGTATTATTATTTTCACTCATTTCAAAGCGCGCCGATCGGGATCATCTTTTATGCGATTGCTTATGCATCCATAACAGGCCTATGTACCTTCATTTTCTACAATGCGCGCATCGACGGGTTCGGACTTGGAGCCCCGCTTGTCGTGGCTTTGAATGGTGCCGCGGTGGCCCTTTGCGCTGTGCTCATGGGAACTGCCGGCTATGGCGTTCGATATCTCTTCTCGAATTCGGTCGAAAGGAGAGCAATGCGTTATATCATGAGAACGAAATACAATGCCGTGGACTCCAAGGCCGCGGTTGAAGATCTCGTTTCGATCATCCTCAACATAAATCCGAAAAAAGATCGGGTTTCATTCAGAATATATCCGTCCGCCGGCAATGCTCCGGTTGAGAGCGAAACCAAAGATGGTTAGCCATCACATCAAGGAGCTATGAGATGCCCCAAGTTGAA
>JAHBYY010000087.1 GCA_019635715.1 Rhizobiaceae bacterium | reverse complement strand
TACTTTCTTTCGGCAGAAAAGCTGCAACGCCCGGAAGTCACGCGGGCCGAAAAAAGTAAACTGTCCCTGGCACTTACGTCCTCTTCGCCGCGAATTTCATGAGCCGGTTTCGGGTTGTCCGGTCGTCGGAGTGTTACCGTTTTCGGCCCGCGCGACTTCTGAACTGCTGCGGTCCCTCTGCCGAAAGAAAGCAAACGGTCCCCTGCGGATCCCTCAGTTCACAACCCGCCGCGTGCCTGGAAGATCGAGCGAGAAGGCGGGAATGGCGACGTCGAACAGGTCGCCGTTGCGCCGCTGCATCGTGTAGCGGCCGACCATGATGCCGGACGGCGTGGTCAGCGGGCAGCCCGACATGTAATTGTAGCTGTCGCCGGGATCGAGCACCGGCTGTTCTCCGACCACGCCCGGCCCCCGCACTTCCTCGACGCGTCCCACGCCGTCGGTGATGTGCCAGTAGCGCGACAGCAACTGGACCGTATCGTCCGACTGGTTGTCGATGGTGATCCGGTAGGCCCAGACATAGCGGTTCTCGGCCGGTTCGGAGCGATCCGCCAGATAGATGGGTTCGACCCGAACCTCGATCCCGCGCGTCACGGCCCGGTACATTCTGCCTCTCCGGTCATCAAGGCAAAATCGGCCAACGGCCGGACATGGTCAACCGCCCTCGCATCATCGTGAGCGGCCGGCCTTGTCCTTCATGCCGCCTTCAGCGCCTGGTCGAGATCGTCGATCAGGTCGCCGGCATCCTCGAGGCCGACCGACAGGCGCACCGTGCCCGGACCGATGCCGAGTTCGGCGCGGGCTTGGTCGGTGAGGTTCTTGTGCGTCGTCGTCGCCGGATGGGTGATCAGGCTCTTGGCGTCGCCGAGATTGTTGGAGATCAGCACGATCCCGAGCGCGTTCTCGAAGGCGAAGGCAGCCTGCTTGCCGCCCTTGAGTTCGATGCAGATCAGCGTCGAGCCGCCGGTCATCTGGCGGGCGACGAGGCTGGCCTGCGGGTGGTCCGCGCGTCCCGGATAGATGACCCTTGCCACCTTCGGGTGGTCTGCCAGGAAGTCGGCGATCCGGCCGGCGCTCTCCGTCTGCTGGCGCACCCGCAGCGGCAGCGTTTCCAGCCCCTTCAAAAGCGTCCAGGCGTTGAACGGCGACAGGCTGGGGCCGGTGTGGCGGAAATAGTCGTGCAGGTTCTCGTCGATCCACTTCTTGTCGGAAAGCACGATACCGCCCAGGCAGCGCCCCTGGCCGTCGATGTGCTTGGTGGCGGAGTAGACGACGGTATGGGCGCCGAGTTCGAGCGGCTTCTGCTGCAGCGGCGTGGCGAAGACATTGTCGACGACCACCCGCGCGCCGACGCTGCGCGCCAGCGCGGAAACGGCGGCGATGTCGATGACTTCGAGCGTCGGGTTGGTCGGGCTCTCGAAGAAGAAGAGCTTGGTGTTCGGTCGCACCGCCTTCTCCCAGTTGGCGATGTCCGTGCCGTCGATCAGCGTCGCCTCGATCCCGTATTTCGGCGCCAGCGTCTCGACGACCCAGCGGCAGGAGCCGAACAGCGCACGCGCCGCGAGGATATGGTCGCCGGCCCGCAGACCGCACAGGATTGCCGCGGTGACGGCGGCCATTCCCGAGGCCGTGGCGCGCGCATCCTCGGCGCCTTCCAGCGCGCACATGCGCTTCTCGAACATGTCGACGGTGGGGTTGGCGTAGCGCGAATAGATGAAGCCCTGGGTCTCGCCCTTGAAGCGGGCCTCGGCCGCCTCGGCGCTGTCGTAGACATAGCCCTGCGTCAGGTAGATCGCCTCGGAGGTCTCGCCGTGCTCGGATCGCAGCGTGCCGCCATGCACGAGGCTGGTCGCCGGCTTCCAGTTGCGTTCGCTGTCACGGGACATGGCTTCCTCCCAATAAAAAACCGGCCGCGAAGTCGCAACCGGTCCATGGGCCTTCGGCCGAACGGTCCTTTAGCGACTTGTTTAACGTGGCTGCAAGCCGACCGGCCAAATCACCACGGAATAAGGCTCCATAGACCCGGGCGCGGCTTGCGTCAACCGCACGCGGTGTTAAACCAGCCGGACTTTCAGGTGGGGCAGGTGGATGCGGCAGGAGGGAATACTACCCGATCGGGAGATCGCCGCGCTGTTCCAAGCCGGCGCGCTGGCATCGCGCCGCGCTCTCGACCCCGACCAGATCCAGCCGGCCAGCCTCGACCTCAGGCTTGGCGAGACCGCCTATCGCGTGCGGGCGAGCTTCATGCCCGGCCGCGACAACCTCGTCGCCGACAAGCTGCAGCGGCTGAAGCTGCACGAGATCGATCTGGCGGCCGGCGCCGTCCTAGAGACGGGCTGCGTCTACATCGTGCCGCTGCTGGAGACGCTGAACCTGCCCGACGAGGTCAGCGCCTCGGCCAATCCCAAGAGTTCGACCGGTCGGCTCGACATCTTCACGCGCGTCATGACCGATCGCGGACAGGAGTTCGACAAGATCCCGGCGGGCTATTCCGGCCCTCTCTGGCTCGAAGTCAGTCCGCGCACCTTCCCGATCGTGGTCCGCACCGGCTCGCGCCTGTCGCAGATCCGGTTCCGCAAGGGCAATGCGCTGCTCGGCGAGTTCGCGCTGAAGGCGCTGCACGACACCGAGACGCTGATCGCCTCCGAGGCGCCGAACGTCTCGGGCACCGGCATCGCCCTGTCGATCGACCTGCATGGCGACGCCGACGGCCTGATCGGCTATCGCGGCAAGCACCATACCGGCATCGTCGACGTCGACAGGCGCGCCGCCCACGACGTGCTGGATTTCTGGGAGCCGATCCACCGCCGCGGCGATGTCGGCGAACTGATCCTCGACCCGGATGAATTCTATATCCTGGTCAGTCGCGAAGCGGTGCACGTTCCCCCGCTCTTCGCTGCCGAAATGACGCCCTTCGATCCGCTGGTCGGCGAGTTCCGCGTCCACTACGCCGGCTTCTTCGATCCCGGCTTCGGCCACAGCCGAGCCGGCGGCACCGGCAGCCGGGCGGTGCTGGAGGTTCGCAGCCACGAGGTGCCGTTCATCCTCGAACACGGCCAGGTGGTCGGACGGCTGGTCTACGAGCACATGCTGTCGCGTCCGGCCGCCCTCTACGGCAGCGATCTCGGCTCGAATTACCAGGCGCAGGGCCTGAAGCTTTCCAAGCATTTCCGCTGAGCCTGCGCCGGGCGATCCGTCTGGTCTGTGGGCGGGCCTCATCTGGCCCTTCGCGGCGATTGCCTCGCAGCCGAACATCCTGTTTGCATATGAAGATCTGAGGCGCCGGGAGGAAAGCGATGCGGCTGAAGGGCAAGAAGATTCTGATCACGGCGGCGGGGCAGGGCATCGGCCGCGCCAGCGCGCTGGCCTGCGCGGCCGAGGGCGCCGAGGTGACGGCGACCGACATCAACCGCGCAGCGCTCGACGACCTGGCGAAGGCCGACGGCCGGATCGCCACGCGGATCCTCGACGTGCGCGACACCGCGGCGGTCGGGGCGTTCGCCGCCGCCAGCCCGAAGCTCGACGGCCTGTTCAACTGCGCCGGCTTCGTCCACCAGGGCACGATCTTCGAGACGACCGACGATCAGTGGGACTTCAGCTTCGATTTGAACGTGAAGGGCATGTTCCGCACGATCAGGGCCTTGCTGCCCGGCATGCTGGAACGGGCGCGGGAGACCGGCGGCGTCTCGATCCTCAACATGGCCTCGATGGCCTCGTCGATCAAAGGCTTCCCCAACCGGCTCGCCTACGGCGCCAGCAAGGCCGCGGTGATCGGGCTGACCAAGGCGCTCGCCGCCGACTACGTCAAGCGCGGCATCCGCTGCAACGCGCTGTGTCCCGGCACGGTCGATACGCCGTCGCTGCGCGACCGCATCGCCTCCTTCGCCGATCCGGTGCAGGCCGAGCGCGACTTCATCGCGCGCCAGCCGATGGGTCGGCTGGGCAGCGTCGGCGACATGACGCCGATGGTCGTCTACCTGCTGTCGGACGAGTCCAGCTATGTCACCGGCCAGGCGATGATGGTCGACGGCGGCACGGCGATCTGAGGCCGCCCCGATGGATCTCGGACTGAACGACAAGGTGTTCATCGTCACCGGCGGCGGCTCCGGCATCGGCGCCGCGATCTCGACCCTGCTCGCCGAGGAAGGGGCCGTGCCGGTGATCTTCGGGAAGGACCCGCTCGCGGCCGACTTCGAGGCAGGGTTGAAGCGGCTGGCGCCGCGCGCAAGCTTCGTCCAGCTCGACCTGATGGACGACGCGGCCTGCGAGGCGGCGGTCAGGCGGGTGGCGGAGACCTTCGGACGCATCGACGGCGTGGTCAACAACGCCGGCGTCAACGATGGCGCCGGCCTCGACGCCGGCCCGCGGGCGTTCCGGCAGTCGCTGGAGCGCAACCTGGTCCACTACTATGCGATCGTCCACCATGCGCTGCCCTGGCTGAAGGCGGCGCGCGGCGCGATCGTCAACATCTCGTCGAAGACGGCGATCACCGGGCAGGGCAACACCAGCGGCTATACGGCGGCGAAGGGCGGCGTTCTGGCGCTGACCCGCGAATGGGCGGCTTCGCTGCGCGACGACGGCATACGGGTCAATGCCGTCATCCCTGCCGACGTGATGACGCAGATGTACCGCGACTGGCTCGCCACCTTCCCCGATCCCGATGCGAAGCTCGCCGAGATCGTGCGGCGCATCCCGCTCGGCCGGCGCATGACGGCACCGGAGGAGATCGCCGCCACGGTCGTCTTCACCCTGTCGCCGCGTGCCGGCCACACGACCGGGCAATGGCTGTTCGTCGACGGCGGCTACAGCCATCTGGATCGCGCTCTGCAGTAGCGCCGACCGCTTGATCGCACGGGAGGCGGCCCCCTCCGCCTCGCTGCGCTCGGCACCTCCCCCGTAAACAGGGGAGGATTCAGGCTGGCGGCCGGCATCGACGCCAATCCTCCCCTGCGCAGCGGGGGAGGTGACCCGAAGGGTCGGAGGGGGCCTTTGAGACGGGCTATTGGTCGGACTCGAACACCAGGCTGGCCGCGCCGATCAGGCCGGCCTTGTCGCCGAGCTGTGCGGCGACCACCGGCACGTCGCGGAAGGCGGCCATGGCGCGCTGGCCGATGGTGCTCCGGAGTCCGGGGGCGAGCAGCTCGAAGCCGTTCGACAGGCCGCCGCCCACGACGATCACGTCCGGCGAATAGAGATGCAGCAGATTGGCGAGGCCGACGCCGAGCCAGTGCGCCTCGGTCTCGACCAGCCGCAGCGCCTGCGCGTCGCCGGTTCGCGCCGCCTCGAACACATGCCGCGCCGTCACGTCGCCGCCTCCCGACAGACGGCGCAGAAGCGAGCCGTCGCCTGGCCCGGTCAGCGTCGTGGCACGGCGTCCGAGCGCGGTGCCTGAAGCCACCGCCTCGAAGCAGCCGACATTGCCGCAGAAACAGCGTTCGCCGCTTTCGGTAATCGTCATGTGGCCGATCTCGGCCGCCAGCCCGCGCCGTCCATGCAGCAGCCGGCCGTCGGCGATCACGCCCCCACCGATACCGGTCGATACGGTGGCGAAGACCATCGAGCGGACGCCGCGCCCCGCGCCGAAGCGCCACTCGGCCAGCGCGGCGGCGTTCGCATCGTTCTCCAGCCGCACGGGCAGGCCGAGACTGCCCCGCAGGATCTCGGCGAGCGGCACGTCGGTCCAGCCGGCCAGCATCGGCGCGGCGATCACCATCCCGGCCTGCGGATCGAGCGGTCCGGGCGCGCCGATGCCGATGCCGAGAACCGATCCGGCCGGCTGTCCGGCAAGAAGGGCCGCTCCCATTTCGACGATCTGGCCGATCACCGCCTGCGGTCCGTCGGCCGCCCGCGTCTGCACGGAGCGGTGGACGGCGATCTGGCCGCCGGCCTCGACCAGCGCGCCGCGCAGTTCGGTGCCGCCCAGATCGAAGGCCAGCGCCGCGGGGGACATCAGGCGCCGACCTTCAGCCCATGCAGCCAGTCCATACGTGCGGAAAGATCCGGATCGCCGAAGGCCAGCGAGCCGAGCACCACGGTCTCGGCGCCTGCGGCCCGCAGCAGCGGCACCGTCTCGTGGCGGATGCCGCCGTCGGCGGCCAGCACGATCTCGGCCTCGCGTCCGGCCTGCCGCATCAGGCCGCGCGCTTCGGTCAGCCGGGCCGGTGCAAGCCCGGACAGGCTCTGGCCCTTCACGCCGATCGATGTTCCCAGCAAGGTCACGAAGGCGACGTGCGGGAGGAAGGGGATGACCGCCGACACCGGTGTCTCCAGCCTGAGCACCACGCCGGCCTCGGCGCCGAGCGAGCGGGCCAGCGCGGCGGCCCGCAACCCGGCCTCGCCGGTCTCGGCATGCACGCTGACGAGATCGGCGCCGGCCTCGACGAACTGCCGGGTCTGCGCCTCGACGATTTCGGCCTCGACCATCAGATGGACGTGGATCGGCCGTGCGGTCAGCGCGGCGATGCGGGCCACCAGGTCGGGGAAGAACAGGAAGCCCGGCGTGAAGCGCGCATCCGCCACGTCGATGTGGTGCAGGTCGCAATGGGCCTCGATGCGCTTCAGGTCGCGCTCCATGTTGGCGAGGTCGGCGGACCACAGCGAAAACTCGCCGAGCAGCCGATGGCGCGGCAGGGCGGCGATGGCGGCGGGGCCGGAAAGGGCTTTCGATGTCATGGCAGGCTCCGAACGTCGAACTTGCTGTGCAGGAAATGGGCGATGCGCGCATGCACGGCCGAGAAATGCGTCGCCGTGTCGGCCGCCTTGGACGGCACGCTCGCATAGTCCGCACCGGGGATCGTGGCGGCCAGCTCTTCCGCCATGGCCAGCGGGTGCAGGGCGTCCATGGTGTTGCCGACCACCAGGGTCGGGAGATCGAGCGCGGCGGCCTGTGACCTCGAGACGCCGGGGCCATCGCCGGCGATGCCGGAGAGCACCTCGGCGAAGCGGTCGATGTCCGGCCGGTCGAAATAGCCGATGAGCGAGGCCAGGTTGTCGGGTGCCTCGGCGGCGAGCCGCGCCGCGGTCGCCGATTCGGTGAAGACGGCGCGCGCGGCGTCGCGGCCCTGGCGCCGCACCAGGTCCGCGACCTCGGCGATCGGCCGCAAGTTTTCCGGTGCGGCGGCGAAGGTCCACGCCGGACGGACGAGGACGAGACCGACGACGCGCTCCGGACAAAGGCAGGCGAGGCGAAGCGCGATCGCCGCGCCCATCGACACGCCACCGGCGACGAAACGGTCGAATCCCGCAGCATCCACGGCGGCAAGCACGTCGTCGGCGAACAGCCCGAAGGAGTAGGGGCGATCCTTCCCGAGAGCCGAGCCGCCATGGCCGCGGCATTCGAGCGTCAGGCGGCGGCAGGCAAGGCCGGACGGAAAGGTCTGCGCCACCTGTGCGGCGCTGCCGCCCAGCCCGTGCTGGAAGACGGTCGCGAGCCCGTCTCCCTCTTCGTGGACCCGGAGGTCGGCGTCGCCGCGCCGTAGCCGGCTTTGGCGCGTCATCGGACCAGACCGCTGAGGAACCGGGCGACGCCCGGCGCCTCCTCCGCCGCGAGCCCGTGGGTGACCAGCGGCCCGTCGAAGCCGGTCGCCCGCAGTCGCGCCACGAAGTCGGGGAAGTCGACGATGCCCTGGCCCGCCGTGGCGAAGCGGCCGTCGGCATGGCGATCCTTGGCATGCGCCAGCGCGACATGGCCGGCCGTCTGTTCGACCGCCCCGGCGACGACGGCGCGCGCCTCGTCGGGCGATGCCTGCTCGAACAGATTGGCCGGATCGAGCACGACCTTGAGCCGCCGCGAGCCCAGTTCGGCGATCAGCCGCATCGCATCCGCCGCCGAGGAGACGACATTGGCCTGCTCGGGCTCGATGCCGAGGTCGACGCCGTGGTGCTCGGCGAGCGTCAGTGCCTTCTCCATCTCGCGGCGCATGTCGGCCCAGGCGGCCGGCGTCGCGTTGTCGGGATGGTGCGCCCACTGGTCTTGGCGGTTGCGCGTGCCGGTGCACAGCGTCACCAGCGGGATCGACAGCTTTGCGGCCGCTTCGATCACCACGGCCAGCCGGCGCAGCCCGTCCTCGCGCACGGCTCGATCGGGATGCGCCATGTTGTAGGTGCCGGAGAGGGCGACCAGACCTGTCGCGGTCGTCCGCGAGGCTTGCGCGATCGCCGCGATCACCTCGGGCGGAACCGCATCGGGCATGGAGGGCAGGCCGGCGCAGGCGAGGTTGAACTGCGTGACCGCATAGCCGGCCGCCCGCACCGCCGTCAGGACCGAGGCCGGATCGGCACCGGGAAAGGTCTTGGCAAAGATCCCGACCTGCATCACACGGAACCGGCGACCGAGGCGAGTTCGACCCGCTCGCCGCGCTCCACCGAGCGGGCGATCGCCACCATCGCCCGGATCGACGCGATGCCGTCCTCGACATCGGCGCCGCGCATCGGCGCGCCGTCGAGCACCGTATCGGCGAGGCCTTCGAGCTGGCGGCGGAAGAAATGCCCGTCGGCGCCGAGCGGCCGGCGCGACGTGGCGTCCTTCTCGTGAAAGATGTCGACCTCGCTGGCGCGGAAATACCAGGGGTTGAAGGTCTTGGCGATCACCGAGCCGTTCTCACCGTAGAGCTGGAACCCCTCGTGCCAGTCCATGCGCACCGCGACGGTCAGGTCGAGATGGCCGAGCGCGCCGCTGGCGAACTCCGTCTCGACGAACCAGCAATAGGCGCCGAAGCGTTCGGCCAGCCGCGCCCGCACCGCGACGATCTCGCCGCACAGGAAGCGGGCCGTGTCGACCAGGTGCGAGCCGTGCGCCAGCATGAAATACTGGCGCAGATCGGCTTTCGGGTTCCCGCCCGGCTTGCGCGCCAGTCTGCTGGTCACAGGCAGCGGTTGGACGGCATCGGTGTTGGTGTAGCGGTGCGTGGAATCGCAGTACCAGGCCTTCAGCGCCAGCACCTCGCCCATCTCGTCGCGGACGAAGTCGCGCGCTGCCTCCAGCGCCGGGTCGAAGCGCTTCATGTGCCCGACCTGCAGGATCTTGCCCGAGCGGCGCACGGCGGCGGCCAGCGCCTCGCCTTCCTCCACCGACACGCCGATCGGCTTCTCGCAGAGTACGTGCTTGCCGGCATCGAGCGCCTTGATCGACATCGGCACGTGATAGGCGTCGGAGGTGGCGACGATCACCGCCTCCAGCTCGGGGTCGGCGAGCATGGCGTCGTAGTCGCCGTACATTTTCTGCGGCTCGTAGGTGGCGCCCATGCGGGCAAGCAGGTCCGGCGCAGCGTCGCAGATGGCATAGAGATCGGCGTTGCGCGCCTTTACGCAGGATTCGAGATGCGCGAACTGGGCGATCGGCCCGCAGCCGAGCACGCCGACGCGCAGGCGGCGCTGCTGCTTGGCGATCATGGCGCGCCCCTCACAGGCCGTAGCCGCGCATGGTCGCGCGGTTCTGTTTCACTGCCCGGGCCGGATCCGCCCCGGCCGCCTCGGATTCTTCCTCGACGACGACCCAGCCGTTGAAGGCCGGGGCGGCTCCGACCGCGCCGAGCACCGCCGGCGTGTCGCAGACGCCCTGGCCGAGCATCGCCCAATTTCCTGCCGCGTCGACGTCCTTGAGATGCACGTAGCGGATGCGGTCGCGATAGGTGGCCAGCGTGTCGGTCATGTCGTGGCCGCCGCGCAGCATGTGCCCGGTGTCCGGCACCCAGCCGACCAGCGCCGGATCGAGCAGGGCGAACATCCGATCGTAGTCGGCCCGGTCGAACAGCAGCGTGTCGTGATGCGAGCTCGGGTGCATGGCGACGCCGACTCCGGCCGCGCGGCCGATCTCGCCGGCACGATTGCAGAATTCGGCGGCGATGCCGAACTTGTCCTCGCGCGGGCCGGACGACATCTCGGTCGGCGAACCGATCGACACCAGAGCACCGGGGAAGGCGGCGGCGAAGTCGATCCAGCGCCGCGCGATCTCCAGATCGGAACCGATCCGGTCGGCCAGCGTGAAACCGCTCGGCGAGGCGAAGGCCAGGGCGACAAGGGTCAGGCCTGATGACTGCAGCGCCGTGGAAAAATCCGCCGGGCGCTCCCGGTAGGCGCCGATCATCGTGTCGGTGATCTCGATGCCGGCATAGCCCGCGGCGCAGATGGCGGCGAGCAGATCGTCCGGTCCGCCGGCGAATCGGGACCCGAGCATCTCCCAGGTGTAGGTCTGGCACCCGACCTTGAAGCCTGCCATATGGTCCTCCGCATCTTCCGCGTCCAGTCTGCGGTCTGGTATCACCAAACCGGCGCAGCCTCCAGAACTTTACGCGTGGAAAGAAAATATTGCACGCAAGTTGATCGTTGTGTTGACGGCGGCTGCGGTGGCAGGATGGGCGCGGCTTACGGAGGACGACACCGGCATGGGACGTGATGAGCGGGACGCGCTGAAGATCGGCGTGATCGGCTGCGGCAACATTTCGACGACCTATCTGCGCAACGCCGGGCTGTTTGCGGGCGTTGCGATGGTCGCCTGCGCCGATCTGATGCCGGAGATGGCGAAGCTTCGCGCCGACGAGTTCGGGCTGCGGGCCGTCGGCATCGACGCGCTGCTGGCCGACCCGGAAATCGATCTGGTGCTCAACCTCACCATCCCGGCCGCGCATCACGCGGTTTCGCTTTCGGCGCTTTCGGCGGGCAAGCACGTCTTCACCGAGAAGCCGCTGGCCACATCGCATGCCGAGGGCCGGCATCTCGTCGAGGAAGCCGGTCGCCGTGGATTGCTGATCGGCTCGGCGCCGGACACGTTCCTGGGCGCCGCCGGCCGCCGCGCCCGGCGGCTCGTCGACGAAGGCGCGATCGGCAAGCCGGTCGCCGGCACGGCCTTCATGATGGGACGCGGCATGGAGCACTGGCACCCGAACCCGCAGTTCTACTACCAGCCCGGCGGCGGGCCGGTGCTCGACATGGGGCCGTACTACCTGACGATGCTGGTCAACCTGCTCGGCCCGGTGGCGAGCGTCTCCGCGCTCTCGGCGCGCGGCCAGGACGAGCGGCTGATCACGGCCGAGGGACCCTTCCAGAACACGCGCTTCACGGTCGGCACGCCGACCACGCTGCTGTCGCTGCTGCGCTTCCGCTCGGGAGCCGTGGTCACCTTCGGCGCGTCGTGGGACGTGTTCCGCCATTCCAACATGCCGATCGAGCTGCACGGCACCGAGGGCTCGCTGCGGCTGCCGGATCCCGATACGTTCGGCGGCGTTGTCGGGCTGTCGCATCGCGGTGCCGACTGGGCCGACCACGACACCCAGGGCGACCTCTACGGCGCCCGCAACTGGCCCTATGCCGCGCCCGACCGCGCCAACTATCGGATGATCGGCGTGGCGGATCTGGCCCGCGCCCTGCGCGACGGAAGCCGTCCGCGCGCATCCGGAGCGCTGGCCCTGCACGTGCTGGAGATCATGGAAGCGATCCTCGCCTCGGGCGAGGCCGGCGCGACGATCGGCCTCGCCGGAGAGATCGAGCGGCCGGAGGCGCTTGGCGACGGCGATGCCGCCGCTCTTCTGGCGGACCGGGCCTGACGGGGCGGCCGGCATGACGGACATCGCACAGGCGGCGCTGGACCCGGAAGCCGCAAAAGTCCTCGACCTGGCGCGGCAGGCTCCGGCGCCACCATTCGAGACGGGATCAGCGCTGGCTGCGCGAATCGCCTACAACGCCGCGCGCGCAGGTCTTCAGGGCGATCGCGAGCCGGTTGCCACCGTGCAGGACCGCCGCTTCCCGACACCGGACGGCGAGCGGCCGATGCGGCTCTATCGCGGCGTCGGCGCGCCGGACAGGGCCGCGCCGGCGCTGCTCTATCTGCACGGCGGCGGCTGGGTCGTCGGCGATCTGGACTCGCATGACGAGATCTGCCGCCGGCTGGCCAATCGCGCCGGCTGCGTCGTCGCCTGCCCGGATTACCGGCTGGCGCCGGAGCACAAATTCCCGGCCGCGGTGGAGGATTGCCAAGCGGCGCTCGCGCATCTGGTCGCGACGGCGGGCGACCTCGGCATCGATGCGGACCGCATCGCGGTCGGCGGCGACAGCGCCGGCGGCAATCTCGCCGCGGTGACCGCGTTGCTGGCGCGCGGCAAGGTCAAGCTGACCGCGCAGCTTCTCATCTATCCCAACACCGACGCCGCGCAGACCGCCGACAGCTACCGCCGCTTCGCCGAGGGCTACGGGCTGACGGCCTCGACCATGGCCTGGTTCCGCGATCACTATGTGCGCGACGCCGCCGATATCGCCGACTGGCGCGCCTCGCCGCTCAAGGCGCCGGATCTCTCGGGCGCGGCGCCGGCCTTCGTCGCCATCGCCGGCCTCGACATCCTCGCCGACGAGGGCGAGGCCTATGCGCGGCGGCTCGCCGAAAGCGGCGTGCCGGTCACGCTGCAGCGGTGGCCGGGCCAGATCCACGGCTTCGTGTCGATGGGACGCCACATTTCGGCGTCCGGCGCGGCGATCGACGCGGCCGTCGCCATGTGGCGGCGCGCCGATCCCGCTTTCGTGCCGGTTCAGGCGGACTGACGCATCGCCAGCGTCGCGTCGATGCGGAGTTTTGTCGCCGGCGCCGTCTGCTGCACGTCGAGTCGCTGCAGCAGGATCTCGACGCTGTGCCCGGCCATCGCCGGTGCGTCCTGCGTCATGGTGGTCAGCGCGGGGCAGGCATAGCGGCTGAGCGGATGATCGTCGTGCGCGGCGATCCGCAGATGGCAATCGGCTCCCCGGCCGACCCGCAGGCCGCGCTCATGGGCCGCCGCCATGACGCCGAAGGCGAGGCGGTCGTTGGCGCACAGGATGGTGCTTGCCGGCGGGCGTCCGCTCTCGAAGATCGACTGCGCCTGCTCGTAGCCGATGCGCTCGAAATCCCAGGTGTAGTTTCGTGTGTCGCCGATGACGACCGGCTCGCAACCGAGCCGCTGCATCGCTGCGATGTAGCTGGCCAGCCGCTCGTCGGAATTGTGATTGACATGCGGGATGTCGAAATAGACCGGGGCGTCGCCGGACCGGCACAGATATTCGACCATCGTCGAGACGCTCTGCCCGTTATTGTTGCCGACGAACGGCGTGTCGCCCTCCAGGAAGGTGTCGAAGTAGACGATGGGGATGGCAGCGCGCAATTTCTCGAGCGCCCGCCGGTCCGAACGCTGGCCGAGCGGCGCGATCAGCGCTCCGGACACTTTGAGCGACAGCAGCGTGCGGGTCGCCTCCGCCTCGAGTTCGCGCGAGCTGTGCGAGGAAATCACCACCGGCCAGTAGCCGGCGCCGCGCAGGCTGAGTTCGAGGCGCCCGACCATCGCCGCGTAGAACGGGTCGGCGACGGTCGGCACGAGGATGCCGATGCTGCGCGTGCGCTTGCGGTTCAGGTTGCGGGCGAAGAGGTTGGGCCGGTAGTCGGACGTGGCCAGCGCCGCCTCGATGCGCTGGCGCGTCGCCGGCTTCACGCTTGCCGGATCGTCGAAATATTTCGACAGGGTCGGGCGGGAGACGCCGCAGGCCCGCGCGAAATCCTCCATGGTCCTATGCGTCATCGCCGTTCCCCGCGGACGCCCCGGCCGGAGCGGCTCCGGCCGAAGCGATTTCCTGTCGCTGGGCAAGGGTGTAGCATTGCCGGCTTGCGCGCGTAAATTGTTCAGCTAACGCGCCGAAAGATCGCTGCAATTTTTCGTCGCGCGCCGGGGCCGTCTGTCATCGAACCAGGATGGAGGACTTCGTCCGCACGCGGCCGTAGAGATCGATGATGTCCTGGTTCATCAGGCGCACGCAGCCGCTGGAGACGGCCTTGCCGATGGTCCAGTATTCCGGCGATCCGTGCACACGATACAGCGTGTCGACGCCGTCCTTGAAGATGTAGAGCGCCCGCGCCCCGAGCGGGTTGTCGAGGCCCGGCGGCATGCCGCCGTTGCGCGCGCTCCATTTGACGAGCTCGGGCTGGCGCCCGATCATCTCGTCGGGCGGCGTCCATTTCGGCCATTCCTGCTTCCAGGCGATCGTCGCGCGTCCCGACCACGCGAAGCCGGCCCGGCCGAGGCCGACGCCGTAGCGCATCGCCTTGCCGTTCGGCTGCACCAGGTAGAGGTAGAAGCTTCGGGTGTCGACCACGATTGTCCCGGGCATCTCGCCGGTCGGGTCGTCGACTTGGCGCCGGTAGAACTTGGGATCGACCTTGCTGAGGTCGACGGCCGGAATGGGGAAGCGCTCCTCCGGCATGGCGCGGTACATGGAGACGTAGGAAGGATCGTCCGCCGGCTCCGGCTCGGCGGGCACGGGGGTGAAGCGCGTGCTGGTGCAGCCGGCCGCGAGCGCCGTGGAGGCGGCGGCGCAGGCCGAGAGGAAGCGGCGCCGGGATAGGGTGTCTTGCAGGAGGATCAAGGCAAAACTCACACATGGGAACGAGAGGAACTGGGCGCCGTCCGCAGGGCGGGGCGCTTCGGTCGAAGGATTTGCGGGAAGGGCGCCCGGCGACCCTCAGCGGGGCGGAGGCACGGCTACGTCCGCCATGAAGGACGTTGCGCCGTCATCCATGCCGATCCCGGCGGCGACCGACGACGGCCGAACCGGGGGTACGATCGGTGCGGCGGCCGTGAGACAGAGCGTCGGACAGCGCGGGACGGAGTCTTTCCGAGGCGCCGGCATAGGCTTCCCGCCGCTCTCGCCGATCGGTGCGATCACGGCCGATGGATAGGATCCGTCCGCGGCGGCGAGCCCGGCGGAGGCGGCGATTGCGAAGCGCCAGCAAGGCTTGGCCGCCGCTGTGGCGGCATTTGCCGCGACAAGCAGGCCGGCAAGGCAGGCGAGCAGCAGCCTGAGGCTGCGCAGCCGGTGCTTTAACCCTGATCGCGGCGGGCGCCGGTTGCGGCCGGACGACACCTCAGTCCGCCTCGCCGCCGCGCGGGTCGACAAGCACCGCCTCCGGCCGCGAGATCGGCACCGAGGTGTGCGAGGTCTGCTTGGCGAACTGCTTGGCGCCCTTGCGTTCCAGGATCTTGCGGAAAGACGGGTGCATGCCGCCGTCGGAATAGGCATGTGCCGACAAGGCCGTGCCGCTCGCCACCAGCGAATCGACGAGCTGGTCGTCGGCCTGCTGGCGTGAGGCGATCAGCGCGTCGATGCCTCCGGGGTCGGGGGCGCATTCCGCCAGCGGATCGGTGGGCAGCCCCTGGGCGCCCGCGGCGCCGAACGTGTAGCTGCGCCCGCAATAGCCGACCTGCGGCGGCTGGCGCGTCACCTCGAACAGATCGTAGCCGCGCTTCAGCGTCTTCCAGAACGCGTAGTTCGGGTCGTTGCGGTTGGCCGCCATGTTCTTCGGCGTCATCCGGAACGGATAGGCCTGCACCTGGAAGACCCGCTGGCCGCCCTTGAACGCCTCGCGCGCCACCGCGTAGATTTCCGCGACGCCCGCGTCGGTCAGCGCGTAGCAGCCGGACGACGAGCAGGCACCGTGGACCATCAGCGCTTCGCCCGTATAGCCGAGCGCCGCCTCCAGCCTGTTCGGAAAGCCGAGGTTGAACGACAGGTAGTACTGCGAGTTCGGGTTCAGCATGCCGGCATCGACATGATAGAACCCCTCGGGCGCCTGCCGGTCGCCGTTGCGCGTCTTCGGCCCGAGCTTCCCGGACCAGCGGCACATCGGATAGGTCTTGAGCAGGGCGTAGCGGCCGGATTTCTGCCGCTTCCAGATCTCCAGCTCGCTTTCCTGCTTGAAGATGCGCACGACGATCGGCTCTGCCGGCGTCATCGCGCGGCTGCGCATCAGCGCGACGGTCTTGGCCGGGATCGGCTGCGACGCCTTCTGGTCGACGTCCAGGACGGTCGACACGCAGCCCGCGAGCAGGAGGCCGGCGAGGGCGATGCCGAGAAGGCGTTTGGCGAGGCTTGGCAACAGGGTTCCGACCGCGTTGTGGATATCAGGGCTTGGCGCCTGCGCACCTATCGGCCACATCTGGCCATGTTGTGACCGTGGCCGCGCATGGTTAAAGTCCTGCTAATGCCTTGCGCGCGGCCTGCAAAGCGGGCGCGCCATCACGAACTGTTGAGGCCTTTCCCGGAGGCCGGCATCGACCGGCCCTCAGGCGGCGGAGCGAGCTTCGGTCAGCCCTGGTTGCCGATCTTGTCCTGCGTCTTCGTATCGAAGTCGCTGGCGTCGTGGCGCTCGTGCAACTGGTCGGCCGGATTGCCGCTGGTCCGGTTCACCTTGCGGCCGCGCGCCACGGCCGGCCGCGCCAGCAACTGGTCGGCCCAGCGCAGCACGTTCCTGTAGTCGCCGACCGAGAGGAATTCGCCGGCGCCGTACTGCCAGCCCTTGGCCAGCCCGCCATACCAGGGCCAGATCGCCATGTCGGCGATGGTGTATTCCGACCCGGCGACAAATTCGTTGTCGGCGAGCCGCCGGTCGAGCACGTCGAGCTGTCGCTTGGTCTCCATCGCGTAGCGATCGATGGCGTATTTGATCTTGACCGGCGCGTAGGCATAGAAATGGCCGAAGCCGCCGCCGACGAACGGCGCCGAGCCCATCTGCCAGAACAGCCAGGACAGCGTTTCGGCGCGCGCCGGCTGCGCGGTGGGGAGGAAGGCGTTGCCAAACTTTTCGGCGAGATAGACCAGGATCGCGCCCGATTCGAAGACGCGGATCGGCGTCGGACCGCTGCGGTCCAGCAGCGCGGGGATTTTCGAATTCGGGTTCACCCCGACGAAGCCCGAGCCGAACTGCGCGCCGCTGCCGATGTCGATCAGCCAGGCGTCGTACTCGGCGCCCTCATGGCCGAGCGCCAGCAGCTCCTCGAGCAGGATGGTGACCTTCTGGCCGTTCGGCGTACCGAGCGAATAGAGCTGCAGCGGATGCCTGCCGACCGGAAGCTCCTTGTCGTGCGTGGCGCCGGCGATGGGCCGGTTGATGTTGGCGAACTGGCCGCCATGACCCTTTTCCCACGTCCAGACCTTCGGCGGCGTGTAGTCTTCTGTGTCGGCCATTGGGGATCTCCGCGAGCAATTCGGGCTGGATGGTCAGCAGCAGATGATGCGCAAAGGCGCATCATGCAAGGGCAACCGAGCGATGACGCCGGGGCGCGGCGCCAAAAATGCCAGCCGCCGGGTCAGCAGGCGGATTCGCGCAAGCCGATTGGAGCGGGTAGCGCGCTTCTGCCAATAAGCTTTCTACCTGAATCTCTTTTCAAAATCAACGGTTTCGTTCTACTGGAATGATCCGGCCATTGGACAAAATGTTGGACGCCCATGTTGGACGATTTTCCCACGATAGCGATCCTAGTGAATGATGTTTAGACCCTCAGGCCCGAGGAAGCGGCTAGGCGCGTTTCCGAAGCGGTCACGCTCACCGATATACATCAACAAGCGCTCTGCACGTGTTATTCCGACGTAGAACTGACGCTTCTCAGCTTCAATCTCTGAGACAGTTTTTGCTTTGTAGAATGGAATTGTTCCTTCTCGAACTCCAATGATCGCCACAGCCGCATACTCATGCCCTTTAGCATTGTGGATCGTACTAAGGCGTAATGCGCGATCAGGGCTCGCGAACATCCCAAGGTCTTCCACCGAGAGATTTGCGGTATCCATCTTGGCATGCCGCATGTCGGACTTCATCTCTTCAACGGACGCGCGAAATAGCGAAGCCTGCGAGCGGTCGATCCACTCCGCATGAGCCAAAATCGAACCGGTTTCTGTTGCCATTTGCTCAAGCCATTCAATGCCCCCGCGATCGGCTGCGAGCACCTCCGCCATTCTAAGCAGATGAACTATGGTTACACGCCCAGCATAGCTGAAAACATCCAGTCGAGTATGGCCAGACACATCTTGGATG
>JAHBYY010000086.1 GCA_019635715.1 Rhizobiaceae bacterium | reverse complement strand
TTTAGCTGCGGGAGAGGCAGGACGATGAAGATCACAGACGTCAAGACCTGGGTCGTCGGCAACCCGCCTCCGGGGATCGGCGGCCGCTACTTCATCTTCGTCAGGCTGACGACCGACGGCAACGTGGTCGGCTACGGCGAAGCCTACAGCGCCACCTTCGGCCCGCACGTCACCGCCCGCATGATCGAGGATCTGGCCGGCCGCTATCTGGTCGGCCACGATCCCCACGACATCGAGACCTTCTTCCGCCGCGCCTATTCGTCAGGTTTCTCGCAGCGTCCCGACATCTCGGTGATGGGCTGCGTCTCGGCGCTGGAGATGGCCTGCTGGGACATCATCGGCAAGGAAGCCGGCAAGCCGGTCTACAAGCTGCTCGGCGGACAGGTCCACGAGGTGCTGCGCAGCTATACCTATCTCTACCCGAACGCCGGCAGCGTCGTGCCGGTCGAGGCCGGCCCGGTCAACGTCTACAACGATCCCGACCTCGCGGCCGCCTGCGCGCTCGAATATGTGCGCCAGGGCTTCAACGCGGTGAAGCTCGACCCGGCCGGTCCCTACACGGTCCATGACGGCCACCAGCCGCGGCTCTACGACATCGACCTCTCGGCCCGCATGATGAAGGCGATCCGCGAGGCGGTCGGCGGCAGGGCCGACATCCTGTTCGGCACGCATGGCCAGTTCACCGCATCCGGCGCCCTGCGCATGGCGCGCGCCATCGAGCCCTATGATCCGCTCTGGTTCGAGGAACCGGTTCCGCCCGACATGCCGGAAGTCATGGCGCAGGTGGCGCGCGGCACCTCGATCCCGATCGCCACGGGCGAGCGCCTGACCACCAAATGGGAGTTCGCCCGCGTCATCGAGCAGCGCGCCGCGACGATCCTGCAGCCGGATCTCGGCCGCTCCGGCGGCATCCTCGAGACCAAGAAGATCGCCGCGATGGCCGAGGCCTATCACGTCCAGGTCGCGCCGCACTGCTATTGCGGCCCGATCGTCGGCGCCGCGAACATCCAGCTCGCCGCCACGCTGCCGAATTTTCTCATCCTGGAATCGCTCAAGCAATGGGACGGCTTCCACCAGACGCTGCTCAAGAAGAAGATCGAATGGCAGGACGGGAACGTCATTCCATCGAAGGAACCGGGCCTCGGCGTGGAGCTCGACGAAACCGTCTGCGAGGCTCACCCCTATGACGGAAAGCTGCTCCACCTGGAGATGACGCAGACCGCGCTTTTCCCCTGACTTTCAGTCGCTTGGCGGCATTTCGGCAATCGCCGCGGCAGCCGCCGCGGCACGATGCGGATGCCATGGCGGAGCCGTGGCCCGGCGCGACCGCTGCCGTGCGGCAGCCCGATCGCGCGCTGGCGCGCCGCGCCGCCACCACACGCGGGGCGAGTATAGACGGGCGCCTCCAGTATCGCGAAAGCACGTTGTCCCGGCAGATCTTGAGGACGAAAATGCCAGCGTTATCCATACCGTCAGGCCAAACTTTCGCTCTATTCCAACCCGCGTGAAAGGCTGTATGCTTCGCTGACCATTTGGTAACGTTTGAGTTCGACTTCAGTGCGTGCGTACAGGGACCTGACCGATGAATATAACGAGCATCTGGACACGGAGCGATCCGCTCAAGAAGGCGCTCGTCACGCTTGAGGACGGGATGGAGGACGCCCTGAAGGGCGACCTGTCGGACCAGCAGCACGGCGAACCGGACCAGTCCGACCTGATGGATCTCGCCGCGGACGACCTGACCACCGACAGCGGCGAGCTTGTCGACTACGTCCCGGAGGCGATGGACGAAGCGGGCGACCGCACCACCGCGCATGCGCAGCGCAGGCTGATCGCGCATGCCGATTTCGAAGCCGCCCAGTTGCGGGTCGCCGAGGAGATCGGCCGCATCGGCGAGGCGCTGGCCAACATCGCGGCGGCCGCCCATCTGACGCGCGACTTCGCGACCGACACCTTTGCCGACATCCATCGCGCCAACGATTTGGAGAACGGCAACAGCGCCTATGCGTCCGAGAACCGCCGGCTCTCGGAGCGCGTCACCAAGCTGGAGAAGCTGCGGGCCCGCTACGACCAACTCGTCGACGTGCTGAAGCGCCGCGAGATGAAGCTGCTCGCCGAGGTGGAGACGCTGCGCGAACAGTTGGGCGATTCCCGCCTGGAGGTGGTCGAGGCCCACAACACGATCGTGCGCGGAGAATCGCAGCAGAGCGAGTTGCGCGCTGCCCTGGCGGCCCGCTCCGGCGATGCCGAACGGCACCTGCGCAGCAACGAGTCGCTGCGCGAGCGCAACTCGGCCCTGATGCTCGAACTGGAGCTGACCCAGAAGCGCCTGTCGGAAATGCGCCGCAAGAACGAGGAACTGTCGACGCTGCATGCCGGCGATTCCGCGAAGCTGGCCGAGATGATGACGCGCATCGCCGCCGAGGAGGCGGAGAACATCCGCGTCCAGCGCGTCGCCGACGGGCTCGAGGCGCGGCTCCAGGAGTCCAACGAAGCGGTGGCGCGCGTCTCCGGCGACCTTTCCGAGCATGAGCGCCGCCACACCAGCGAGGCGCACGCGCTGCGCACCGAAATCCAGTCGCTCACCTCGCGCCTCGCCGACGCCGCTGCCGGCCAGGGCGACGCCGCCTCGGAGCTTCACGCGCTGCGCGCACGGATCAGCGACCTCGACGCCGAGAACAGGCTGCTGGAAAAGCGCAACGCCGACCTGCGCGGCGAGCTCGACGCGGAGCGGCAGACGGTCGGGGGGCTCGACTCCGACGACGACGTGTCGCCGGACATGCGCCGCCGCCAGGTCGAGCAGATGCGGCTGGAGATGGAGGAACTCCGCGCGACGGTCGCGCGGCTCAAGCGCTACGAGAGCCTCTACGCCGCCGCCAAGGGCCGTGCCGCCAAGGCGAAGGCCGAGGCGAGCCAGACCATCGTCGCGACCAAGCCGCGGATCACCGACACGCCGCCCAACGGCAAGGTCCTGTCCTGACCCGCGAGGCGCGGAAGCGGCAAACCCTCCGGCGGTTCAGGCTCGCCGTCTGCTGACGGCGAATGCCGCCAGAGAAGCGACGGCCACGATCGCGAAGCCTGCCGTGTAGAGCGGCGGGACGGGTTTCGCATAGAGGGCGCTGACCGCGCAGGCGGCGACCACGCCCGCCCCGTAGATCGCCGCAAAGACCAGCGCCAGCCGCGCACGGCCCAGATCGGCCCGCGACAGCAGGAAGGCGGCGGCGATGGTGATCAGCATCGCCGCGATCAGCCGTGACGTCAGCGGATCCTGGGCCCAGTTGAAGACGAGCGGAAAATCCGGCCGGCTGGGCGTGGCGAACAGCGCCAGGCCCCAGGCGCCGGTCACCAGCCCGCCGGCAAGCAGCCATGCGGACGCGAACCCCGGCACCGCTCGGCCATCCTCGGAAGGGCTTCCGGCCAGCAGCGTCCTCAGGCTGCCGATCGTCAGCACGACGACGACGGCGAAGAAGCCGTAGGTGACCGGCATGGAGAAGTCGAACCGGTCGAAATGCAGGCCCACGGCGACGAGCGCCAGCGGCAGCAGGTAGATGACGATGAGCAGCAGATAGAGCCGTGTACGGCCCTCGCTCGGCCGTTCCAGCATCAGCACGCCGGCGACGCCGAAGGCGGCGGCGGCGGCGGCCAGCATGCGCGACGCCACCGGCGGCAGGTCCCAGGCAAAGCTCGGAGGCAGATCAAACCACCAGAACGGCGCCCCGAGCAACCCGCCGATCGCCGTCGAGATCAGCACGAACCGCGCCAGCAACGTCTCGCCCGACGGGCCGAGATCGCGCCTGCCCCAGCGGCGGAAGCCGAGCGCCAGCGCCACGAGCAGGATGACGACCGCCAGCCCGAACCAGTATCCGTCAGCCATTTCGGCGACCCTCTCTTCTGCGCCGCGGCGACCTTTCGCGCCAAAGCAGTCCCGCGACGGTTTCGGCCAAAGCGCGTCGCGTCAAATGGGACTCAGGCGACGCGCCTTGTTTCGATGCATGTCGTTGTCCCGAAACCGGTTCCCACTTTCGGGCGACATGCATTAGCCGTGACCGGCGGCGCCGGACCCGATGCGACGGACCAATCCGGCGGTCGCCAGCAGCGTCGCCATGTCGGCGATCAGCGGCTTTATATGCGCATCATAGTCCAGCGGAACCGACACCGGCGGGAGTTCGAAGAAATTCTTCGATGTCGGCAGAAGCAGGAAGCCGTCGGCGGCGCGCAGCGCGACGCGGGCGGGCTCCTCCGGCCAGGACTGCGCGAGCCAGGCAAGGGCGCGGGCCAGATCGCCCTGCACCAGCGGCCGCGCCGCATCGACATTGTCGGTGCGGAAATCATAGTCGCGGTCGAGATCCGCGACACCGCTCTCCACGCTGTCCAGGGCCGACGAACCGAACAGCCCCTTGAAGAACGACACCATCTGGTTGCCCTTCCGCGTCGCCACCAGCAGGCCGGGGAACGGCTGGTCGAGGTGGAACGAGGTGACGACGCCGCGAAACTGGGTCGACTCGATCTTGCCCGCCTTCTGGCTCAGCTCCGCCTCGTAGAGTTCGAACGGGAAGCCGGCATGCACGCCGGAAAACACGTCGTCGAAGCGCTCGCGGTTGAATTCTCCCGTCGCCTGCCGCGGCAGTGCCTCGAAGCCCGCCGGCGTATGTCCCTGTGCATAGTGAAGATCGCCGATGAAGCTGAACACCTTGGGCAGCAGGTCGGCGCGAAAGCGCTTCTGCAGGGCGCGCGCCGGCGCGCCGGCGGCCGAGACGGCCAGCAGCAGCGCCACGAAACCCGCGAAATAGAGGAACACATGCGGGGCCGACGTCCATTGTTCGTTGGCGTCGGCGACGCCGTTGAAGCCCCAGGCGAGAAGCCCGACCGCGACCAGCGTCAGCCCGAGGAACAGCGGCATGCGCCAGCGCACCGACCGGTGCACCGCCCTGCGGTCCTGCTCGTAGGCGATGATGTCGCGGCGAATCTTCGCGAGCGTCTCTGCGCCCGGCAGGAAATCGTTGACGTCCATTGGCGCGTGGTCCCTCCGCGCCGCGCATAGTGATGGCAACGCGCGGTCACGGCAAGACACGCGCCTCCGCCGATGCATATATCATCCGCGCGGGCCACCGGGATCGCCTGCCCGATCCTGGCAGGGCCGGCTTCGGCGTCCCGCCCATGGCGGAAGCCTTGCAGCGCCGGCATGACGGCCACAAGGTTCGGCATCCTCGCCGCCTCCTGACAGCCTCCTGTCAGGACGACTGTCGACGGCGGCCGCGGAGCCAAGCTCGGGCTTTCCTTCCGCGCACCGACCGCCCATATACTTCGCACATGGCCAGATCACCGCAAAAGTCCTCGCCCGCCGCCGGCGACGGCAGCTATCGCAGGCGCGGCAATCCGCTCACCGACTATCTGGATGCGTCGGAACCGCTGCATCGCGGCGGCTTCGACGAGGCACCCCAGCCGGAACTCACCGGCACCCCGCTGAAGGGCTCGATCGCCGGCTGGGCCGAGGAGATCGCCAGGCAGGCAGAACTGGACGGGCGTGTGGATAGCCCCTCATCCCCTGCCGGACCTTCTCCCCGTAACGACGGGGAGAAGGAGGATGGCCTCGACGCCGACGCGCCCCTCTCCCCGTCGTTACGGGGAGAGGGTAAGGGTGAGGGGCAGACAGGTCCCTCCAAAGCTCCCAAGCGCATTCCCGAGCGCTCGGCCGCCCCGACCAAGACCGCGCGCGGCACCTCGATGGGCGGCGCGGCGAGCGCACGCGAGCGCGCCGCCGCCGGCCTCAACCCGATCCCCGGCCTCGACATCAGCCTCGAAGACGCCGAGTCGATGCCGAAGGCTGGCGTCACCGCCACGGTCGAGGCGCTGTCGGCGCTGATCGAGAGCGGCAACCCGTTGCACAAGAACGGCCAGATCTGGACGCCGCACCGCCCTGCCCGGCCGGACAAGTCGGAAGGCGGCATCGCCATCCGCATGGAATCGGAGTTCGAGCCGGCAGGCGACCAGCCCACCGCGATCCGCGATCTCGTCTCCGGCGTTTCGGAGAACGACCGCACCCAGGTGCTGCTCGGCGTCACCGGCTCGGGCAAGACCTTCACCATGGCCAAGGTCATCGAGGAGACGCAGCGCCCGGCACTCATCCTCGCGCCGAACAAGACGCTCGCCGCCCAGCTCTATTCCGAATTCAAGAAATTCTTTCCGAACAACGCGGTGGAGTATTTCGTCTCCTACTACGACTACTACCAGCCCGAGGCCTATGTGCCGCGCACCGACACGTTCATCGAGAAGGAATCGTCGATCAACGAGCAGATCGACCGGATGCGCCACTCGGCCACCCGCTCGCTGCTGGAGCGCGACGACGTCATCATCGTCGCCTCGGTGTCGTGCATCTACGGTATCGGATCGGTCGAGACCTACACGGCGATGACGTTCCAGATGTCGGTCGGCGACCGCATCGACCAGCGCCAGTTGCTCGCCGACCTCGTGGCGCAGCAGTACAAGCGCCAGGACATCAACTTCGTGCGCGGCTCGTTCCGGGTGCGCGGCGACACGATCGAGCTGTTCCCGGCCCATCTGGAAGACCGCGCCTGGCGCGTCAGCCTGTTCGGCGACGAGATCGAGACGATCGTCGAGTTCGATCCGCTGACCGGCAAGAAGACCGGCGAGCTGAAGAGCGTCAAGATCTACGCCAATTCGCACTATGTGACGCCGCGCCCGACCTTGAACCAGGCCATCAAGTCGATCAAGGAGGAGCTGAAGCACCGTCTCCAGGAGCTTGAGAAGGCAGGCCGGCTGCTCGAGGCGCAGCGCCTGGAGCAGCGCACCCGCTTCGACCTCGAAATGCTCGAGGCGACGGGATCCTGCGCCGGCATCGAGAACTATTCGCGCTATCTCACCGGCCGCGCGCCGGGCGAGCCGCCGCCGACGCTATTCGAATATGTGCCCGACAACGCGCTGGTGTTCATCGACGAAAGCCATGTCACCGTGCCGCAGATCGGCGGCATGTATCGCGGCGACTTCCGGCGCAAGGCGACGCTGGCCGAATACGGCTTTCGCCTGCCCTCCTGCATGGACAACCGGCCGCTGCGCTTCGAGGAATGGGACGCCATGCGGCCCTTGTCCGTCGCCGTGTCGGCGACGCCGGGCGGCTGGGAGATGGAACAGTCGGGCGGCGTGTTCGCCGAGCAGGTGATCCGCCCGACCGGCCTGATCGACCCGCCGGTCGAGGTGCGCCCGGCCAAGACGCAGGTCGACGACGTGGTCGGCGAGATCCAGGAGACGACGGCCAAGGGATACCGCACGCTGGTGACGGTGCTGACCAAGCGCATGGCCGAGGACCTGACCGAATATCTGCACGAGCGCGGCGTGCGCGTGCGCTACATGCACTCCGACATCGACACGCTGGAACGCATCGAGATCCTGCGCGACCTGCGGCTCGGCGCCTTCGACGTGCTGGTCGGCATCAACCTGCTGCGCGAGGGCCTCGACATTCCCGAATGCGGATTCGTCGCCATCCTCGACGCCGACAAGGAAGGGTTCCTGCGCTCCGAGACCTCGCTGATCCAGACGATCGGCCGCGCCGCGCGCAATGTCGACGGCAAGGTCATCCTCTATGCCGACCAGATCACCGGCTCGATGGAGCGGGCGATGGCCGAGACCAACCGCCGCCGCGACAAGCAGCTCGAATACAACGCCGCCAACGGCATCACGCCCGAAAGCGTCAAGTCGCGCATCGCCGACATCCTGGACTCGGTCTACGAGAAGGACCATGTGCGCCCCGACATCTCGGGCTTCGCCGAGAATGCCGGCGCCATGATGGGCAACAATCTGAAGGCCCATCTGGAGCACATGGAAAAGCAGATGCGCGACGCCGCCGCCGACCTCGATTTCGAGCGGGCGGCGCGCCTGCGCGACGAGATCAAGCGGCTGCGCGAGATGGAGCTGTCGATCTCCGACGATCCGCTGGCGAAATATGCCGACATGGAAAGTCCGGTCTCCGGCCGCGAGAAGGGCAAGCACAACAAGGGCGTCGCCAAGCATCGCACCGCCGAGGAGCAGGAGCGTTTTCGCAAGCTCGACGCGGCCCGCGCCGAGGAAGAGGCGGCGAAGGCGGCGCGGCCGAACATGTTCCGCAAGCCGGACCTCGACGAGATGGGCACCTCAGGCGATCATGCCACGCCGGCCGGCGCGATCCCGCGCTCGCTGTTCAAGAAACAGTCGCACGCCGAGGCGCACGGCGCCGACTACGGCACGCCGGGCGAGCCGGACCGTTCGCTGTTCCGCAAGAACACGCTGGACGAGATGACGGTGCGCCGCACCGAGAAGCCGGTCGACGGCGTCAAGCCGGTCAGGCGCGAGAAGATCGGCACCGGCAGCTACGAGGATGCGGCGGACGAACGCGACCGCAAGCGGCGGCCGGGCAAGACGGGCCGGCCGGGGCGGTGAAGATTGGAACTCAACATGCTTGAAAAGGATGCCGTAGCGAAGCTGATCGAAGCCGAGTATCGCAATCGCGGCGACCGCAGGGGCTGGCGCCTCTTGTATTGCCCTTGGGATCTAACCGCCAATGCAAAGGCGGCCTTCATTGGCCTTAATCCGGGCGGCGATGAAGGCAAAGCGGATCATGGAGAGATTGACACAGCAGGCAGCGCCTACAAAATTGAGGACTGGAGCACCAGCAGACGCAAATTTCTTCCTGACCAATCTCCGCTTCAGCTCCAAGTTCGCAGGCTATTCACCGGGCTGGGTCTCGAATCCGAAGAAGTCCTGGCGGGCAATCTTGTGCCGTTCCGATCTCCAGACTGGAAAAGCCTAAATCAGAGGCCCGCTGCAATCCGGTTTGGGATGGATCTCTGGGAAAGAATTTTATCTACCGCGACCCCGGAGATCATAGTTGTCATAGGGAAGCAGACCTGGGAGGCATTTCTGTCGCGCGGACACGTCCGTGACGCCAAGGCGCACAGTGTCAATTGGAAAAACTACGTGGTTAGACGCGGTCTTATCAAAAACACAAAGATTGTCGGCCTACCTCATCTGTCTCGGTTCCCAATCATCGGAAGAACCGCAAACGATGAAGCAATCGATTGGGCGTTCGGACCAGAATTTGACGCAAATCTCGCTCGCGGACTGAAAGCTCGCGCCACTCAGGCGTGAGCGGCGTCGAGGCCGACCTTGACCAGGCAGAGCGGCAGGCGATGCCCGGCATTCCACGAGGTCGCCATGCGCGATACGACGACGTTTCGTGCGACCCGCGGGCCGAGTTCGTTGACCACCGCATCGGCCGCCGACATGATTTGCGCACGCGCCTGATCATCAAGGGTCGAGCCGAGATCGAAAGGGTTCGCATCCCCGGCTCGTTGCATCTGCTGACGAGGTTCCATGGAACCGACTCCTGCTGTTCGACGCTTCCGCGGCCGGTCTCCATGCCGGCCTTTCCCTAGAGGAACCACTAAACCCGGTCAGAGAATGTTCGAACGAATCACGTTTTGCGACGCCTTGTAACGCGAACGTGAAGACGAGTTCATCTCGGGTGCCGGCGCTCCCCCCTGGCGATCGTCAATGGCGGACCGGCTGCACGACCTTCCGGTACAGATGCCAGGTCGCGTGCCCGAGGACAGGGACGACGACGATCAGTCCGGCGAAGACGGGGAGCGACCCGAGCGCCAGCAGGACGGCGACGATCAATCCCCAGAGAGCCATCTCGATCGGGTTCGCGGCGACTGCCCTGACCGAAGTGGCGACCGCCTCATAGGCTCCGATGTCGCGGTCGAGAAGGATCGGGAAGGCGACGACCGTGGTGCACAGAACCACCGCTGCGAACAGGAAGCCGGCGAGGCAGCCGGCAACGGTCAGCCGCCACCCGGCCTCGGTGGCGAGCAATTGCTCGGCGAAGGCCGTGGCGGACACCGGCGAGACATCGCCGAAATTGGCGATGTAGATGAAGCGCGCCACCAGAAGCCAGGCGATGAACATCACGACGAGGAAAGCGCCGACCGCAGCGATCGACGGCACCGCCGGCGAATGGCGCACGTCGAGCGCATGTCGCCACGACGCATCGAGTCCGAGTTCGCGCCGCCGGCTGATCTCGTAGAGGCCGATCGCCGCGAACGGCCCGACCAGCGCGAAGCCGGAGGCCAGCGGGAACAGCATCTGCAACCCGCCCTGCCCCGAGGTCCAGGCGGCGAGCACCACGCCGATGAGCGGGTAGAAGATGCAGAGAAAGACGACATGGGACGGCTTCGCCATGAAGTCGTCGAAGCCGAGACGCAGCGCGTCGACCAGATCCGTCCAGCCGATCCTGCGGATGACGGGGTTGACGATCTGATCGCCGGCCCCGGCGTAGACGTGAAAACTTGCCATGACCGTTCCTCCTTCTGGACGGGATCGGTCGCGCTCGGGTCGCCGCGGCGGCACGCCACGACGGACGCGGCCTCTGGAGGGATCATAGCGCGTTTCCGCGGGAAAGTCGCGCGATCCTGCGATCCTTCGCAGGGACCGCTTCAGAAGCCGGGCAGCGTCGCGCCTTCGGGTGCCACAGCCAGCACCTTGAACAAGGCGCCCATCTGCTCCGGTCCGGCGAGCCGCTCGACTTCGCCCGAAATCACGGCACGCCGCGCGTCGTCGGCCGCCGCGCCGAGGCGTCCGGCGCGCTCCAGCAGGCCGAGGCGCAGCAGGAACTCGCCCTGCGTGGCGAGACGAACCGACAGCCCCGCGGCGCGCGCGACGGCCGCGAGCGCGTGGAAATCGACATGCGAGGTCAGGTCGGCCTCACCGGGATTGTCCAGCACATGCGCCGGCCGATGCGCATGCAGGGCCTGGAACGTGTCGCCGAAACCGGGCTCCAGATGGCCGTAGTCGAAGAACAGCCCGCAGCCGCCGTCGGCGGCGATCCGCTCCGCGATCATTTGCATCAGGGCCGACCGCGCCGGCGCGGCCTCGAAGACGGTGCCTTGCGGGGCATTCGCGTGACCGGCGGGCAGCAGGCCGGGGTCGATCGAGCCCGGACCGATGCCGAAGGCAAGACGCTCACCGGCGACGAGCGTCACCACGCGTTCACGCCATCCCTGCGCCGTCTTGACATACTGGCGCATCGGGATGGCGTCGAAGATCTCGTTGCCGACGATGAACAGCGGCCGGCCGCGCGGCAGGTCCTCCACGCCGCTGTGCCAGTCGAAACGTCCGCCGCTGCCCTCCAGCGTCTTCGCCTGCGCCTGCGCGAGCTTTTGGCTGGTCTCGATGAGGTGAAAACTTGCACCGTTGCGCAGGTCGGGACCGATGCGCGCCAGCGTCCGCGCGACGTCCTTCATCAGCGTGCCTCGCCCGGGACCGATCTCGGCGATCACCGGCGAGGCGGGACTGCCCGACGCCTGCCAGGCGGCAGACAGCCAGGCGCCGACCAGTTCGCCGAACATCTGGCTGATCTCCGGCGCCGTCACGAAGTCCCCGGCTTTGCCGAACGGCTCGCGCGTCGAATAGTAGCCGTGGCGCGGATCGGAGAGGCAGACCGCCATGTATTCGCCGACCGGCAGCGGGCCGGCCGCGTCGATCAGACCGGCGATGATCCGGCCGAGCGGCGTCATGCCGCCGGCGACGGCCGTGCCTCGCGGGCCGTCGCGATCGCCCACAGGCCGGCGAGCACCATGGGAACCGACAGCACCATGCCCATGGTCAGCCAGTTGCCGGCCAGATAGCCGAGTTGCGCGTCCGGCTCGCGGAAATATTCGGCGAAGATGCGCGACAGCCCGTATCCGGCGACGAAGACGCCGGCGACGAAACCCGGCCGATCGAGCTTGAGAAGGACATGCGTGACGATGCGCAGCACCACGAACAGCACGAGGCCCTCCAGCAGCGCCTCGTAGAGCTGGCTGGGATGGCGCAGGAACGGCCCGCCATTCGGGAACTCGATCGCCCACGGAACGTCGGTCGGCCGCCCCCAGAGTTCGGAATTGATGAAATTGGTGCAGCGGACCAGCCCGAGCGCCACCGGAGTGCCCGCCGCCACCACGTCGAACAGGCTCCACACCCTGATTCCCCGGGAGCGGGCGAACAGGATCATGGCGATCGTCGTGCCGGCGAAACCGCCGTGGAACGACATGCCGCCCTGCCAGACTGCGACGATGTCGAGCGGGTTCGCCAGGTAGCGGGCGAAGTCGTAGAACAGCACGTAGCCGAGGCGACCGCCGACCACGATGCCGACCGCCGCCCAGACGAGGAAATCGTCGATGTCCTCCGGCTTCATCGAGGGGCCGGCCGCGCCCCACAGGCGCGGGTTGGCGATCAGCCGCTTGGCGTACCACCAGCCGAACAGGATGCCGACGATATAGGCGACGCCGTACCAGTGGATGGCCAGCGGACCGATCTGCACGATGATCGGATCGATGTTGGGAAACGGCAGCGCCGCCAGGGTCGAAAGAAGGGGCTCGGGCAAGTCGGTCTCGCGTCCGGATCGTGGCGGGGCGGACCATGATGCAGGGCGATGGCAGGGTCAAGGCGAAGCGCGCCGGCCGCGGCCTTGCATTGGCAGCTTCCCGGGACTACCTCCATGCAAACGACCGGAGGCTGCCATGACGACCGGACCCAACCGCATCCTGGACGATTTCGCGAAGCTGATGACGGACGCCGCCGGCGCCGCGCAGGGCGTGCGGCGCGAGGTCGAGACCGCCTTCCGCAGCCAGGCCGAAAAGATGCTCAACTCGATGGACGTGGTGCAACGCGAGGAGTTCGAGGCGGTGCGCGAGATGGCGATCAAGGCCCGCGCCGAGAACAAGGCATTGTCGGCCCGCATCGAGGCGCTCGAAGCCAGACTGGCCGCGACGTCCTCCGATCCGATCGGCTAGAGCAATTCCTGCGAAAACTGGGTCGCTCTGCCGGGCGGTTATCCCCGAAGTTTTCCACAGTCCCCGCCGCGTCCAAAAGCCGTTCATCCTGAATCGCTTAGTCGCGTTTCGTGAATCAGCACGGCAAGCCTTTCCACACCCCATTCGGCCTCACGGGAAAAAGGGACTGGTCTCCCGACTCGCGATCAATAGACTGAATTTGCTGCATGATTCGCAGCCGTCGAAAGATCGGCGGCAGGCAGCCGGAATGCAGGCGGCCACCGCCTCCGGCCCTGCGGCAGACACAAGGTTGGGATGCCGGATGGAACTGGTCGAAATCGAACTCAGTCGCGATATCCACCCTGTCGACGTGATCGAGCAGGTGGCGACGACGAATGACTGGGCGTTCGAGCGCAGCGGCGACGATGAGATCGCCATATCGGTCGTCGGCAGTTGGACCGACTACCATGTCTCCTTCTCCTGGATGGAGGATTTCGAGGCGCTGCATCTGGCCTGCGCCTTCGACATCAAGGTGCCGGAGGCGCGCACGCTCGAGGTGATGCGGCTTCTGTCGCTGATCAACGAGCAGCTATTGTTCGGCCATTTCGACCTGTGGGAGCAGGAAGGCGCGGTGATGTACCGGCAGTCGCTGCTGCTGGCCGGCGGCGTCGAGCCGTCGAGCCGGCAGGTCGAGATGCTGCTGTCGAGCGCGCTCGATGCCTGCGAGAATTATTTCCAGGCGTTCCAGTTCGTGGTCTGGTCCGGAACCTCGGCCAAGGAGGCGCTGGCCAGCGTCCTTTTCGAGACCAAGGGGAACGCCTGAGCCATGGCCGGCGCGGCGCGCAAGCCCGAGATCACCTATGCCGATTTCGACAAGGTCGACATCCGCGCCGGTACGATCGTCGAGGTCGAGCCCTACCCCGAGGCGCGCAAGCCCGCCTACAAGCTGAGGATCGATTTCGGCGCCGACATCGGCGTGAAGCGATCGTCGGCGCAGATCACCAAGTACTACCAGCCGGAGACGCTCGTCGGCCGCCAGGTCTTCGCCGTGGTCAATTTTCCGCCCAGGCAGATCGGCAAGTTCATGTCCGAGGTTTTGACGCTGGGTTTTCCGGACGAGGAAGGCGCGGTCGTTCTCGGCGCCATCGAGCGCAAGGTCCCCGACGGCGGGCCGCTTTTCTGAGGCGTGCCGCGCTCGGTGGCGATACCTGGCCGCCAACCTGCCTGCGCCCGTCGTGATACGCGATTGCCTGTGCGGCGCTTCCGGGTCGGGATGATGCGGCGGGGCAGCGCGCGTCGAAGATTGCCAGCCACGGCAAATTGCGGGATATCGTGCCGCCTGTCGTCAGGAGGCTGGCATGAGCGATTCTGTGAGGGAAGTCTCGTCGATCTCTTGGTTCGGCCGCCTCAAGCGGTCTGTCGGCGGCGTCATCATCGGACTGATCCTGATCGTCGCGATGGTGGTGCTGCTCTTCTGGAATGAAGGCCGCGCGGTCGTGACCGCGAAATCGCTGGCCGAGGGTGCCGGCATCGTCGTCTCGGTGCCGACCGACAGCGTCGATCCATCCAACAATGGAAGGCTGGTTCACGTCACGGGCATGGTCAGCACGGCGGAAACGCCGGCCGATCCGGATTTCGGCATTTCCGCCGCCGGCATCCGGCTCCGGCGTTCGGCCGAAATGTACCAATGGCGCCAGGAGACGAAGTCCGAGACCGAGACGAAGCTCGGCGGCGGCCAGGAAACCGTCACCACCTACAGCTACTCCAGAGGGTGGTACGATCGGCCGATCGACTCCTCCGGCTTCAAGCAGCCGCAAGGCCACGCCAATCCACCGATGCAAATCCGAAGCCACGACTATCAGGTGTCGCAGGCATCGATGGGCGCCTTCACCCTGCGCAAGCCGATCCTCGACCGGATCGGCGCGAGCGACACCCTGGCGCTGTCGCCCGGCCAGGCCGGTTCGGTGCGCGACGCCTACCAGGGCACGGCGCAGGTCAGCATCGTCGACGGCGGCATCTATCTCGGCCGCAATCCGACGTCGCCGGCAATCGGCGACTACCGCATCGGCTACAGGCTGGCGCCTGCCGGCGAGATCAGCATCGTCGGGCGCCAGAGCGGCAGCGGCTTCGAACCCTACCAGACCGAGGCAGGCGACGCGCTGCTGATGGTCGATGCAGGCCTGGTTCCGGCCGACAAGATGTTCTCCGATGCCGAAGCCGGCAACACCATCCTGACCTGGATCCTGCGCGCCGTCGGCCTGGTCGTGCTGTTCATCGGCTTCACGCTGTTCGTCTCGCCGCTCGGCGTCGTCGCCGACGTGATCCCGTTCCTCGGCAGCGTCGTCCGGCTGGGAACCGGCCTCGCGGCCTTCGTGCTGGCCCTGCTGGTCGGGGTGACGACGATCGCGGTCGCCTGGTTCTGGTACCGCCCGCTGTTCTCGCTGATGCTGATCGCCATCACCCTCGTCGTGGCGGGCGGACTGACCTGGCTGGGCCGCAGGAAGGAGGCGCCGGCCGCGGCGCCGGCCGCGCCGAAGTTCGGACGTTAGAACGGCTTCACGGCGGCGGCCCCCTCATGGGCCTGCCGCGCATGGTCCAGGAACAGCCTGGCGCAGGCGTCCCAACTGAAGGCGAGCGCCTTGCGGCGCGCCTCGTTGCGGCGAACCGCCAGCGCGCCGAGCGCCGCCGCGCGCAGGTCTTCGGACAGGACGCCGCCGCGCCCGTCGGCCAGCACGTCGGCCGGCCCGGTGACGGGATAGGCCGCGACCGGCAGGCCGCTGGCCAGCGCTTCCAACAGGACGATGCCGAACGTGTCGGTGCGGCTCGGGAAGACGAAGACGTCGGCCGCCGCATAGAGCCCGGCCAGGGCCTCGCCGGAGCGCAGGCCGAGGAAATGCACGTCCGGATAGCGCCGCCGCAGATGCGGCAGTTCCGGCCCCTCGCCGACCACCACCTTGCTGCCCGGCAGGTCGAGATCGAGAAAGGCCGGCAGGTTCTTCTCGACGGCGACCCGGCCCACGTAAAGGAAGATCGGGCTCGGCAGGTCGAGCGTTGATGGCCGGTCGGGCCGGAACAGATCGGTGTCGACGCCGCGCGACCACAGAAGCAGCCGCTCGAATCCGCGCCCCTCGAGCTCGCGCAGCAGCGACGGGGTGGCGACCATCGTGCCGCCCCCGGCGTTGTGGAAACGGCGCAGCCAGCCATAGGACCAGCGCTCCGGCACCGGAAGTCGCGCGCGCAGATATTCGGGGAAGCGCGTATGGTAGCTGGTGGTGAATACCCGGCCCGTCTTCAGGCAATGCCGCCGTGCCAGGATGCCGAGCGGCCCCTCCGTGGCGATGTGGACGTGGTCGGGTGCCAGGGCCTCGATCATTCGCCCGACGCCGGCCGGCATCGCCAGGGCCAGGCGGATGTCCGGATAGGACGGCATCGGCAGGGTCCGGAACCGGTCGGGCGTCAGGAGCTCGACCTGGCGTCCCAGGCTCCGCAGCCGGTCCGCCAGATGGCCGAGCGTCACCACCACGCCGTTGACCTGCGGCCGCCAGGCATCGGTGACGATCAGGATCCTGTTCGGACCGCCGGCGGGGATGTCTGCGGCCTCGGTCGGAATTTCCAGTCGGACGGCGCTGCGCATGGTGGCCGTTCCACACCGATTCCGTTACATCCTGATGACGCGGGCAGCGGCCTCTACGCCGGCACGCGCACCATGACGCGCAGGCCGCCCATCGGACTCGTATCGAGCATGATGTCGCCGCCATGCCCGCGCGCGATGTCGCGGGCGATCGACAGGCCGAGGCCGGTGCCGCTCGAATCGAGATTGCGCGCGTCGTCGAGGCGCACGAACGGCTTGAAGACGTCCTCGCGCCGGTCGACCGGCACGCCCGGCCCGTCATCGTCGATGACGAGGCGCAGCGTGCCGCGCGTATAGGTCGACTTGACGTCGACGGAGCGGGCATAGCGGAAGGCATTGCCGATGAGGTTGGACAGCATCCGCCCGAAAGCGTTGGGCCGCACCAGCAGATCGGTCCCGCCGGTCACCGAGATGCTCAGCTTGCGTTTGCGCAGCCGCGCCTCCTCCTCCATCTTGGCGAAGTAGGCGGCGAGATCGAAGCTGCCCGTATCCTCCAGCGCATCGCCGCGCGCAAAGGCGAGATAGCCTTCGAGCATCTGCTGCATGTCCTCGATGTCCTGGTTCAGCGCGCCGATGTCGGGCTTCGCCCCCCCGAGGGCGAGCTGCAGCTTGAAGCGCGTCAGGATGGTGCGCAGGTCGTGGCTGACGCCGGTCAGCATGGCGGTGCGCTGCTCGATCTGGCGCTCGATGCGCTCGCGCATCTGGATGAAGGCGTGGCCGGCCCGCTTGACCTCATCCGCACCGCGCGGCTTGAAGTCGGGCCGCATCGACCGTCCCTTGCCGAAGCTCTCGGCGGCCTCGGCGAGCTGGGTGATCGGCTTGATCTGGTTGCGCAGGAAGGGAATGGCGATCATCAACAGGACCACCGACGTGCCGATCATCCACAGGATGAAGATGTGCGAATTGGACGCGTAGGCATTGTTGCGGCGCAAAAATACCCGCAGCACCTTGTCTTCGAGCTGGATGCGCACCTCGATGATGCCGGAATTGCCCACCGTATCGATCCAGAACGGCCGCTTGATCTGCGAATTGATCTCGGACGACAGGCTCTGGTCGAGGATGGAGAAGAACGGCTTCGGACCCGGCGCCGGCAGCGGTTCGGCAGGCAGAAGGTCGATCCTGAGCGACAGCCGGTCCTGGGCGATGCGGATCAGGCCCGCATAACCGTCGGCAGGCTTGGGCTCCTCCTCGATCAGGTCGATCAGCGCCGCGATGTCGCGCACCACCGCGGTCGACAGGCGCTGCGTGACGAGCTGCCAGTGGCGCTCCATGAACAGCAGCGTCACCACCGACTGCAGCAGGATCATCGGCGTGATGACGATGATCAGCGAGCGGGCGTAGAGCCGCTTGGGCAGATAGCGCGAAACGCTGCGCCAGAAGCGATGCCATAGCTGCGGCAGCGACAGGCCTGGACGAGCCGGCCCGGATCCAGTGCCGCCGTCGCCCGGCCCTTCGATGTCGGATGCTGCCATTGTCCCTTCGGTGCCGCAGCGCAGAC